>CAMOOV010000102.1 GCA_946621745.1 uncultured Ruminococcus sp.
CACGGCAAAAAGACAAGCAGATATCTTCAAGAGATAGTTGGGACATCAATATAAGGAAGTGATTATATGAAATCAAGGATTTACGAAAAAAACATATCCTATATTATCAGCGTATCTGTCGGGAAAGGCTGCTACCGTCATCTGCGAATATCCGGCAACAAGACGCTGCACGATCTTGCGGATACAATTCTTTGGGCATTTGAATTCGATCACGATCATCTGTACGCTTTTTTTATGGATGACAAATGGTGGTCGCACAGAAATGTGTATCATTCCCCCTATGATGACACACCGCCGTTTGCAGATGAGATCAAGCTGACGAAGCTGCGCCTTTTCAAAGGGCAATCTTTCAAATTTCTGTTTGATTTCGGAGATGAATGGCGGTTCCAGTGCAAGGTACTTCAGGTCCTCGATGAAACCACAAAGGAATCGGAAATTGTCCGCATGAAGGGCGAACCGCCGGAACAGTATCCGGTTTTTGACGAGGACTTTGACTATGACGAATATGATAAGCCGGAAGAATCGTATCCGCCGATTACGATGACAGCCCGTAAGCAGTGCACGCCTTCGATTGTACAATCAGCCAATCTGACACCTCCGCCGGAGAAAACAGAAATGGCAGATATTGACGATGCAGTATTTGAGGCAGCGTTTCAATACCGCAGTGATAAGCTCTGGAGTAAACTGAACGATACCGATATATTTGCTGTATGTCTTTCAAACGGTGAGATTGGATACTGCTCCGTCACAGGCTCACTCGGAGAATGTATCGCTCTTGGATTATATATCGGCGATGAAGGCCTTTGGTCACTGTATCAGATTATTCAGAATGCGTTTGAAAATTCCTTTGCAACTGTGATCTCACAGAATTGTCTCCGGCTTGAACTAACAGATAAGAGCGAGATTCCTGCGCCGATTGTAAATGCTGCAAAAGCATACGGGGATGCACATACAATCAAATTCAACGGAAAAAAGCGCTATCCGACATTTCTGAAAATGAAAAGCTATCTTGTGCCCGATCATATAAAAACCAAGGAGGATTTCCGGCTTCTGGCAGAGGCTTTACGGGCGGCACATGAGGTTGCCGGAAAACTGAAAACGGTCTCAAAGACGAAGCTCGGTCTGGATGATACACTGAATGTCATCCCGCTGCTGACGCCGGACGAAAACGGATACAAGTGGTCGCTGATGAAAAAGCCGGATGCACCGGAGTTTCCTTATGCAAGGCCGGTGATTTCAGAGGAGAAGGCAGCAGCATTGCGTGCGCTTCCGCAAAAGGGCAAATGGGAAAGCTGCATTTACATACTGAGCGATTCCGTTCGCGATGAACATATAGACCGCGATGTGTTTCAGCCGTTGCTGCTGACGGCCGGCGTTCCGTCAAAGCTGAAAAAAGCAATTCTCGGAAACGGCTATTATCCGGAGATCGTCGGAGAGATGCTTTCGCAGCTTGCAGACTGGATGCTGGAATGCGGGGTGCGTCCGAAGATGATCGTAACGCACGGCGCGCGTTCGCTTTCATTCCTTGCGAAGTTCTGCGAAGTATGTGAAATTGAGCTCACCAACTCTGATACACTTGGAAAAGTCGAGAAGATGCTGGATGATTATAGACGGGAACATGATATCATGGATAGCGAAATGCTTTCAGAAATCGCCGATCTGCTGGTGATTCTGGAACAAATGAAGAGCGAAGAAATAGAAGCATTGCCGGACGAAATGAAAGCGATTCTCCGCAGCTTAATTGGCACAGGGCTGCTGTCAGGCAAATTGGAGAAGCGCTTGGCAAAAATATTGTGAATACTAAAAACAGCTCCCCGAAATGGGGAGCTGTTCGCATCTGATGAGATTTCCGATCATTTACCGATGTATCTATCCGCAGCGGATCCTACGCTCATGCAGAACACCATATCCCGTGTCAATGTTATTTGCAGTCAACTGCTTCCGGCCGTGTTTGCGGGTATAGGAGAATAATGCGAAGGCAGCCCTGCAAGCAGCAGGTATTTTCCGCCGATCAGATGCGGCTTGTTTTTCGATATGCAGACGGCGCGACGCCCTCCTGCGGGAAGCGGTTTTCGCGCACCGATACAAAAAAACAGATTGACAAACAGCACAGAGTATGCTATAATCATACTGTTTCTATATGAATAGTAAAAGGAGTGCGTGCTATGACGGAAAGACCGGTCAGAACCGAAATGCCAAACAACATTGAGCTTACGATCGTTGGTAAATTTCGCAGGGAGATCTGGACAAAGTTTCTCAAGGGCATCAAGGAATATCAGCTGATTCAGGCGGGCGACAGGATCGCTGTCTGTATTTCCGGCGGCAAGGATTCGATGCTCATGGCGATGTGCATGAAGCGATTGCAGCGGTATTCAAAGATCCCGTTTGAGGTCGTATTTCTCGTCATGAACCCCGGCTACAACGAGATCAATTATCAGAAGATACGCGAAAATGCAGAGCTGCTGGAGATCCCGGTTCAGGTCTTTGAAACCGGCATTTTCGATGCGGTCGCAAAGGTCGATCAGCACCCCTGCTATCTCTGCGCACGGATGCGGCGCGGGCATCTCTATAAAACCGCAAAGGAACTCGGCTGCAATAAGATCGCACTGGGGCATCATTTTGACGATGTGATCGAAACGATCCTCATGGGAATGCTCTACGGCTCACAGGTGCAGACCATGATGCCGAAGCTGCACAGCGAAAACTATGAGGGAATGCAGCTCATCCGCCCGATGTATCTCGTGCGGGAAGCGGATATTATCCGCTGGAAGCAGTACAATGATTTGCAGTTTATCCAGTGTGCCTGCCGGTTCACTGAAAACTGTACCATGTGCGACAACGGCGGCGGCGGCTCCAAGCGGCAGGAGATCAAAGCACTGCTGAAACAGCTCCGAGCTGTCAATCCGGCTGTCGATAAAAACATTTTCCGCAGCGTGGAGAATGTCAATCTGCAAACGATCATTTCCTATCACCGCGGCAGCGACTGTCATCACTTCCTCGATGATTATGATGACGGCAGAAGCATCCGCGGAACGAAAGCAGAGGAAACAAATGCATCCGATCTATCTTGATTATGCCGCTGATACGCCGCCGGATGAGCGGGTGTTATCCGTGTATCTGGAAACTGCAAGGTCACATTTTGCAAATCCCAATTCCGTACATCAATCCGGGCTCGCTGCAAAGGCGATTATCAATCAATCGCTTGCGCAGATCGCAGACCTGCTGCATATCGGCACGGATGAGATCATTCTGACAAGCGGTGCGAGCGAGGCGAACAATCTCGCGGTCAAGGGCATCGCATTTGCAAACCGGCGGCGCGGGAAACACATTATTTCGACATTTCTGGAGCACAGCTCCGTCAGCGGCGCACTGACCTTTTTGCAGGAGCAGGGCTGGGAGATCGACCTTGTAAGCATCATGCCGGACGGAACGGCTGACCTCGGACACCTGAGATCGCTGCTGCGGCAGGATACGGTTTTGTGCGCAGTCTGTGCGGTGGACAGTGAGCTCGGCACGGTACAGCCGGTGCGTGAAATTGCGGAGATTTTGCAGGATTTCCCGAACTGCCGTCTGCATCTGGACGCGACACAGGCGGTCGGCAAGATACCGGTTGATCTTTCATATGCCGATACTGCGAGCTTTGCGCCGCATAAATTCTACGGGCTCAAAGGCAGCGGCGTGCTGTATAAGAAAAAAGGCATCGTGCCGGAACCGCTGATCCACGGCGGCGCAAGTACGACGATCTACCGCAGCGGTACGCCGGATACACCGGCAGCGGCGGCGCTTTCTGCTGCGCTGCAATATGCATTCAGCGAGTTTGATGCACGGCTGCAAACCGTTCGTGCGCTGAATCAGAAGCTGCGTGCATACTGTGCGCAGCATGAGTGCATTCGCATCAACAGCCCCGAAAATGCTGTGCCGCATATTCTGAATCTCTCGGTCAGCGGCATCAAGGGCGAGGAGATGCGCAGACAGCTCGATGAAAAAGGCGTATGCGTCTCCGTAAAATCTGCCTGCTCTGTACCGAATACGCCTTCCAGAGCGGTCATGGCGATCTCGCATGACCGGAAAAACGCGCTCAGCTCATGGCGCATCAGTCTGTCGCATCTGACGGCGCTACATGAGATCGAACAGTTCACCGGTATCCTGGAGCAAATCATTTCGGAGGGATAAGATGCTGAATCAATTTTCAAGAACACAGCTTCTGCTCGGAAAAGATAATATGGAAAAGCTCGCAAAATCGCGTGTTGCAGTATTCGGCATCGGCGGAGTCGGCGGGTATGTCTGTGAAGCACTTGTCCGCAGCGGTGTCGGCGCATTTGACCTTGTGGACTATGACAAGGTCTGCCTGACGAATCTCAACCGGCAGCTCATCGCGACACGGAAAACGGTCGGTCAATATAAAGCTGAGGTCATGGCGGCGCGCATCAGAGAGATCAATCCCGATGCGGATATCCGGATACACAAATGCTTTTTTCTGCCGGAGAATGCAGATGAATTCCCGTTTGCGGAGTATGATTATATTGTCGATGCAGTCGATACGGTCACGGCAAAGCTCGCACTTGTCATGAAAGCGCAGGCACTGCATATCCCGATCATCAGCAGCATGGGTGCGGGCAACAAGCTCGATCCGACTGCATTCCGCGTCGCGGACATCTATCAGACAAAGGTCTGTCCGCTGGCCAAGGTCATGCGGATCGAATGCCGCAAGCGCAAAGTGAAAAAGCTCAAAGTCGTATACTCTGAGGAAGTGCCGACCCGCCCGATCGAGGATATGTCAATCTCCTGCCGGACGCACTGTATCTGTCCGCCGGGTGCGCAGCACAAATGTACGGAGCGCCGTGATATTCCGGGCAGCACTGCATTTGTGCCGTCGGTTGTCGGACTGATTATCGCAGGAGAGGTCGTGAAGGATCTATGCAGAAAATAACGCAAAAGATCGCAGACAGCGCAGAGCTGCTGCGCTGTGCCGAATCCGGCGAGGAATGCAGCTTTAATCTGAACGGGAAGCGGCATATCCTCTACAGTTGGGGACAGTGTGACGGCATTTTTCTAAATATCGCGGATGAAAACGGTGAGATCCTATGGCAGGCCATTGGCAGAAGCCGTTCAGACTGCGTCTCACAGCTGCGGAACGCTCTCGGCATATAGGTGCTGAATGATATGGATGTTACGACGATCTCTTGAACATATCTGCTTGTCACTTTGCCGCGATACTGCGTTAGAAATCCTTGCCTTGCGTCAGCAAGGCGGCGGCTTTCTGCCTTGTCTCACGACAAAAATCCTGCGCATCTATTCTTCAAGATTTAATTGGTACATCAATATCATAACGCAAAACGCCGAAAAATGCAAGCCCTTCTCAAAAATATTACGGGAAAACAGTTCAGCTTCTGCTGCGTTCCTTGTGTCCACCCGCATAGTAGAGCATGAGCTGCTCATCCGGCTGCTCCTCGCCGCTGATCGTGACCAGAACGCCGTCCTCCCACCAGCTGACGCGCCAGTTGTCTGCGCCCATATTCTTGCCGTCATTTGACAGTGTGAAGGATTGCTCGGCGATCTTGCTCCCGTCCTGTTCCAGAACAACGCGGCCGTTCTGCGAGCCGAACGGCCAGTCCGGACTGCCGACTGCAATGAGCCTGACGCAGTATGCACCGTTTGTCTGTGTATCGACGGTCACAGGTCTTTTGTCGTAAATTGTCAGGCCGATGACAACGAGCGTGATGATGCCTACGGCCGCGGCCGCAGTTATGATGAAGCCGAGCAGAATGCGGACGCAGCAGCCGCCGTCATAGGGCGCTGCCGGTGTTTCTGTCGGATGCTGCGGTTCCTGTGTCATGTGCTGCCTCCTTACGGATCCAGCCGGTGAACGATGCCGGCTGCGAATTCATATGCATATGCGAAAAGGAAGAATCCTGCGGAAAATGTAAGCAGGATAATGCCGATGCTGATGATGATTGCTTTCCCTCTTGCGCTGCGCGGCAGTTTTGTGATATAATATATCAGCAGGGCAAGTGCAGCGATTGCCGCCGGTGCCGCGAGACAGCCGGCTGTGAGCGAGAACGGATATGCATACGGATGCCGCCTGACCGGAAACGAAAATGCATAGATGAAAATGCAGTTCAGTCCGGCAGCACCCGACAGTCCGAGCGCTGCCGCCGCAAGATATACCCGCGCTTTCATTTCGCCTTTCTCCGCAGCAGAAACTCACAGACAAAGCAGGGGAGTATTCCGACCGCATAGCTGAGCAGGTCATAATTGGAATAGCCCGTGCCGATGCAGATGCGCAGGAATTTGTTAGTGATGTGGAATCTGTCGCAGAAGCCCCAGAGCTGCAAAAGCTCCACGCCGAATGCAAAGAACAGCAGTCCGGCCGGCAGGATCCAGCCGTAGCGCGGCTTCTCTGGCAGGACGGTGCGCCAGAGCGTATAGAGCAGTATGACGACCAGCACATCGCCGATGTAATCGCGGATCCAGCCGTGCGCGAACAGCCCGATCAGTACCTCGGTGCCGAGCAGCAGCACGGATGCCGCGCCCATGCAGAGCCGGACCGTCTGACTGCGCGTCAGACTGCGGGATTTTGTGATCTGTGTCATGATGATTCCTCCGTGGATTCCGATCGTTTATCGGGCTTTGAGAATTCCCGCGCCAGCAGGACTGCCAGCAGCAGAAGAATGAGTGCGCCCGGAAAATACAGCAGGAACAGTCCGCCCGCATCGCCGACATTCGGCCCGCCGAATTCACGGACATATGCCGGATTGATGATTGCATAGACTGCGTCGTAGCCGCCGAGCCGGATCATCAGAAATGCCGTCAGCGGATAGGTCAGGAGCGCCGTGATGCTGCGCAGGCGTCTGCGTAAGCAGACCGGATGCCGCAGGAGCAGGACAGCGATCGGAACGGCGATCACTGCCGCCGCAATGCTGAGCCCGATCCTGCCGCCGAATGCGACGGCGCTTTGCAGGACTGCCGCCGCGCCCGCGAGGATCCCGCAGAGCAGATCCGTGCCCGTGCGGGCAAAGCCCCGCGCGTTCATGATGCCCTCCTGAGCAGCAGGCCGTGACCGGTATCGGTATGGAGCTGCTGGAGCAGAAGCTGCGCCGGCAGATTGCTGCTGCGGCCGTTCAGTGTGCGGATCTCCTGCTCGCGCTCCTGTGCGCAGCTGAGGACATAATCCAGCTGACCTGCCGCCTCCAGCGTTTCCGGATGCCGGAGCATGACGGTATAGGCATCCTCTGAAAGCGCGCAGAGGCTTGCCGCATCGAGCTGATCCAGTGTGCCCGCTTCATAGCGTGCGATATTGTATTCCGCGATCCGCGCATCGGGACGCGCAAAGCAGAGTCCGGCGAGCATCGCCGCTCCGCCGGCTGCAAGGATGACCGCTGCCGGAATATTCCGGATGAACTGCTTCAGCAGCAGCACCGCAAAGACCAGTGCCAGCAGAAGCATGAACCATGAGGCGATCACGCGGTTCTGCGTCAGGCCGTAGGCGTCGATATAGAGCGCCATTTTTGCGAGCGCTGCGGTGATGATGAACAGCGTGACGATGCAGAAGAATGCGGAATAGAAGGTCAGTACGGCAGGCCGTTTTTCGCTGCTGTGATTTGTCAGGAGATTCATCACGAGCAGCAGGATGAGATTGATGACAGCGACCGCGCAAAGCTCAAAGAAGCCGCGCCGCGCAAATTCCGCAAAGGTCATGTCTGCGGGGAGATGTCCGGAGAATGCCGAAAGATAGTAGTTGATCTGCGAGGCGATGAACAGCAGATAGAGCAGGCAGACCGGCGTGACACCGGCGCAGACCGCGAGCAGCGGGATCTGCCGCGCACCGGCGAGCTTGGCTTCATAATATGCATTGTCATGCGACTGACGGAATTTGCGCTGCGATGCGCTGTAAAGCGCGGCGAAAAAGTACAGTCCGAGCGGGATGCCGAGCAGGATCTGCAAGAAGATCGAGAGTGCATTTCCGCCGAAACGGGAGAGCAGGCTGTTCAGGATATGCTCCACACCGGTATCGGCACTTGCCAGCAGCGCCGCGATCACAGCGGTCAGCGGGAGCGTCACGAGCAGGCCGATCAGTGCCGTTCTGACGGTGCCGGCCGTGCGGGACTGCTTTCCGGATTCGGAGAGACACTGCGTCCCGGCGGAATAATACCGCAGCGGATCGCTCAGGAGCGATTCACTGAGATCGAACGGGAAATACTGCGTCACGGCGGGCATTCCGCCGCAGACGCTGTGGACGCGCCAGATCATCGCGGGGATCAGGAATGCTGCGCAGAGCCCGTGCAGCAGCGGCGATGCCGTCAGCGGGAATGACAGAGTGAAAATGCAGATGACGGCACTGAGCAGGCGGTGCATGAGCTGCGGGCGGCTGCCGGTCTTGCGGATATAGATGCTGCCGGCAAGGTGCATCAGCAGAAACAGCACGGTCGTATGCAGGCCGTCTGCATAGAACATGACATAGCGGACAAACAGGAATCCCGCAGGCAGCATGAGCCATGCGAAGATCCGGTCATAGCTTTGCAGGAACCATTTCGGCCTTATGGCCGGCTGCGGATTAGGAGAACCGTTTTGTGAATACGGCTGCATCATATCAGACACTCCTTCAGACATATTTTGCTGCAAATGCGGCGATCTGTCCCATGCGTTTATAGGTGATGCATTTGCAGAGCAGATCGGTGAATTTTCCGTATTTGCGGTAGAGCAGATTAAAGAACAGATAGCCCATGCGCTGATCCTTCGCCCGCGGCAGGCGACGGAAGATATTTTTCAGGCTGTAGACATCGCGGTATACTTTCAGGTAGCCCTGATACAGCACATCGGGCGTCATGCCCTGCGGCCTGAACACGACATGAGCCGTGTTATAGCGCGAAAGATCGTGCGAGGTGATGCGCCCCGCCGCCTGCATCCGTGCATAGAGCGCGGTGCCGGGATAGGGCGTGAGGATATGCGAGGTCACGGTCTCGATCTTATTCCGGACGATCCAGTCAACGGTCGCGGAAAAGGTCTCCGGCGTATCGCCGTCCAGACCGAACACGAAGCTGCCGTTGATCATGATGCCGCGGCTGTGGATCGCTTCGATCGCCTGCTCATATTCCTGCGTGGTATTCTGTACCTTGTGGACATTCTGCACAGAGGCGGGATTGATGCTCTCGAAGCCGATGAACAGGCTCCGGCAGCCGGAGCGCTTCATCAGATCGAGCAGCTCCGGATCCTTTGCGGCATTGATCGAGACTGCCGCCTGCCATTTCAGACGCATCGGCTGAATCTCCCGCAGGAATGCCTTTGTCCATTTGGGATTTCCGGCGAAATTGTCGTCGATGAACATGATATGCCGCGTACCGGCGGCGCGGATCTCCCGGATCACATCGGGGATCGGGCGGTTGACGAAGTGATGCGCGGCGGCGCTGTTATAGCAGAAGTCGCAGCGGAACGGACAGCCGCGGCTCGTATGGATGACGCTCGTGAAAAGGTATTTGCTCCGGTCGATCATATCATAGGCCGGGGAGACGATATCCTCGCCGCGCAGCTTTCCGCTGCACCGGTAGACCGGCTTCAGCCTGCCCTTTTCCGCATCGCGGACGATCTCCGGCCATGTGCCCTCCGCTGCGCCGACGCAGAGCGCATCGAACGCATCCGGCGGGATCGTTTCCGGCGCGGTCGTGATGTGGATGCCGCCCGCGACAACGGGAATGCCGCGCCTGCGGAAGTGCTTCGCGATGCGCATGGCACGCGGCAGCGTATCGACTGTCACGGAGATCCCGACGAGATCCGGCTGATCGTCAAGGCAGACCGGTTCAATGTTTTCGTTTTCAAGGCTGATGCGGTGCTGATCCCGCAGGATATTTGCGATCGTCAGCAGACCGAGCGGCGGCGCCATATGGAGCTTTAAGTCCGTGTCCATCGGCCGCTTGATCATGCGGGGCTGTATGAGCTTGATATACATGATGATCCCTCCGTATCACGCTGCGGATGACTGCGTTTGAATTCGGTGAGCCAGAGTGCAGCGAAAAGGATAAACGGGAGCAGCAGCAGGATCAGCGCGGCAATGAGCGTGCGCAGTCCGCTGCGGGCGCGGTGCTTTTCCTCCTGCGCCTGAATGCGGTCCGGCTCTGATAACAGATATTCTTCCTCGCTGGCATAGGTGATGCCGTCACGGATATACATGATGCTCCCTCCTGTCCGTGCTGCTCATGCAAGCCGGAGTTTAGTGGTGTCTCCGACGGATTTATATTGGGGCTCTCGCCCGCTTCGCTATGAGTTTGCTTTGCAAACTCACCCACCCCGCCCAAGGGACATTGCCCCTT
>CAMOOV010000103.1 GCA_946621745.1 uncultured Ruminococcus sp.
TGTCCCTTGGGCGGGGTTTGGGGCGGAGCCCCAATATAAATCCGTCGGAGACACTTCTAAACTTCGGTTTATGGACATTTTATTGACGAATAACAATTATTGAATCACATCTTCCCATGTTGTCGGTTTCCCGGCGATCGTGTTCTCCGTGTAGTAGATCAGGATATACTGGGCGTCATCGACGCCGACCTTGCCGTCGCCGTTGACATCCGCTGCCTTCAACGCATCCTCCGGCAGATCGACCTTGCCGGTGCCGAGGCTCTCGGTGTATGCGACGAGAACCGTCTGCGCATCCTTATTCGTGACAGCGCCGTCGCCGTCGGGATCGCCGTTCAGCGACGCGGATGCTGAAATCGGCTCAAATGTCTGGCCGAAGAAATCCGCATAGGTCTGCGCCGACGAGCCCTCATAGCCGCGGATCACGGTCGTTTTCGGCACCATTCTCGTATACTCACTGTAATCTATTTCGCAGTCCGGATTCAGCAGGGTGATGGTTTTCAGATCGGTGCAGTCGATGAACACACACGGACCGATCGTTTTAACGCTCGCAGGAATCGTGATCTCTGCCAGCTTTCCGCAGAATGCAAATGCATTTTGCCCGATATCCGTGACGCTTTCGGGAACCGTGAACGCTGTCAGGCCGGAGCATCCGTAAAACGCATAATTGCCGATGCTTGTGACACCGTCCGGCAGGCTGATCGCCGTCAGGCCGGAGCAGCCCTGAAACGCCAGTCTTTCGATGGCCGTGACGCTATCCGGAATCGTGACGGATGTCAGACCGGAGCAGCCGTAGAACGCACTGTCTGCGATGCTCGTGACGCCCTCCGGAATTGTGACGGATGCCAGATTTTTGCAGCCGTCAAATGCGCTGTGGCCGATGCCCGTCACGCCCGGTTCGATCACGGCAGCCTTGATCTTCTCTTTTTGCTCCTTCCACGGCGCAGGTGAAGCATCCGCATAGTCGGTCATGTTTCCCGTGCCGGAAACCGTCAGCGTTCCCGCATCGTCAAGCGTCCATGTGAGATTTTCGCCGCAGGTGCCGGAGGCGATTACCGCTGCTTCCGGCGCATCCCCGATGACCTCGAATGTCCGGTTGTATTTCTTCGCATATGCCTGAGCGGTCGAGCCGGCATAGCCGTGAATCACGGTGTTGTCGGAGATTGCTTCGGAGTCATCATAGATCACGCAGTCCGGATTCAGAATTGTGATATCCGTCAGGTCATCGCAGCCGAAAAACGCACTGTTTCCGATATTTGAAACGCTTTCCGGAATCGTCACCTCTTGCAAACCTGTGCAGAGATCAAAAGCGCCAAATCCGATTTTCGTGACGCTCTCCGGAATCGTAACAGATGTCATCATATAGCAGCTGTAAAACGCCCGGTCTCCGATGCTCGTGACACCGTCCTCAATGACTGCTTTTTTGGTTTGAAAAGTATAATTGCTCCACGGAAAATCAAGGTTGTTTTCAAAGTCGGTCATGTTTCCCGTGCCGGAGACCGTCAGTGTACCCTCGCTGTCAAGCGTCCATGTGAGATTGTCGCCGCAGGTGCCGGAATGGACAACCTCCGCCGCCTGTACGGTCATGGCCGGTACCGGCAGAACACCCGTCCCGCTCATCAGCATTCCCGCCGCCAGCAATACAGCTGCCGCGCGTTTATGGTTATGCATCATATTTATACCTCCTGAAAAAGATACCGCAGGCCGATGCGCCTGCGGTATCATTATATCATCTGCAAAACGATCTGTCAAGCGATGCGGTTACGGATGCAGCAATTCCTCCCATGTGACCGGATTGCCGGCAATCGTGTTCTCCGTGTAATAGATCAGGATATACTGCGCATCATCCGCGCCGATCTTGCCGTCGCCGTTGACATCCGCCGCCCTGAATGCGTCATCCGGAAGATCGGTCTTGCCGGTGCCGAGGCTTTCCGTATATGCAACGAGAACCGCCTGCGCATCCTTGTTCGTGACCGCGCCGTCGCCGTCGGGATCGCCTTGCAGCGGCGCTGTTTCCGCAATGACTTCAAATTTCCGGCTGTATTCCTCCGCATACGCCTGCGCGGTCGAACCGGCATAGCCGCGGATCACGGCGTAATAGGGGAGCGTCTCCTCCCAGTCATAGATCGAGCATTCCGGATTCAGGAATGTGATATCCGTCAGGCTGTCACACCCAGTGAACGCATTGTAGCTGATGATCTCAACGCTTTTCGGAACCGTGAGCGAAGTCAGGTTTTCGCATCCGAAAAACGCATAGCCGCCGATCTCTGTGACGCTGTCGGAGAGCGTGACCGCAGTCAGGCCGGAGCAGCCGTAAAACGCATTGCTGCCGATAAACTGGACATGATCCGGAACCGTCACCGCAGTCAGGGCGGTGCAGCTGTCAAATGTATTGTCGCTGATGTGCGTGAGCCGCTGCGGGAGCGTGATACCGGTCAGGCCGGAGCAGGCAGAGAAGGCTCTGTCCCCGATGTATGTAACGCTGTCAGGGATCGTCAGGGAGGTCAGAGCTTTGCAATTTGAAAATGCTCCGGAAGCGATTGCATTGACGCTGTCCGGCACGGTATATGCATCCGCCTGCTTTCCGGCCGGATAGCAGAGCAGCGCGGTTTTCTCCCTGTCGAACAGCACCCCGTCCGCATCACAAAAGAACGCATTCTGCGGATCGGCTTTGATCTCCGTCAGGCTGCTGCAATCCTGAAATGCGTTTTCTCCGATGCGCGTGATCCCCGCCGGAATCGTGACGGATCGCAGCGCAGTGCAAGATTCAAAAGCGCTCATGCCGATCTCTGTGATCGTATCGGGGATTATGAAATCCGTCAGTCCGTTATCGCCGAAAAATGTATACGGTTCTATGACTGTGATGCTGTCAGGGAGTGTGAAGGATGTCAGGCTGCTGCAATATGAAAACGCGGATGAGCCGATGCTTGTCACGCTGTCGGGGAGCGTGACCGCTGCCAGCGAGCCACAGTCGGCAAAGGCGCCGACACCGATCTCTGTCACGCCGTCCGGAATTCTGACCGCAGTCAGACCGCAGCATTCAGCGAACGCGTCACTGCCGATGATCCGGACGGTTTTCGGGAGTATGACCGCCGTCAGACAGGTGCATCTGTGAAATGCCGACAAGCCGACCTCTGTGAGCGTATTCGGGAGTGTGACCGATGTCAGGGCGGGGCATTCATAGAATGCATAATTGCCGATGCTTGTGATGCCGTCTTCGATCACGGCCTCGCGGATCGCCGTGTGCTTTTCATACCACGGTACATCCTTTGCATCCTCCCGCTCCGGCATTGCGCCCTTGCCGGAGACCGTGAGTCTGCCGACGCTGTTCAGCTCCCATGTGATATTTTCGCCCCATGTGCCGGAGGCGACGATTCTTGCGGCCTCGGTTTCCGGTGTCCCCTCGATGATCACATACTGCCGCTGATATTTTTCCGCATAGGCCTGCGCGGGGGAATCCGCGAAGCACCGGATCACAGTGTCCTGCGGGATCGTATCCGCCGAATCAAAGATCTCACATTCCGGATTCAGAATGCGGAGCTTTTTCAGTTCGCTGCATTGCCGGAATGCTTCGTCCCCGATGTCCGTTACGCCCAGCGGAATCGTGATATCCGTGAAACGGGTGCAGCGGGAAAACGACTCTGCGCCGATGTGCGTGACGCTCTCCGGTATCGGGTATTCGGATACCCTCTTGCTGATCGGATAGCGGAGCAGCGTAGTTTTATCTTTATCATACAGAACACCGTCGGAGCTGCTGAAAAATGCATTCACCGGATCAACGGCAAGCTCATGCAGATACAGACAGTCGGAAAAGGCGCCTGTTCCGATGCTTTTGACATTCTCCGGAATGATGACCACATGGAGGGCGCAGCAGCCGGAAAAGGCATTTTTGCCGATGCTTGTGATGCTGTCCGGAAGCGGTGCGGTTTCAAGGCAGATGCAATGCGAGAATGCCGCTTCTCCGATGCGCTCCGTACCGGACTGCAAAGTGATCGTTACAAGTCTGCTGCAATTTGCAAATGCATATGCACCGATCTCCCCGGTGCTGCCCGGTACTGTCACGGCGGTCAGCCCGGAGCAGCCGGAAAATGCAGAGTCTCCGATGTGCGTAAGACTGTCCGGCAGCGTGACAGCCGTCAGGCCGGAGCAGCCGGAAAATGCAGAATCCCCGATATCCGCAAGACTGTCCGGCAGAACGATCTCCGTCAGGTGTTTGCATCCGCTGAATGCGGAGCTGCCGATCTGCACAGTGCCGTCCGGAACCGTGACAGCCGTCAGGCCGGCACACGAAAACGCATAGTCTCCGATCTCCGTGATGCCCGCCGGAACCGTATAAGCAGATTCCTGCCTGCCCCGCGGATAGCTCAGCAGCGCCGTTTGCGCTTTGTTATATAGTATACCGTCTGCATCGCTGTAAACTGCACTCTGCGGGCTGACTGTGAAATCCGTCAGGCTTTCGCAGTCATAGAATGCCGTTTCCGCGATCTGCGTGACGCTCTCCGGAATTGTCAGCGAGGTCAGGCCGACGCTGTTGCCGAATGCGTGATCACCGATGCTTGTGACATGATCCGGAATCGTGTATGCTGCTTCCTGCTTTCCGGCGGGATATTCGATCAGCGCGGTCTGCGCTTTGTCGAACAGTATGCCGTCCGCGGCACTGTAAACCGGATTGTCCGGAGATACTGTGAGATCCGTCAGCGCGGTGCAGAAATAAAACGACTTATATCCGATGTGTGTGACGCTTTCCGGTATTTCGACCGCGGAGAGATTCCGGCAGCAGAAAAATGCATCCTCGCCGATGCTTGTGACACCGTTTCCGAGCACGGCTTTTCTGATCTGCGATCTCTGCGCAAACCACGGCACATCTGCTGCGGAATACCAGTCCGGCATCGCGCCCGTTCCGGAGACCGTCAGTGTGCCCTCCGCATCGAGCGTCCATGTGAGCGCCGTGCCGCAGCTGCCGGAGACGGTATCCGCAGCGCATACGGATATTTCCGCCGCCGGCAGAATGCCAACCGGATGCAGGAGCATTCCGGCTGTCAGCAAAAACATTGTCAACTGCTTCTGTATTTTCATCTGACACATCCTTTCCGTATAAATAATCGGCTGCTGTCCTCATTATAACATTCGGCAGGTATTCTGTCAAGCGGCGGCAGTTGACAAACCGCTGCCTGTCGGGTATAATGCAGATATCTGTTACCTTTCCGCTCCGGAATCCGTCAGATATAGTGAGGGGGCATTCAGAACATCCCGAAAGGAGGGATCCGATCTATGAACGAAGAAGCAAGGCTCCTGCAAATGTTCTGTGACCGCGATGAGCGCGCACTCGCGGCCGCAGAGCAGCGTTACGGCAAGCTCAGCCGCAGCGTCGCGTTCCGCATTCTCGGCGACGAACGCGATGCCGAGGAATGCGCAAACGATGTGCTGATGAAGCTCTGGGATTCGATCCCGCCGGCGGCACCGCGCTCCCTGACGGCGTTTGTCTCCGGCATCACGCGGAATCTCGCACTCGACCGGCTCTCTGCCAAGCAGGCGGAAAAGCGCGGCGGCGCTGCAAAGCCGGAGGATCTCGATACCCTCGCACCGTATCTGGCATCGGATGAGAATATCGAAGAAAAGGCCGAGGAGACCGCCCTGCACGATGCGGTGATGCAGTTTCTCCGGACATTGCCGAAGGAAGCCCGCATGGTCTTTCTGGCGCGGTATTATGCGATGCTCCCGATCAGGGAGATCGCTGCACAGCACGGCGCTTCACAGGGCAAGATCAAGATGATCCTCAAACGAACCAAGGAGAAGCTCAAGGTCTATCTGAAGGAGGAGGGGTTACTATGAAGGATCGCGATATCAGCAGGGCAATCGGCGAGCTGCCGGACGATCTGCGCGCGGAATTCAATGAATGGCAGGAGAAGCGTGCGCCTCTGACCGAACCGGTCATAAAGCGGACACACGGCAGGGATATCCATTTGCGCGTATGGTCGGCGGGCATCGGCACCGCAGTCGCGGCCTCGCTGGTCATCGGCGTGTCGGTCGGCAGAGATGCGCTTCATCACGCAAACGAAGCGGTCAGCAGTCCGGCGGCGGAGATCGCCGAGCAGCATACGCCGGCGGAAATGCTCGCGGAAACGAGCGTGCGGGAACCGGTGCCGCTGGAGGTTCTGGCACAGTTCGGCGGAAAAAAAGTCTCTGCGTCGAAGGTGCCGGCGGAGGGCGCGGTACAGGTTCTGCGCAGCATGGACGATCTTCAGCCGCTCATAGATGCGACTGACGGGTACGGCCCGGACGGAGATGATGAGGCTTTTTTCGATTCGCAGGGATTGAATGCGGAAACCTTCGGGGAATACGATGTGCTGTATTTTGCATATCCGGCCTGGGGATATATGCCCGACGGTCTGTATCAGCGGGAATTCTGCGGTGCGGAGTACTGTCTGGACGGCTCGCTGAATGTCTTATTCTCCGATCTGCTGCTGGAGGATCCGCCGGAGGGTTTCCGGCGAGACAGCCATGTGGATCAGGATTGGAATATTTATTATTACTGCAAGGTGCCGAAGGACAGTCTGCCGGATATCGAAACGGTCAGATTTACGTTTGCGCCGCACAATATCAGCGGGCTTCCCGATGATGTCAGGGAAAACTGGAGCGCGGCCGGTGATCCCGATGCAGCGCCCTCGGAGCGCCGCACAAAGCTCCAGCTGTATCTCGAATCCACGCAGGAATATCTCGACTGGATGATGACCATCCCGAAGAAACTGTGGGTGACATGGGAGCCGGAAAACGGCATCCCGCTGGTGGGATGCGGCTGGTTCACCGGCTCGCACAGCATGGAGATCGCCGTTCCGCCGGAGGGCATGGCAGAGGTCATCCGCAGCATGGAGGACGCGCCGCCGTTCATTGACGCACTCTCGCACGGCAATGCGCAGTTCACCATGTCGGATTATCTGAATGCGGAATGGCTTCAGAATCATGATATCCTGTTCTGCGGGATTGATCCGGATGCCTATTGGCAGATCGGACTCAGTGCCGGACAGATCCGCGCAGACGGCGTTCTCGATCTGCAATTCAGCGCACTCAATAGAAATGCGCAGTCCGATGACAGCATTCTGCCGGGCGCGGACGACCGGTTTTACTGGTATTGCTCGGTGCCGAAGAACACGCTGCCGCAGATCACCGATGTGCAGATCACGGTGCAGCAATATGCGGATTATGCCGAATACAGCGGCACGGTCTGCGGGCAGAAATATCTCCTGCGGACAGCGGCGCAGAGCGGCGAAGTCCGGACGGCAGACGCGGCATTTCCGAGCGAACCGTTCAGCGCGTGGTTCTGGTCGAATTATTTCGGCGACGATATTCCGCTGCCGGACGGCCTGACAGTCCGGATGATCCGCACTGCCGCAGATGCAAAGCCCTATCTGACCGGCAGCGAGGCACAGGAGGCGGCACATCCCTCGCTCGGCGAGCATCTCACCGCGGAATGGCTGGAGCAGGCGCATTCCTTCGGCAAGGACAATGCCGAGGAGGAGCCCGCACAGGATTTGATCTTCATCGGCATTCCGGAGGATCGCCTGCCCCCGAACTGCGTATGGTATCCCGGCTTACAGAGCGGCACGGTCACGGCGGACGGATATCTGCATCTCGATCTCAGCCTTTACACCGTGAGTGATGCGCTCATGAAAGATATCCCGGAGCAGTACCGCGACCGGCAGGGCAAAAATGCGTATTTCTTCATCTCTGTGCCGGATGGTACGATCCCCGATCTCACCGGCTGGGATGTCTCCCTGACGGCGTTTGCTTCCGCGCAGGAGCCGGATGAACAGCTGATCGCTGCGGATCCGGAGCGCTGGTGGGAATCGCTTCCGGAGCGGCAGGATGCATTCCTGTCCGTTTCCGGCTCCAAGACGATCACTCCGCTGCGGGCATTGCCGGAGAATACCGTTTATCCGCTGCTGACACAGGTCACGAACAGTCCGCAGCCGCTTGAAAAAGCGACGGCAGAGCTGGCGAAGGGCGCGATCATCCTGAATGAAAAGGAAAACACAGAGGGTAAACCGCAAAGCGATTTGATCACGCTGCATCTGCCGGTCTCGGATGTATCCGCAAAGACCGCGATCACGGATCTTTCCGTCTCGCAGGACGGCATACTCTCGCTGACGCTCCACGAATATTATGATGCACACGGCATCGACCTGACGCAGTATACGGCAAGCACCGAATGGACATTCATGGTGCCGCGGGGCAGCGTGCCGGAGATCCGCGATGTGCAGATTGAACGCATTCACTATGACGCATGGAATCTTGACGAATCCCTCGACGGCGGCGGCTTCATGAAAGCAGCCGGCACACCACGCACGATCCGGCTGACGGCGGCGCGGAATACGCGGAATGTGATGATCGAAAGCATTCTCGAAATGCGCACAGACGGAACCATTGAGACACCGACGGCGGCGGTCATCCGCAGCGAGGCGGAGTATGCAGAAATGCAGAAGCAGTACAGCGCCTTGCAGGAGGATATTTACGATCCAGAGCGGAATAATCTGCTGCTGATTCTGCCGATGCAGGCGGGAGAGGGCGATTTCACGATCAATTCCGTGGAGATCCGCGGCGGCGAGGTCTATGCGACGATCACGCTGGAAACGCCGGATGCAAAGCATACCGAGCCGGAATACTGCATGAATACTGCGGCGGTCTGCCGGCTGACGGTCACCGATCCGCTGCCGGATATCCGTCCGGCGCTGCATCTGACCGTACAGTATGACAGCGAGCTGGCGATTGCGGAGCTGATGAAAGCAATGCCGTACACCGACTATATCGCAGTCAGCGACTGAACCATACCAATCCATTGGGCGTGCCTTCGGGTGCGCCCGTTTTTTTGCATCGGAGACAGATACAAAAACAGCCCCGCAGATCGCTCTGCGAGGCTGTCTGTAATGCATATTGTGAGAATGTGCGCTTTGAGTAGAATCAGCGCTTGGAGAACTGCGGTGCGCGGCGGGCTGCCTTGAGACCGTACTTCTTTCTTTCCTTCATTCTCGGATCGCGCGTCAGGAAACCGGCCTTCTTCAGTGCCGGACGGAGCTCAGCATTGAACTGGAGCAGTGCGCGGGAAACGCCGTGACGGATCGCGCCGGCCTGACCGGTCACACCGCCGCCTGCAACTGTGCAGACGATATCGAACTGCGCAGCAGTCTCGGTCAGCTCAAGCGGCTGACGAACGATCAGCTTGAGGGTTTCGAGACCGAAATAGTCATCAATGCCTCTGCCGTTGATGGTGACATTGCCGGAGCCCGGATAAAGGCGAACTCTTGCAACGGAATGCTTTCTTCTGCCGGTGCCGTAGAACGACTTCAGCTTTGCTTCGTAGGAAACAGTTTCACTCATTGTTTCAGGCTCCTTTCATTACAGTGTCCACAGCTCAGGCTTCTGGGCTGCGTTCTTATGCTCTGCGCCTGCATAGACGCGGAGACGCTTCATCGAGGTTCTGCCGATGTGATTGTTCGGCAGCATACCGTTGACAGCCAGGAACATTGCGTGCTCCGGTCTTTTCTCCATCAGCTCACGGTAGGAGACCTTCTTGAGGTGGCCGATCCAGCCCGTGTGCCAGATCTCGAACTTCTGATCCAGCTTCTTGCCGGTCAGGACTGCCTGTCCGCAGTTGATGATGATGACATGATCACCGCAGTCAACATTCGGTGTAAAATCGACCTTATGCTTGCCGCGAAGAATCGCTGCTGCCTTTGCAGCGGTGCGGCCGAGAGGCTGACCTGCTGCGTCAATGATATACCATTTCCGGTTGATCTCTGCAACCTTCGGCATCGTGGTTGACATAGTTTTTTCCTCCGTATAAATTTGATTCAGCTGCCGGAATGCGGGGCGATCCACGGGGAGGGATCCTTGCCGTTTTCCAGCGTGCCTACTTATTATACACGATTATCCGCGCTCTGTCAATCGGCAAAATGCCGAAAATTCAAAATATACCGCTCATTCTCTGGATTTCTCTTGATTTCTCTCTCATTTTCTCGCTCTCTCGTTTTTCATTTCACTTTTTGAAAATCCCTTTGCGCATTTGTGTGTCTGAAACAAACCGGGATTTATGGGGCTGCGTATGATGAATAAGGTATCCGCTTCGCGGATGCTATTTAGAATGGGGAAAGCAGCCCTACGGGGTACTTTCCCCAAGCCCCAATCTTCCCCTTATAGAACGCTGGGGAGTTTCGCTCTCTGCGGAGAGCGACGAGGGCTCTCGCCCGCTTCGCTATGA
>CAMOOV010000104.1 GCA_946621745.1 uncultured Ruminococcus sp.
GGAAAATAGATCAATGCCGGCACCGAAACCCAGAGTTCATCGGACTCTGGGTTTTATTTTTTTATTTCAATTTTTCCTGAATTTTCCTTGATTTTTACCGCGCTATGTGGTATAATATATGAAGATGGGGTATCGCCAAGCGGTAAGGCACCAGACTTTGACTCTGGTATTCGTAGGTTCAAATCCTGCTACCCCAATCTGACGGCCAGTGAACCGGTTGCTCTGCAATCGGTTTTCTGTCCGCCGCAGAAGTATTTGCTTTTGCAGGCAGTGAAATCATTTTGTGGAGCTGAAAAATTTTCATGACTGTTCAAAATGCCGCGGCTGTCGCCGCGCCCCCAAAGCCTTCTGTTGCTCCGGTTACACCGGCTGTTCCGCAGTCTGTCCCGGTTCCCGCGCAGCCCGATGCAGAGCAGGAAACTGCGCCGAAGCCGCGCAAATTCATCATTCAGGAAAAGGAAAAGGTTAAAAAGCTGTTCGTGATCGCGGCTGCATCCGTTGTCATTCTGCTGATTGCCTGTTTTTCGCTCTGGTACTACCACTATTCGCATTTTAATATGTTTGGCAAGCCGATCGACATTTATGCAGAGGAGGTCGATTTTAACGGACGCGAAATCCCTGATTTCGATTCGCTGAAATCCTACCTCCGGCGCTTCAAAAATCTGAAGGTCGCAAATCTCGGCACCTATCCCATTGAAGCGGAGGAGTCGATTGCTTTCCGGCAGGCCTTTCCGGATACGGAGCTGATCTACGATACAGTTGTCAATATCGACGGAACCAATTACCGTACAGACCTTGAAACGCTCGATCTTTCCGGCTGCGGCATCCGCGATACGAAAGCCTTTATCGAAAAGCTCGGCTATCTGCCGAATCTGAAAACAGTCATTTTCGGTGAGCAGGCCATTCCGGAGACGGAGAAAAATATTCTTATCAATGCGTACCCGGAGATCAACTTTGAGGTGCTGGGCACCTATGAGATCTACGGCAAACAGGTGCTGGAAAATGTTGAAACGCTTGATCTCCGCGATGTCAAGCTCGATGCATCGCTGTTTGACCAGCTTGCGCTGCTCCCGCAGCTCAGGGAGGTCGATCTGCACAATCAGCCGCTGACGGTTGCTGACCGCATTGCGCTGTCAAATGAGTTCCCGAATGTTTCTTTCGGCTGGACCGTCAAGTATGACGGTGAGGAATATGACTCCTCGATCCCGGAGCTGGATCTCACCGGTAAAAAGCTCACTGAAGACGATCTTCCGGCGCTCATGGAGGCCATCGAACAGTTTCCGCTGCTCGAAAAGGTGATTCTCTGTGACTGCGGCCTTTCCAATGAGCGTCTGACAAAGTTTCAGAAGGAGATCGGCGACAGGGTGCGCGTCGTCTGGCGTGTTTATATCGGATCGCAGTGGTCGCTGCGGACAGATGCCGTTGCATTCTCTGTTCTCATTGTCAATTATAAGCATATTCGCATGACCTCGGAAAATCTCGAAGTGCTGAAATACTGCCCTGATCTGCTGGCGCTTGACCTCGGTCATCAGGCTTTGACCGATATTTCGCCGATCGCGGAATATCTTCCCGATCTTCGCCTGCTGATTATCGCGGATAACCGTGTGTATGATCTTTCCCCGCTGGAAAAGCTCAAGCATTTGCATTATCTGGAGATTTTCGTGAACCGCGTCACAGACCTTTCCCCGCTCGCAAAGCTGCGGGAGCTGGTCGATGTCAATATCAGCTATAACGCGATTGTAGATATCACGCCGCTGCTGAATTCTCCGATGATGCAGCGCGTCTGGCTGGAATCGACCTATGTCGGATATAAGGGACTCTCACAGCTGCGAGAGGCGTATCCGGATGCGAAGATCGTGAACGTCGGCTCGGGATCGGTCGATCAGGGCTGGCGCTGGGGTAACCCGCGATATGAGCAGATGATGGATATGTGGTTCCATGACTATTACGGCGACGAATTCCAGAAATACGATGATCTCGCGGTCGAGCTCGGCCTGCGGGACGACGAATAAATTTGCCTACCAGTTTCTCTCCATACAGCGCGGGTGCGCATCGCTATCTTTGCGGCGGTGCGCACCTTGCGCGTTTTTGCGATAAAACGGATTCTACCGCGCTGAACGGCCAATTCTCCGGAATGCAGAATCCGCGTAGCTGCGTGTATTTCAGCGGTAGAATCCGCTCGACTGCCGGTATACCGGATGCAGATAAAAGTAGGTTGCATTTTTCGCTCTGATCGGGTATGATAGATACAGAGATATCTGAAAGGAGCGTGGCTGATATGACACGGACAAAGCGGACGCCGCTGCGGGAGCGGATTCTGCCGGATTATACGCACGGCGAAGAGCTGATGAATATGATTACGCATATTGTCGGCGGTGCGGCCGGACTGCTGATCCTGATCGGCAGCATTCTGATCGGCGCAAAGCACGGTGATCCGTGGGCGATCGTGAGCGGCTCAGTCTACGGCGTTCTGACCTGTACGCTGTTCGTGATATCGAGTGTGTATCACGGCCTGCCGGACGGCATGGGCAAGCGCGTCATGCAGGTGCTGGATCACTGCACGATCTATTTTATGATCGCGGGAACCTATACGCCGGTGCTGCTCGTCGGGATCCGGAAGATTTCGCCGGCGGCAGCGTGGGTCGTCTTCGGCATTGAATGGGGCTGTGCGGCGGCAGCGGCCACGCTGACCGCGATCGACCTGAAAAAATACAAGCGCATGAGCATGATCTGCTATCTCGCAATGGGCTGGGCGATTGTTGCGATTCTGAAGCAGACTGTCACCGTGATGACGCTGCCGGGCTTTCTCTGGCTGCTTGCGGGCGGCATCTGCTATACCGTCGGTGCGGTGCTGTACGGGCTCGGCAAGAAGCACCGGTATATGCACAGCATCTTTCATCTGTTCGTGAATTTCGGCAGCATTTTGCAGGCCGTCTCGATTCTGCGCTATGTGCTTTGAGCGCAGGCACATTATTTGTTTCTGAAAAACCGACCGCTTTCGGATGCGGTCGGTTTTCGTTTATTCTACTGCCGTTTCAGCCTTCGGCGGAAGCGTTACGGTGATCTGATACATCGTTTCATTGCCGCTGTAATAGATCGTGAAGCCTGTGCCGAACAGATCGGACAGTCCGCCCAGCACATCCGGCGTATCAAGAAATGTCATCGCTGCCAGATAGGATGCCTCGTCTGCAAACATCATCTCGACATAGGTTTCATCCGCGTTTCTGCGCAGCAGCTCCAGCATCGTTTCTTCATCGAACTGCTCGAAGTAGGTGTCCGTTTGCTTATAATAATTCAACTCCATTGAATCGCAGACCGGCGGTGTGGACTGGCTGCTGTCCACAGCATGACTCCGGCTGATGATCTCATCCGGAACAAAGCAGTATGCATGACGGTACGGCGCGCTGGTTTCCTTGTGAATGCCGTCTTCCGGGGTATCGTCATCCCAGGTGACATCGACCCAGTAATAGCTGCCGTCCAGCCTGATGTAATTCCATGAATGCGGTTCGCCGTCGCCTGTGCCGCTCACAGTGCCGCATTCCAGTCCGAGCAGCTGTGCGAGATACTGATATGCAGAAGCATATCCGGAACAGACTGCGGAATGATTGACCAGCGAGCCGTAGAGCGTATTGTATGCTGCACCGGCATTGGATTCATTGGCCGCATTCTTCTCATCATTGACTTTTGCGCCCTCAAAGTCATATTCCACATTGTCTGCGAGATAATCGTGGATATAGAGCGCTTTTTCCCAGTCTGACCAGTGCTCCGGTATGCTCGCGGTCACGCTGAGGGCAGCTGCTTTCATATCCGAATACCAGCCGATGATCTTGTCCATATCGTCGGAGATCATGTTGAATGTGAATTCCGTCCGGTCCGGATAAATCGTGTAATCGGTATTATCAATCCAGAAGATCTCCGGATGATCCTGCCGGATCTGATTGTAGATGCGGTGGATCTGCGCCTC
This sequence comes from uncultured Ruminococcus sp., assembly GCA_946621745.1. Classification (GTDB taxonomy): domain Bacteria; phylum Bacillota; class Clostridia; order Oscillospirales; family Ruminococcaceae; genus Firm-04. The sequence goes on from CAMOOV010000104.1 coordinate 3,965, forward strand.
ATTGGTTGCTGCGGGATGCGTACAGACGATACGGAAATTCTGCATGGCCGCAAGCAGGGAATCGCAGAGCGCCTGATCCGGATCCTTCGGCGGTTCTGTTTCCGTGACGGGCGGCGCGGTCTCAGGCGGTGCAGTCGTTACGGCAGGTTCCCTGATTCCGCCGTATCGGATTCGGATTCTTCCCCGCCGAAATGCAGTGAGACAGAGCAGCCGGAGAGCAGCGTCAGCAGTCCGGCTGAAAGAAGGACTGTCATGTTTCGCTTCATCTGAGGTCTCCTTCGGTTTATGAGATGCTCCAGTCCAGCAGACGGAGCAGGTCGGTATTGAGCAGCTGCATTTCATGATTGCGCATCGGATAGCCGCCGGTCAGCAGCGCCTGAATATAGAGAATCTCTAAGCAGCAGCGCAGCTTTTCGCCGTCGGCGGTCTGCATGAGCCGCCGGATGAGCGGATTTTCGGTATTGAGATAGAGCCTTGCCGCGGCATCCTGATGATATTCCTCCGCAAATGCACCCAGCATCCCGCGGAACAACTCGGCGGATTGCTCCATAGAATGCCGGATATCCCGCAGCAGCAGCGCTTCCTCGTTGACGGTATACAGCACGGGCAGCTCAGCCGGCGAGAAGCGCTTCAGTGCAGCGGCACAGTCATAATCTGCGAGCAGCGCATTGCATTCTGCCAGCAGCCGCAGAGCCGATGCGGGATCGCCGATCTCCGGATCATCCAGCATCGCGTCGATGCGCTCCGGCTTCATGCGCAGAACCGAGATTTCCGGCCGGAGCAGCGGCATCCGTTCAAGCAGCTGTGCGACATAGGTATAGCCCGCATTCACGAGCAGCGTATTCCGTGCGCAGGAGATCGCAGCGACCTGCCGGTATTCGTCGATATACGGCGTATAGCAGACCGGCATTCCGGCGGAGAGCAGATCACTGCCGGTATAGGTGCCGAATGATGTCTCAAAGGTGAGATAGGGGAAAAATGCGCAGTAAAGGTCATCATCCTCCACGGCTACGGACTGCACGGCGAGCCGATGGATGCGGACGATGCGCTGCAAAAGCGGATCACCCTGTGCCGCCAGTCTGCGCAGATAGCTGACGATGCAGTCAGACAGCTCCTCACGCGCCCGCAGGAGCGTATCATTTTCATAGAAATCCTCGCGTGAGGCCGTCGGCTGGAGTCCGTCTGTATTGAGGAAGCAGCGCAGGAAAAACGCCCATTTCGGCAGCAGTCTGGTGCCGTCCTCCGTCAGCAGCATATTTTTCAGATAGATGCGGTGATGCGATTTTGCGGTCGGGGCGGTCTCCGTTGAGAGGATATAGGCGGCACCGGAAAAGAGTCCGCTTGGCGAATCCAGCGGGATTACACCGAGAAACTGCATTCCGAATAAGGATTCGCCCAGCTCCATAATCTGCGCATACTGCGAATCACCCTTCGGGAACGGCGGATTGAGCCGTGTGACCGCACCGTCCTGTTCCAGCAGAATCGGCTCCGGCAGCGGAAGCCCGTAATACTGCACGAGCTGTGTCAGCTTTTCCGCATTGAAATAGCCCTCGGCATCCTTCTTCGGGGAGAGCAGGATGCGCGTACCGGGTGCGGGCAGCGGTGCGCAGGGCGTGATCGTATAGGTGCCGTCCGGCCTGCCGCACCATTCGAGCGACTGCTCCGGTGTCTGCACCGAGCGCGTCTGCACGCGGATCACATCCGAGACAAGGAAGCAGGAGAGCAGACCGATTCCGAAGCGGCCGATATAGTCCTGCTGCACCTTGCCGGAGGAAAGATCATGCTTGGAGGATTGGCCGATTACCGCGAGAAATCTGTGAATCTCTGATTCCGTGAGGCCGGTGCCCGTATCGGTAAAGCAGAGCTGCGGACGGCCGTTTTCCTCCGTGAGAATCAGCCGGATCTCGTTATCTTCCCCTGCCTGCGGATATTTCAGGCGCTTGGCCGCAATCGCATCAACGGCATTTTGCAGCAGCTCACGGACAAAGACATCCGGCGAGCTGTAAAGATGATTGGAGAGAATGTCGATCATGCCGCCGAGATTGACCTGAAAGACAAAGGATTCGGTCGGCTTGTCCTGTTCGATCGGCATTGATCCCGCCCCCTTTCGGCTTCGTTTTTTTTATTATACATATTATTTGCCGTTATGTCAAGCGGTGTATTGTGCAAAAAAGACTGCGTAACCTCACGGCTGCGCAGTCGTTGCGTTTTGAACGATTTTCGGCGTGTCCCGGCGCAGGCGCTCCTTCGCACAGCGGATCACAGATGCGGGAACACCGGCAGCGCCTCCAGAAAGATGATATCCTCGCGCGCAGCGGCCTTGCCCTCTGCAAGCACGGCGGCACGGCCGACGATCTCGCCGCCCGCTTCCGTAACGAGCTTTTCCAGTGCCAGCAGCGATTCGCCTGTGCTGATGACATCATCCAGAATCAGAACGCGCTGGCCGCGCAGTTTCTCTGCATCCTCCTGTGAAAGGTAAAGCGTCTGCATGGCCGCTGTTGTGATCGACTTGACGCTGACCGAGATCGGATCGGTCATATAGAGCTTGGCGGATTTCCGGCCGACGATATAGTTCTTGCCGGACTGCCGTGCGGCTTCATATGCCAGCGGAATGCCCTTCGATTCCGCTGTCGCGATGATGTCAAAATCAGGGCATTTTTTCAGCAGCGCTTCTGTGCATTTTACGGTCAGCTCAACATCGGAAAATAACACAAATGCAGCGATATCGAGTGTCTCGCTTGCTTTGCAGATCGGCAGTTCCCGCGTCAGTCCCGCAACCTTCAGTTCATATGTTTTCATTCCGGCAACTCCTTTTCCCGGATCGCTTCCAGCGTCCGTCTTGTTTCTCATATATTATATCACACCCGCTAACCCTTGTCAAGGTCGGCACGGCTGACAGCCGTAATGTGAAATGCACGAATATGCTGCTGTTAATTGGAAGTATGCGTGTTACTGTGCCTTTCGCAATTCGGATGCCGTCACTGCCGACCGGGTTATTTAGCTGCAAGCCATGTGAATACCAGATGCATGGAAACCAGCACCCAGAGCAGCGGCGATGCTGCCGCGACCCGCAGGCTGCGGCTCCGCTGATGCGGCGTCTGATCCGGCAGATGCTCCGATACGAATAACCAGATCAGCGACGCGCCGCCGAACAGCAGCACTGTCAGCATATAGATTATGCTGAATGAACTGAATATATCCTCGCTCAGATGGATCCGGAGCAGCTCTGTGACAATGCTTGCGCCGTTTGTCACCATATGGACAATGATCGCGGGGATTACGGAATGATGCCTGATTGTGATGTAGCCGAGCAGGATGCCGAGCGGGAATGTGTATATGAACTGCGCGACATTTTCATGCATGATCGCAAATAGAAATGCCGAGAGGAATATGCCGAATCTCTGGCTGACACGGCTGAGATTCCGCAGCACCAGTCCGCGCATCAGCAGCTCCTCCGTCACCGGTGCGATCAGTATGACATAGATTACGATCACAGCCGTGCGCTTCCATGAGCCGCTGAGTGAGAAATCCGGCGAGGCAAGTGAAATGTCATGTGCTTCACAGAAGCTGTAGACCAGATTCGCGAGCATACCCATGCCCTGCTGGATCAGCAGTCCCGCGAAAACATATACCAGACAGCGGATCACCGTGAACCGGCGGAGCTGAAAGAAATCGCGCAGCTTCAGATCCGTCAGCTTGCAGCCGACCAGAAATCCGAACAGGTTTCCGAGCAGGAATGCGATCAGATTGCCCGCATACATGATCGAGCTGTCTTCCATAAATTGCTGCAAAATCGCATTGTAATTCTGCGGGAGCGTGCCGCCCAGCGCACGCATATCCATCTGCTGCAAAACAACAGTCGCGATCAGCTGGATCAGCGTGAACACAGACAGTGCTGTCAGATAGCCGAATAATACCGCAAGAAAAGTCAGCGCGTAGAATTTACGGATGCTGCGGCGCTCGCGCCCCTGCGGGTACAGCGGCAGACGGCATTCCGGCATGGAGATCTCCGGAAGGATCTCGCGGTAATCGGGCGCATAGTCCGACTCCTCAGTCGGATTGCGGAACGGGTTTTTGATATCTACCGGATAGATCTCGGAATAATCTTGATTTGGCATGGCGCTCCTTTCCGGCCGTATCATTTCAGCGAGACAATGGTCACGCCGTCCTCGCCCTCGCCGTAAACGCCGGGACGGAACGCCTTGACCTGCTTCATGCGGCGCAGATGATCGTGAATGCCCTTGCGCAGTGCGCCGGTGCCCTTGCCGTGGATGATCGTCACGGTCTCAAAGCCAGAAAGCAGTGAGCCGGCGATGAAGTTTTCGGTCATCATGATGCCCTCATCCACGGTGCAGCCGCGGATATCCAGCTCCGTCGCCGCAGAACGGACACCCGATCCGCTTCTGCCCTTTTCGGAGCGCACGACGGTCGTATGCACCTTTTTCTGCTGCTTCTGCGCGGCCTGCTTCTTTTCGAGCCGCAGATTTTCGATCGGGACGCGGGTTTTCATCGCGCCGATCTGTACGGTCACCATTTTGCCGGCCGGCTCCGCGATGACCGTTCCGATGCGTCCCATTGAGACGACCGTCACGGAATCGCCGATCTCCAGCGGGCGCGGCAATGTGTAATCGCTCTGCTCATCGGTATCGGATGCCTCATAGAGCTTGTTGATCGTCTGATTTGCGCGGGATTTCGCGGCAGCGGTCTTTTGTGCGAAGTCCGCCTGATCCTTCTGCTTTTTCAGCTCGCGAAGCTCCTCCAGCAGCGCATTGGATTCCGCCGCGGTCTGCTCGACGATGCGTCTTGCCTGTGCGCGGATGCGGGAAAGCTCCTCCTCGCGCCGCTGCTCCAGCAGCTCCGCCTGTTCGCGGATCTCCTTTTCATGCACCGCGATGCTCTCCTTCATGCGCGTCAGCTCGGCAAGCTCCTTTTCATGCTCCGCTCTGGCGCGGTCAAGCTGCTCGACCGCCTGCTCAAAGCGCTGGTTTTCCGAGCTGATGAGCCGCTTTGCATCTGCGATCACATCCTCCGGCATACCGAGGGAGCCGGCGATCGCGAATGCATTGGATTTGCCCGGCGAGCCAATCACGATGCGGTAGGTCGGTTTGAGCGTTTCCAGATCGAATTCGCAGGAGGCGTTTTCCACATCCGGCGTTTCGAGCGCATAGCGCTTCAGCTCCTGATAATGCGTGGTGACGATCAGCTCCGCGCCCTGCTGCCGCAGCCGTTCGATGACCGCGACGGCAAGTGCCGCGCCCTCGACCGGATCGGTGCCGGAGCCCAGCTCGTCGATGAGGACAAGCGTCCGGTCATCGGCATTTTTGATGATCTCGATATCCTGCAAGGTATGTGCGCTGAATGTCGAGAGATTGTATTCGATGCTCTGGCGGTCGCCGATATCGACGAGAATGCGGTCAAATACCGAGATCCGGCTGCCGTCTGCCGCGGGGATCATCAGCCCGCACATCGCCATTGCCGTCAGCAGGCCGACCGTTTTCAGTGCGACGGTCTTGCCGCCCGTATTCGGGCCGGTGATGATGAGCGCGTGATAATCCGTGCCGAGCGAAAGGCTGATCGGGACGACGGTTTTCGGATCAATGAGCGGATGCCGCGCATTTTTCAGCAGCAGCGAGCCGTCCTCCCCGACCTGCGGGATCATGCCGCGCTGCATCGTGCCGAGCGATGCCTTTGCAAAATACAGATTCAGCTCTGCCGCAATATCGTAGCCCTGTAAGATCGCATCCGCTGCCGCGCCGCATTCGGCACTGAGCTTGCGGATGATGCGTTCGGTCTCCTCCTGCTCCTGCGTTTCCAGCAGACGGATATCGTTGTTTGCATCGACGATCGCCATCGGCTCGATGAAATAGGTCTGGCCGGTCGCGGAGGTATCGTGGATCAGACCGGCGACATCGCCGCGGTGCTCCGCCTTGACCGGAATGACATAGCGGCCGTCGCGGATCGTGATGATCTGCTCCTGCAAATAGGTCTGCATGGCGGCGGAGCGGATCATTTTTTCGAGCCGCTCGCGCAGATGAATGCCCGCCTGCGTGATCTTGCGGCGGATCTGTCCGAGCGCCGGACTTGCCGCATCCGCAAGGCGTTCCTCATTCTCGATCGAACGCTCCAGCAGATCCGCGAGATACGGATTCGGCTGCAAACGCTCAAAGAGGTCGGAGAGGACGGTCTGCACCTGATCGCAGCGGGAATACCAGTCCGCCAGCGACGAGATCTGCCGCAGCAGCCTTGCGATCT
>CAMOOV010000105.1 GCA_946621745.1 uncultured Ruminococcus sp.
TGAAATGGCTGCTCCGCTGCCGTCGACGGATACACGCCCCGTCGCCCCCCTCCACAGGGGGCGTGGATTGAAATTCGGTTGCGGTGTACGCCTAGATGTCACACTCTCCGTCACCCCCTTCACTGGGGGTGTGGATTGAAATGTATTCCTCGCATTACCATGTGCATATTATGCTGAATTCTGTGAATGTGAAGAACGGCAGTCTGTTCTACAGCGGACCGGCTGAAATGCACGCATTTGCTGCCTATGTGATGCGATTAACAGGCCAGCCATATAAGCTCGTATTTCAGCAGAGGTAAAACTGGAATCTAGATAAAATGTGACATATATAATGATGAATGCCCGGCGTTTGCCGGGCATTCACGAAATATGTTTATAAACTAGAGCATTTGCATCTTGTATAGAGCCGTATTATAATAGAGGATTACAATTATTCTTCAACTATCTTTAGAAAGCCCTGCTCAAAAGCACCTAGGAATTGTAGAAATTGGAAACGCTTATCGTTCCCATTAAAAGTGACAACCATCACAGATGGAATATGGTTTTGCGGAGGTCCTTCACATATTCAGTTATCCTGCTTGTATGTCTGCTTCTTCCTGCTTGCATTTTCGGATGAAGTATGTTACAATTACAAAAGAAGGAAACCGTATTGCCTGTTTTCACACAGTTTTGAACGGAGAAAAAAATGGATCTGAAATATCTGAAGCTTCTTGCGAAAGAATACCCAACGATTGAAAGCGCTGCCAGTGAGATCATCAATCTTTCAGCGATCAAAAGTCTGCCAAAAGGAACAGAATACTTTTTCAGCGATATCCACGGAGAAGCCGGCGCGTTCTTGCATATGCTTAGGAGCGCTTCCGGCATAATCAAGCGCAAGATTGATCTTGTGCTCGGCAAAACAGTATCGGCTGCCGACCGTGAAATGCTCGCCGAGTTGATCTATTATCCGAAAAAGATCATGACACAGCTGACGAATAGTGGTGAGCTTTCAAACGAATGGATCCGGCTGACCATTTATCGTCTGATTCTTGTATGCGAGACTGTTTCTGCCAAGTATACCCGCTCCCGTATCCGCAAACGGGTTCCGGAGGATCTGGTCTACATTCTAGATGAACTTCTCAACGTGACGGATGATGTCAACAAGGACTATTATTACGACGAGATCATCAGCGCGATCATCAGCACCGGCATTGCCGAAACTTTCATCATCTCCCTCTGCAAGCTGATCCAGTCAGTCTGCATCGACAAGCTGCATATCATCGGCGACATTTTCGACAGAGGTCCGCGTGCGGATGTGATACTGGATGAGCTCATGAAAATGCATGATGTGGATATCCAGTGGGGCAATCATGACATCTCATGGATGGGCGCTGCTGCCGGAAATCCGGTCCTGATTGCCAATGTTATCCGCATCGCTATGCGTTACAATAATTTTGATGTGCTTGAGGATGGATACGGCTTGAATCTCCGTGCGCTTGCGGTATTCGCGGCAGAAACATACTCAGACGATGACTGTGCACTATATATGCCGAATGCGCTGGATGATAATGTCTATGATCCTGTGGATCTGAAGCTGGCTGCCAAAATGCATAAGGCAATCAACGTGATTCAGATGAAACTGGAAGGTCAGCTGATTGCCAAGCATCCGGAATGGGAAATGACCGACCGCGATCTTTTCGGCAGAACCGATTTTATCAATGGCACCGTATGCATTGACGGCAAACTGCATGAACTCCTCGACAAATGCTTCCCAACCGTTGACCCCGCTGCACCGCTGACGCTCTCGGAAGGCGAAGCGGAACTGATGAAGGTGCTGCGGGCATCCTTCCGGCACAGCGAAAAGCTGCAGCGGCATATCCGCTTTATTTACGCGAAAGGCGCGATGTATCAGACCTGCAACAACAATTTGCTGTTTCACGGCTGCATACCGATGGATGAAAACGGCGCGCTCCAGAGCGTCAGCATCCACGGGCAGCAGTATGCCGGAAAGTCACTTCTGGACAAGCTCGGCGAACTGGTCAATCAGGCATATTTCAGCAAAGGCGAAGAAAAGGAATACGCCGGCGATTTTATGTGGTATCTCTGGTGCGGTGCGAAATCCCCGCTGTATGGCAAAGACAAGATGGCATTCTTTGAGCGTGCGCTGCTTGCAGACAAATCGCTGCATACCGAAAACTATAATGCCTACTATACGTTCTCGGAAAAATGCGAAGTTTGTGTTTCTCTGCTGGAACACTTCGGGCTTGATGCGCAGAAGGGACATATCATCAACGGACATGTGCCGGTCAGGATCAAAAACGGAGAAAGCCCTGTCAAGGCTGAGGGCAAGCTGTTTATCATTGACGGCGGCATTTCCAAGGCATATCAGTCTGCAACAGGCATTGCCGGATATACGCTGATCTACGATTCCCACAGTCTGAATCTCGCTGAACACAAGCCTTTTGTCGAAGGCGAATACGGTAATACCCCAACAATTCATCTTGTGGAGAAGCTGGAACAGCGCGCCAATATCGCCGATACGGACAGGGGCAAAGAGATCAATGACAGGATCAATGATCTGCATCAGCTGCTGGAAGCTTATAAGGCGGGCATAATCAAATAAAAAAGGCAAGCAGGAACCGGCCATTGTATCGGTTCCTGCTTTTGAATATCGTTAGGTCGCTGCCGCAATAAAAGTGGAAAACAGTTTCTGTGCCGCAGCATCCTCCGGTACCGCAAGGCTCAGGAACATGACGCAGGAAAAGAACGCGGCGTTGCGGTGATCGAGTGCGACTGCGGTATAAATCACGGAATGACAAATGCAGATGCCGCAAGGTAAACCACGATCGGCAGCTTTGTCCTGGAGTAATATACGATCAGGCACAATGCGACAGCCGCAGCGGATTTGAGGATGCGCTGTCCGCGCGGAGGCAGATTTTTTCATGGGCTTCTCTTCCCGTCCTGTGTATTTGTTGCGCCGTTTATTTCAGTTTCTTTGCAAAGCACACTGCGCCTTCCAGCTTATCATGAGAAATGCGTTTTTACGGTGCTTTTGCGTCACAATGGAGAGCTTTCGGATCACTCTCTTTTCTGTCTTTGGAAAATAAAAGCATGGCAAATCCCAAATAAGGAAAACGAAATGCCCGGCATTTGCCGGGCATCAAATTTAATTTGTTATCTTCCTATCAGCGTATTGAAATATGAATTTGACCTAAGTATCTTCGACAATCTCAGAGAACACCTGTCGCAGCAGGTCTTTTGAACCCTGCGCAGCCTGGATCGTTGCAATCGTCAGCAAATCGGCATCACAACGATCAAAAAATATTTCTCTTCCTGTGTTTCTGACAAGCAGTGTGATGAACAATCTCAGTGTTCTGCCGTTTCCTTCCCGAAACGGATGCAGCATATTCAGATCATCATAAAGTTCTGTCAGTCCGTCAATAAAAGCCTCATCATCCAACCCATTCAGATAGTTCTGCTGTTTCAGTCTGGAAAAACGTGCTTCAGCAATCTGTTCTATTGCTTCTGCACGGCAAAATACTGTACCTTTCTTGGAAATGGTAATTTTCCGCACAGTCCCTGCCCAATCATACAGATCGCCAAACAAGGCTTTATGCAGTCCCTTATAATACGCAAAATTCACATTATCAAAGACTTTCTCTTTCTCAAGCTGTGCCGCGAGACCGGTCACCAGTTTCTGTTCAACCAACGAAAGCTGTTTTTGATTCCGAATATCAAACCGGTTGATCAGAACCGTTGTATTCGGTTAACAGTCTTCCTGTGTACCGGATACATCGTAAACCGCCATTATGATACCTCTTTTACATCGGCAAGTATCAATGAAACAAATTCCTCGTGTGTGAGTTTCTTCTCTACAAAATCCCGGATACGGGCAATATCTTTTTCAGTCGGGTGTAAGCCTTCCATTTCGGCAGATGCAACTGCGTTCTTGATTGCCTGATCTCTTGTAATCTCCATGTGGGTCACCTCGTTTCCTCCTATTTTAACCGAAACGCATGAATTTGTCAAGCTGTTATTTGCGTGTGCATTGCGATATGATTCTGCAGCTCAGATCCCGACCTGCACCGAATATGTCAAAATCCTTGTATGCATCTGCGATTTGACATCACTCCGGATAAACTCAAATTGTTGTTCCGGACTCATCATGTTGACCATCTGGCCGCCGATCGAACCGGCCTGACGGGAAGTCAGATCACCGTTATAGCCGTTGTTCAGCGTAACGCCGACCTCACTTGCAGATTCCATCTTGAAGCGCTCAAGCGCTTCCTTACCCTTCTGTGTCATTTCACCCTTCATGGTAATTCTCTCCTTTTCCTGCGCGTATGCGCGATCGGCAGCCGGTTTGCGGAACGGCTGCCCGATTGCAGTCGTTTCATGTGTTTGCTGCCGTGTTAGTATTATAAGCGGCGATGCTGAGATTATCATAGGAATCTTCTGGAATCCATTTGACAGCGGACAAAACTGCATTTGCCGTTTTCATTTGATCGCACAATCATCCATGCAGTATACACAATACATCATTGACAATACATAATAAATATAGTATAATAGTCAAGGGGCGGAGATGCATTCCGAAGAGAAATAAACACGGGAGGTTTTCTTATGATAAAAACAGGCAAACGGCTGCTCTGCGGGCTGCTTGCGGGGATCTGTACGGCGGCCGCGCTGCCGGCGTTTTCGGCGGGTGCGGAGGTGATCCGGACATCACTCGGACAGCGCGGCGATCTCACGCAGGACGGCTATATTGACATCGGCGATGTAATCTTTCTGGAGCAGTCCCTGATTTTTAACGGTATGCAGCTGGAGCTGATGCAGGTGAAATGTCCGGACGGCGAAGAGCGGAGCATGGCGTTTTATGCGGATCTGAATGCAGACGGCTGCGTGAATGCGCTGGATCTGACACTCATCAAGCGCGCAGCGCTCGGCCTTTATGAGTCGGATATCATTTATGAGGAAAGTCCGGACGAGGATTTTATCACACCGCCGATCAGTCAGTTCTATCCCTCGCTGCGCTGTCAGGGAACGAATACGCTGCTGATGCTCGTTGTCGAATTTCCGGACTGCAAATTTACAAAGAGCTACACGACAGAGGAGATCTACCAGACCTCCTTCGGCCCCGGCGATCCGAATGATCCGGCCTATCCGCTGGAGAGCGTGATCGGATATTATGAGCGCGCCTCCTACGGTGCGCTGACGATGAATGCGGACATCTACCGCTATAACGCACGGTATAATTCCACTGATTATGTCTATATCGACGATGAAGGCAATTACTGGGCGGATGCGACCAGACTGCTCGACGAGCTGATGACGGACATGAATGATGAAATTGATTTTACGCGCTACGATGTCAACCGCGACGGCATCATGGATACGATTCTGCTTTCTGTTGCGGACACGACGTCCGATGACGGCTGGTGGCCCTGCTCCGGACGATATCGGGGAAGCAGTCGCTATGACGGTATCCAGCCGGGCAATATCATCCTCGGCAATACACCGCCCTCGGACAAGATCGAATATAACAGCACATGGATCCATGAGCTCGGTCACGGCATGGGTCTGCCGGACTATTATAAATACAAGAATGCAGAGGATGACTGGGAGGGTCTGCACGGGCAGGCCGGCTGGGAGATGATGGACGATGCACGGTTTGATATGTGCGCATTTTCCAAACTGATGTACGGCTGGTATAAGCCCTCGCAGATTCATGTCTACACCGGCGGCACACAGGTCTATAAGCTGAAATCCTCGCAGGTCGAAGGAAACTGCATTATCATTCCGCGCTATGATCTGAACGGATATTTCAGCGAATACATGGTGGTCGAATATGCGACGATCGAGGGCAACAATCCGAACTGGTGGGGCAGCTTCGGAAACGGCGGCATCCGCGTTCTGCACGCAGAGGCTTCCCCCTTCGGGCAGATGTTCAAGTATGAGAATTACTCCAAGCTGTATGATGAAAGCAATAACAGACAGCGTGTGCTGCGGCTCGCGAACGATGCAGAGGGCGGCGGATTTTTCCGCAGCGGTGATATGATTGACAGCAAGATCAGCGGCTTTCACTGGTATGACAGCAACGGCTATCAGACAGTCGAGACCGGTATTGAGATTGCTGTCGGTGATCTTGTGAACGGAAAATATACGGTCATTATATCCCAGTCGTAACCCCAAAAGGATGCCGGTCATTCCGGCATCCTTTTTTCAGCAGCACCGCGCCGTTGATGCAGCTGCCGCGCGCATCGGACTGCCTTCGTACAGATAAATGTGACCGATGATATCTTTTTCCTGTCGTAAAAGATAGAGGACCTCAAAACCACGGAAAGGGGATGACAGCATGACAGATTTCACAGATGCCGAGCTGATCGGTTTATTTACACAGCGCGATCAGACAGCGCTTGCCGGTACGCAGCAGAAATACGGCGGGCTCTGCCGCAGCATCGCCAAAAATATTCTCGGCAGCCGCGAGGATGCGGAGGAATGTCTGAATGATACGCTGCTGAAGCTCTGGGAGAGCATTCCGCCGGAGCAGCCGCGCAGTCTGGCGGCTTATATCAGCGTGATCGTCCGCAATCTCGCATTCGGCCGGCGCGAAGCGGCACATACGCAAAAGCGCGGCGGCGGGGAATTTACCGTCGCACTTTCGGAGATTGAAGATACTCTTGCGGCACCCGATCATCCGGAGCGCATTCTGGATACCATTGCGATCGGTGATGCGCTGGATCGGTTTCTCGACGATCTGCCCGCGGAAACACGCGTCATGTTCGTGCTGCGGTACTGGTCGGAGCTGAGCATCCGGGAGATCGCGGCGCGCTGCGGCTGCGGACAGAGCAAGGTCAAAATGACGCTCCTGCGCACCCGCAGGGAGCTGAAAGCATTTTTGGAACAGGAGGGCTTGCGATGAAGGATCAGGATTACAAGAAAATCATGGATCGCATCAGCGAGGAGCATATCGAAGAAGCCGTCAGCTGGAATGCCTCGGCACAGCAGAACCGCCGCTCGATCCGGCGGATGAGCCTCGGCATCGGCGCGATCGCAGCGTCGATCGCGGTGATCGCCGGCAGCATCGGCTACAGCGCGTGGCGCAATGACCGTGCCGGAATGCCCGTTGCGGAGACAAGCGCAGCACCCGGTGCATCGCTGAATCTGCTAGGCGGACACGGCGAGCTCAAGGCGTTTTTCGGAAACGATGACTCGGTGCTTTACCGTGATGATGACAACTATTATCTCTCGGACGGATACCATTCCGAAGATGAGACAGCCGCAGGCGGCCCCTCGCCGGATACCTGCTATTATCTGCGCTGGGCGGTCAGCGGCAGCACTGCCGTCGAGCGGATCCGGTATGACGGCAGACTGCTGACCGCCGGCGAGCGGCTCTACACATATCATGACAATCAGCTTTATATCACGGACAGCTTCGGCAATGAAACGGAGTTTCTTGCTGCGCCGTGGAAGCCTTTCCGGATCAGAAAGCTGAACGATGACTGGTATTATCTCTCTGCATTCGTGGAGGATTCGTGGATCGGGGACGCGGCGAAGCCCTATGTGCTGATGTACGCAGGAGGAGAAGGCAAACAGATCAATCAGTTCGTTGATTACGGCGATGTCCGCACGGACGGAGATGCACTGTATTATCTGAACAAAGGAACCGGCGACGGTGACCGGTTCTATACGGCATCGTTCGACAGCATTTTAGATGCGCAGGAGCTCGCAGAATTTCCGGATGAGCAGATATGCGAATGGACGCTGAAGGACGGTCTGATCTATTGGTTCAAGGAGAGCGCAGACAGTGAAATGTTCATGGGCTGCACCGAGACGAATCCCGGCGACAGGACCGAGAGAGATGCGATCATGTATGCGGACGGTGATGACGGTGAATGGTGGCTCCGTCAGCATCTGCTCAAAGACAAGATGTATGTCTTCGGCGCTGACTTCGGCGAGAATTACGCATCCCTGCTGCGCTATGATCTGACGGAGCAGATGATGAATCCTGATTTGATGCAGTCGAATCCTGATCCGACGATGTTCGGGCGGGTTGAATTATATTCCGCTGCGGCGGATTCCCTCTGGGACGGCGACCTGTCGGATGATATGGCTGAATTTACCGTTTACGATACCGGCGACGAGATCATTTTCACGCTGCCGATCGACGGCAAGCACGGCGAACAGATCGTGCAGATCAACGCGGAAACGCATGAATACCGGTATGCCGGCGAAAACTATGCACCGGAGCAGCCGAAGGACGATACACAGCCGGAAGATACCCCCGCACCGGAAACCGTCCCGCAGGAAGACAGCGGCTTCTGTTCGCCGGAGACCTTCTCGATCTACTATATCCCGCAGGAGCACATGGACAGCGACAAGATTGCTTGCTACCGTATGCTGCCGGCAGCCAAGGCATCTGCATCGCAGTTTAATGCGGATGTGCTCGGTGATTCGCTTCCGGAAGGCGGCGGCTTTGTCCCCAATCCGAATGAGAATCCGCATATCAGCATTGACGAGGCAAAAGATATCATCCTGAACAGCGATGACCCGCTGGATACCTCTGCGATCTATGTCAAGCTCCATGAAGCGTCCAAAATGTATGCCGGCAAATATCCCTATGAGAGCATCGGGCGTGTCTGCTATGAATACTGGCTTGCAGATGACGGCAGCGAATTCATCGTTGCAATGTGCGGCTATGCGGGCGAACAGGAAACCATCGAGTTTGTTTACTTCCGCTATGACACAGAAGCAAAGCAGTTTGCATATCAGTATATTCCCGCACGCACAAACAGCAATACATCCGCTGATGCAAATACAGAGACCAATGTTCTCGGCGGCAAAGGCGTGCTCCGCCCGTTTATCACCGAAAAAGACAATCAATTCCTTGCCGAAGATGACGAATATATTTACGATCTCAGCTACAGTCTGCGCGCCAGCAAGTCCGGCGAAGATACTGTATACAAACATTTTACACCGGCCGCAATTCCGCAGTATGATCCGGAACAGAAAAATCTGATTGTGGTTGACGGCATGGTGATACTTGTCGGCGGCAATACGCTCTATGAGGTTGGAACAGACGGCACCATGTCCGCACTGCTGTCGCTCGCAGAAGATGAAAAGGGAAATCAGCTTGCAAATCTCTCTCTGCATGGTATCAAGAGCTTTGCAAAGGATACATCCGGCAGACCGACAAAACTGTTCTTGCGCGGCTATGCAGACAGACCGGCAGATGCAAACGGCTTTGGCTACAATATCAAGGGCATTCTGGATCTGACGACCGGCAAATTCTCGAATCTGGATGGCTACGGCGATTACGCAAGATACATTGTCGCGGAAGATGCTGTATTCTGCATCGGACATATGACAGAAAAGCCGCTTGACAAACTGGATGAAAAGCTGCACATCGAGCTGATCAAATACACAACGGACAACAACGGCATTGTGACGGATGTTTCAGACTGGGATATTGAGAATATCGCAGCGATCGTCTACCAGGGCAGCGAGACATTCATGTTCAGAGATATCAACAACAAGCTCTGCACAGCAAAATTCGGTGACAAAACCGCAGTTGATACCGGAAAAGATGCTCCGTTCACAACTGAAACAACGGTAAACCGCATTGCAGGCACAAACAAGATCGTTTACAGTCTCAATAATCCGGCACGCCTCATTCTCTCCGATATGGACAACTCGAATCCGGAAGTATTGAAGGAAGGCGCAGCAACTCGGGATTACGGCTATGATGTGTTCGGCACTTACAGTGAAAACGGTGTCATTCATATTTATTACATCGGTGACAATGACAGACCGACTGTACTCATCAAAGACGGCAGCTCCGTTACTTCTTATTGTGTTGATATTCCGCAGTAAAGCGGTATCGTGCAAATCGTGCCGCGGAACAGGTACACATCCTGAAAGACCATGCTGATTTTCGAGAGTAAATGCTCCTGCGTCATACCGGTTACGGGTACGCCGCCGATCCGGATCTCACCGCCTGTTATATCCCAGAATCGTGCCAACAGGCGTGCGACTGTTGTTTTGCCCGAACCGGAAGCACCGACCAGCGCGACGAATTTCCGCTCCGGAATCTCAAAGCTGCTGCCCCATTTGGGTTTGGTGCATCTTCCGATCCGGAGTCTGCAATCGCGAATGTGACAATCCTGTCAAAAAAATGAAACCTGTGTGAAAATTAGCACTCTCCCCTTGACAGTGCTAATTCAGAGTGC
>CAMOOV010000106.1 GCA_946621745.1 uncultured Ruminococcus sp.
GGGGTGTGGGGGCAGCGCCCCCACATAGCTTCGTTAGAAGCACCGCCAAACTCCGATTTGTTTGCCTGATTTTTCCTGAAAAAGCGCGCATAATCGCATCCCGCGGTGATATAATACAAAGGCAGACGCGGTGCCGCAAAGCGGCCTGCGCTGCAAATTCCGCGAAATGAGGAAATCAATGATGTGGGATAAGCTTGCTTTGATTCTGCTGGTCATCGGCGGAATCAACTGGGGGCTTGTCGGTATTTTTGAGCTGGATCTTGTCGCATGGATGTTCGGCGGTGCCGCATCCGTCGTGAGCAGACTGATCTACATTCTGGTGGCGCTTTCCGCCGTCTGGTGTATTTCGTTCCTGTTCCGCGACCGCTCTCCGGCACGGCTGGAGGCCTGATCCCTCAGCCCCCTCAGATCAAACCCCTGTGTGCGGCACCGCCGGATGCAGGGGTTTTCTCTGCGGCAGGATCCGACAGATCTCCCTTCGCGATATGCCCAAATTTTCAAAAAAGATTCGTACAGATTGACAAAAAGTTCTTTGAGACTTGCGTTTTTGCGCAAAATATGATATACTGAATTGAATGGAATATTCTGTGCTGAAACAGACAGCTTTATACAGAAGGAGGATATCTGTATCATGAATACAACTCAGCAAACTACCCTCAACGGTACGCCCTGCATTATGCTCTCCTCCGGCGGCTATGAGGCATATATCGCCTATGAGCTCGGCTCCAATGTCATCCGTCTGCGCGACACCGTAAACGGGATTGATGTGTTCCGCTTTTCGCCGGATAACACGCCTGAGATCCTGCGTCAGTCTGCGGAGGTCTGGGGACTGCCCTCGCTTTATTTGCCGAACCGCTTTGCAGACGGCGTCCTGAAAACCTCCGATGCAGTCTATCATCTTCCTGTCAACGAGGCCGCGCCCTACAATAACCATATCCACGGCTTCCTGCATAAGCGCGTCTATGAGGTCGTGTCGCATCACGCAGACGAGAACTGCGCCGTCGTCAAGACCGCATATAACTACGATGAGAACGATCCGTTCTTTGAATATCTTCCGCTCCGCTTCCGCGTTGAGCTGACCTTTACCCTCAGCGAATACGGTTTGGAGCATAAGTTTGCGATCTTCAATCTTTCGGATAAGGCGCTGCCGATCTCCTTTGCAACGCATACCACCATTCAGGCTCCGTTCCTGGACGGCGCAAAGCCGGAGAATATGCGGCTGACCGTGCCGATCGGAAAGCGCTGCGAGCTGAATGAGCGCTGCCTGCCGACCGAGCGCCTGCTTGATCTCAAGCTCTCTGATCTCGAATACAAGAACGGAACAAAATGCCCGGTGCTTCAGAATCTCGACAACGATATGTATCAGGCGGAATCCGGCAAGCTCGGCGATCAGGATTTCTACGGCGTGATCGTTGAGGACGAACCGAGCGGAAAGAAGATCTGCTATGAGGTCTCGCCGGAATATAAATTCTGGATCATCTGGAATGACAAGGGCTTCAACGGCTATTTCTGCCCGGAGCCGATGACGGCAATGATTGATGCACCGAATCTCAATCTGCCGCCCGAAGTGACCGGCTATCAGGAATTAAAGCCGCACGGTGTCTTTGAGGCAAATCAGAGATTCTTCACAGTCTGAGAATGATACATAAAAACAATGTCCGGAGACTTTGATCGGTCTCCGGACAATTTGCATTTTTGGCATACATACGCGAAGCCTGTTCAGCTTTGCACCTGATGTATCAGCTTGTTATAATATATACGCTGGAAGATATTCTTGACCGGCGCGGAAAGCAGAACAGCTGCCGCAATGTAGATCCACAGATATCTGACGCTGATAAAACGAAACAGAATCGCGCCGAAAACAGCCGCCATCACATTATAAAGAATCTGTTCGGTCACAACCGCTTTGTTCAGTTCCCTGATGATGTCCCGGCCGTCGGAAGGATTTGGCGCATTCTCAATGTGATCGGCAGCGCCTTTTGCGCCCGGACAGCGCCGGAAATCTGCGCTGCATTGCGCGGCTGCTTTTGCATATGCGCTGTTATGCAGGATTTTCATAACTGCCGACCGGATGCCGTCAGCGGAATCAGCCTGCAATATCTCACCTGCTCCGATCTCAGTCACTCTCCGTGCAACGGCCTGCTGTTCATTTGTCTGCGGATACAGCACCATCGGCGCAGCCATATACAGGCTCTCGGATACGCTGTTCATCCCGCAGTGCGTGATGAAAACACTTGCTTTCGCGAGGACATCAAGCTGATCGACATACGGATAAACCTTAACATTGTCGGGTAAATTGCCGAAAGTGCTGATATCGACCGCTTTTCCGCAGGATATGACAACATCAACCGGCTCGGCTTTCAGCGCCTCGATACAACTGCGATAGAAAGCGGGTCGCTCATTGATAACCGTTCCGAGTGAGATATACACCAACGGACGCGCCTGCTTTTCGGGCATCCGGTCGGAGAAGACCGAGGGGCCGACAAAGGCATAACGGTCGGAAAAGCTCTCGGAGTAAGGCTGAAAGTTCTTCGATGTGTAAACAACGGAATCGGTCGAATTGTCGCTCTGCACAAGCGAGAGAAAGCCCTTTGCTTCATAGCCGTAATCCCGCAGCCTGCGGAATTCCCTCTGTACCCGCGGCAGCCCGCAGAGCAGGGAGATGATCTCCTTCGGTGTATTTTTCATATACTGCGAAGACAACTGGTTAAATGCAAATGTACTTGTCGATACTACCAGCGGAACATGATGCTTCCAAGCGCTCAGCTTGCCCCAGAAACAGGCGGAATCCGCATAAACCGCATCAGGCTGAAAGGACTTGTATTCGCTGTCCAGAAAACCGGTCATATTGATCGTAATGCGGATATCCTGAATGCTCATTTCCGTGGTGTTGACATTTTTCATTTTTTCTTCTTCCTGCTGAGTCAGCTTTTCGAGAAAGCGGTCACAGGAAATGTACTCTGCACCCGTCGCCGTGATCTTATCGCGGAATTCGTCAAAGGAATAGAACCGCACTGCGTCACCGCGTGAAACAAGCTCCTGCGCGACCGGCAGAATTGGATTGGTATGTCCGTGTGCAGGAATACAGAAGATCATGATTTTTTTCATTGATCTTCCTCCTCCGCCGGGAACGCTGCTCCGAACAGGTGCGTCAGGGTATTTTGAGGCGGAATGGCGATGCCGCGCTTTTCATCTCCCAACAGCAGCAGCGTATCGCCCGGCTTGATGCCGAAGATCTCACGCGCCTGCTTTGGAATCACGATTTGACCTTTTTCGCCGACTGTGGCAGTCCAGGCGTATTTCCCTTTTGGTGCTTTCATTGCAATTTCTCCTAAAAGTATGATTTGTATAACTTATTATACCGCAATGCATTTGATTTGTCAAGTGTATTTTTCAGGCTGCTGCGCATTGATCCTATAAAACAGAAAAAGCCCCGAAGCGCAGACTTCGGGGCTTGCGTGCGTATGATATATTCCGCGCTGCTGCAAATGTCTGCGTGACATTTTGCAGCAGGGACAAGGATATCAGTCCGTACCGAAAATGCGGTCGCCGGCATCGCCGAGACCGGGCACGATATAAGCGTTCTCATTCAGATGATCGTCGAGGCAGCCGATGAAAATGTCAATATCCGGATGCGCCTCCTGCAAGGCTTTGAGTCCCTCCGGCGCAGCAATGACGCACATGAACTTGATCTGTGAACATCCCTTCGATTTCAGGAAATCGACAGCCTGAATTGCGGAGCCGCCCGTCGCGAGCATCGGATCCGGGACGATGACGAGACGATCCTCAATGCCGGCCGGCAGCTTGCTGTAATACTCATGCGGCTCGTGTGTTTCTTCATCGCGGTAAAGTCCGATGTGTCCGACCTTTGCAGCGGGAATCAGACGGAGAATGCCGTCCGTCATGCCGAGACCGGCACGCAGGATCGGTACGACTGCGGGTTTCTTTCCGGTCAGCACGGGCTCCTCGGCCGCTGCGACCGGAGTTTTGACAGTGATGTGCTTCATCGGCAGGTCACGCAGTGCTTCATAGGTCATCAGCATTGCGACCTCCTCAACAAGAATGCGGAAATCCCTTGTTCCGGTGCGCTCATCGCGCATCAGCGTAATCTTATGCCGGATCAGCGGATGATCCAAAATGATAGTCTTGCCCATATTTCGACCGTCCTTTCGCATTTTTTTGGATCGCTCAGCGTTCCATCATTATTATAGCACAGATTAGCCCGGATTGCAAGTGCTGAAGAAGAATTCCTGTTTTGTACGGACATCTTATCTGACAATATGCGGAGTTGTCTGCATAAAACAAAGTGCCATAGACCGTCGAAAAAAGAAAAATCACTGCCGAAGCAGTGATAAAACCATTTTGCTTTCGCACCAGTTTTACAGAGAAGCAAATGTGTACCGGCATTTGCCTCAGATACACCGAATTTACAGTACGGAGAGGGTTTTCAGCGAGAGGGGAGGCTGAAAATGACTGCGCTTCCGGTGCCGGATGTTTTCTGCAAGGATGAGGTTCATCTCATCTATGGCCTTATTATATCATACCTGACCATACAATTCAATGATGAATTGTACTGAAACACTGTTGTTTTATCTCCATTATGAAATATCCGGGCGAATTATCACAGATTGTATAATGTATAATTGCAAATAATACGGGGATTATATTGTCAGATAGGAGATGAGATCATGACAAAGATCATTCATTCGCAGGGTATTCGCGAGCCGGCACCGCAGGCCTATGCGGCAATGGTTGCACGCGCCTCCCGCCGCACCGATGTGAGCATGACGGTGCTGAAAGCGTTTCTGATCGGCGGGAGTATCTGCACAGCCGGAGAGGTGCTGCGGCAGATCCTGCTGCAAAGCGGTCTGGAGCAGGACGCAGCATCCGCGTGGACATCCGTAATCCTTGTATTCATTGCGGCGCTGCTGACAGGCACGGGGCTTTATCAAAAGCTCGCAAAGCACGGCGGCGCGGGCACACTCGTGCCTGTCACGGGCTTCGCAAACGCGGTTGCAGCGGCAGCCGTTGAAGCAAAGACCGAGGGTTTTGTTACGGGCATCGGTACGAAGATCTTCACGATCGCGGGGCCGGTCATCCTCTACGGCACGGCGGCCTCTGTCGTCTATGGCCTGCTTTATTACCTTTGGCAGCGCTTCTGATTCCGGAATGTCAAATTATTGCCGGCTGACATATTCGGCAATCGCCTGCAAGAAGGCTTCGCCGTATTTATCCATTTTATATTTGCCGACGCCGGAGACCGCAAGCATTTCCTCCTCATTCGACGGCCGCTTATTGCACATATCCCGCAGCGATGCATCCGAAAAAACAATATACGCCGGAACATATTCCTTCGCCGCGAGCCGCTCGCGCACGCGCCGCAGCTTCTGGAATAATTCCTCATCCACGCCGTAATCCGGCATAGCCGCAAGCTGCTGCTCTCTGCGCGTCTGCTTGAGGTCGCGCACCGGCAGCGCCATCTGCACCTGCTCCTGCCCGCGCAGAACCGGGTTCGCCTTTGCCGTCAGTGAGAGCACCGAATACTGGCTTGCATCAACGGTCAGATAGCCGCGGGAGATCAGGATATTGACCATATGCTCCAGCTGAATGCGCGAAACATCACCGAGCAGGCCGTAGGTCGAGAGTGTCTGATATCCTGCTTCGGTAATCTGCTTCGTCTTTTTGCCCTGCAAAATATCACAGAGCATCCGGCTGCCGCAGCGCCGGCCGCGCTGCCCGACACGGAATACACAGGAGAGGATCTTCTGCGCAGGAACGGTCGCATCGACCGTCTCCGAATCCGCGAGACAGCAGCCGCAGTTTCCGCAATGTGTCGGGGAGGATTCTCCGAAATAGCTGAGAATATAATGCCGCAGGCAGTCCGTCAGGCTGCAATAGCACACCATTGCATTCAGCCGCTCGAAATCCTTCTTCCGGACTGCATCGCGCTGCTCCGGGGTCAGACGGTCGTTTTCCGTATCAGAATGCTCAATGAGAAAGCTGTTCGTCCGGATATCCTGCGGACTGTAGAGCAGCGTGCATTCCGCCGGAGAACCGTCGCGTCCGGCTCTTCCGGCCTCCTGATAATAGGCCTCCATGCTTTTCGGCATCTGATAATGCACGACGAATGAAACATTGGATTTGTCGATGCCCATGCCGAACGCATTGGTCGCGGTGATGATCTGCGCCTCGTCGCGGAGAAAGGCCTCTTGATTCGCTGTCCGCTCTTCTGCGGAAAGTCCTGCGTGATAGCGCACGGCGCGGAACCCGTCTGCACAGAGCTTTGAGCAGATCTCCTCTGTTGATTTGCGGGAGATGCAGTAAATAATGCCGCTCCGTCCCTGATTGCGGCGGAGAATTTTCAGAAGCGCTTCATATTTATGCTGCGGGCGTTCGACAATCCAGCGGAGATTCTTGCGGTCGAAGCCCGTGACCAGCTCCAGCGGATCGCGCAGCTTCAGCAGCCGCCGGATATCGGCACGGACGGTCTCGGTCGCCGTCGCCGTAAATGCCGCGACGACAGGACGCACCGGCAGTTCATCAAGAAATTCTGCAATCTGCAAATAACCCGGACGGAAATCCTGTCCCCACTGCGAAAGGCAGTGCGCCTCATCGACAGCGACCATTGCGACCGCAACGGACTCCGTCAGCGAGAGGAAGGATTCCGTCAGCAGACGTTCCGGCGCAGCATAGATCAGCCGGATCTCCCCTGCGCGAATGGCATCCAGCGTATCAAAATATTCCTGCTGTGTGAGATTGCTGTGCAGGCAGGCGGCGGGGATACCGGCATCGCGCAGCGCCGTGACCTGATCCTGCATCAGCGAGATCAGCGGCGAGATAACGACCGTCACGCCGCGCAGAAGCATCGCCGGGACCTGATAGCAGATCGACTTTCCGGCGCCGGTCGGCATGATGCCGAGGACATCGCCGCCCGCGAGGATCCGCGAGATCAGCTTTTCCTGTCCGCCGCGGAAGCGGTCGTATCCGAAATATTCCTTGAGAATCATGTGCGGAGTTTGCATATGCATAGATGTTCTTCCTTTTGCGGAGATTTGTGCAGCGCACAGCAAAATCGCCTGACGCAGTCTGCGCCAAGCGATTTTTGTTTTTTGGGATTATTGTTCGAGCAGCATTTTCCAGCATTCCTCTGCGGAAAGCGCACTCTCAGCAACGACCTTTTCTGTGTAGAAGCGCAGGATCAGCTGCGCATCCATCAGGCCGACCGTGCCGTTTCGGTCGATATCCGCTGCGAGGATCTGGCGGCTGTTCAGCGGCGTTACATCGCTGCCGCCCGTCACGCTGCGGACATATTCATTCAGCGCGAGGATCGCATCAGAGGAATCTACGCTGCCGTCCATATTGATATCGCCGAGATCATCCCAGCCGATGCCGTCAACGGTTACGGTAAATTCATAGCGGCTGCTGCCGTTCTCTGCAGTAATGAGCGCAGTGCCGGCGCGTCCGGCTGCTGCGATGCCGTCCCAGATGACAGCGGCAACGGAATCATCGCTGCTGTTCCAGATATACAGTTCCGGATTGGCGATCGGCAGATAAAGGATCTCGCCCTCAGAAACATTGTATGCTGCATTGATTTCTGTCTCAGTGGAGGCGGCCTGCTGCGGTCGTGTGCTGGAATAGAGCGGCTGTTCCGGCTCGGTCATCTGTGTTGTGACCGGTGCAGCGGTCGTTGTAGTCGCGGCGGTTGTGGTGGTCGTTGTCGTAGTTGTCGTGGTAGTAGTGGTCGTCGTGGTGGTCGTTGTTGTCGTGGTCGTCGTGGTCGTGGTCGTGGTCGGCGTTGTAGTCGGAGCGGTCGTCACGGGTGCGGCACTGCCGTCCCATGAGATGCCGTAGAGCTGCTGATAAACGGCCGCGGACGGCTGGACGATATTGCTGACGCCGCGCCCCTGACCGCTGGTAAAGCGCTGATTGAACTGCTCATAAGTAAAGGTGTTTTTCTCGATCAGTCCCCAGCCGTCGGAGTTGCCCTCGATAACAGTGATCGTATTTGCATCATAGCCGAGAATGATGAGCGAGTGACCGCCGCTCGGATTGTGGCTGAGATCGGGATTCACAGTCGTGCGGAGATATGCGCCCGGCATAACGCGGTTTGCAGTAAGAAGCTCCGGCGTGACCGTCCAGACGCCGCGGACAACGGAGGTGCAGCGCTCGGTATCAGCTTCGCAGTTGCCCGGCATCTCGCCGAAGAGCTTCCAGTAGACGCCCTGTGCGTAGATGTAGCACTGCATTCCGCTCCAGCCTTTGCCGTAGATGGTCGGAACATAGTAGAGCTGGTATACATTGAGGCGTGAGCCGACCGGCAGCGAGGCCGGCGAGGTGAGATCATAGTCTGCATAGACACCGCAGCTTCCGGCGACGATCTCATTGACCTTTGCATCGTAGCTGTAGGATTTTGCGTACTGTTCAACGGTGATCATTTCGCCGCTGACAGCGGATGCGGTAAAGCGCGGACTTTCGGTAACGGCTGAGAACAGCCCCGGCAGCAGACTGAGTGCAGCCGCTGCCGCAACAATACGGGTGTGCATTTTTCTCATGGGTTGGGTGACCTTCTCTTTCCTGTTTATTTATTTTGGGTGAGCGCAGGTTTTCCCGATTTTCCCTTTTCTGCTTTCTTTCTTTATTGTTCTGATTTTGTTTGCTTATTCGGAAATGCTCATGTTACTGAGTAGACAACGCGTTTGTATTACGGAATTCAAATCAGGTTATGATACGCCCGGATGATTGGGCGCAAGGGTATTATACCAGATTATTACAAAAATGTCAAGCTTTCATTTTCTTGTAACGGTCATGCTGTCCCCGTCAGACTGCCGGAAACTGATCGCGGTTTTGCTCCAAAGCGGCGGATTCATTGTTCACTCTGCATAAAAATGAAAACGGAAATTGTCAAACAGCGACAAAGATTTGCATGGTTATGCTGTAACCATTATTACAAAACGGTAACAGCGATTTTCGTAAACCGGAGACAATCGGACAGTCAATATCCGGATAAGACAGTTTCCGGGCGCTCTGCACGAGCACCGCCCCGCTTAGCTTCGGTTGCAGCATCACTGGATCTGATCGACGGAACGGTAAAAAGGATTGACAGGAGCAGCTTGGTATGATATACTAATTATATATACGGATTACGACTGCTACCGGAGAAAGGCGGATTGAAAACATGGCGGATTTTGTCAGGCTGATCGAATCGGACGACTGCATCAGTGTTACCTTTTACATTGAGGATGAGCAGGTCACGGCGCTTGGTGAGCGGCTCGCGGAGATCTGCGAGGATGCCTATATGAACGGCTACAACTGGGATGTGCTTTTGAGCTTCTATCTGCGGAAGAATATGCGTGCGCTGATGAACGGCATGGAAACCGATCCCGAAGCCGGACTGTATGCGGCGTACTACGGGACGGACGACGAAAGCCGCGCCCGCGCACAGGCACTTGCGGATCTGATCGCAGAGCTGGTCACAGAGGGCGAGGAGCTGTGCGAATTTGTTTCGCAGTACGGCGATGAGATCGAATGGGACTGAGCATACGCTTAGAAATTGTGTTGCTAAGATAAATCGGGATTTATATTATGATTGGAGGATACGGTTATGTTCAAATTCTTAAAGGAAGAGATCGACAACAGAGAGAAAAGCGCAGAACGCATTGCCTATCTCGAACAGAAGTACGGTATCATTTTTCCGGATATTCTGAAAGAACTCTATGCCAAAACGGATTGTAATAGTATAAAGATGTGTGAAATCAAAATCGATGAACGCTCCTATGTTGTTGCAAGTCTTGTTACGCTGGAAGATGGGGATATTGATTTTGAATACGCAGCAGATGACGCTCGTGATGAACCAATGTGCAATTTTGTCCCCTCTGACTGGTATCCGCTTGCGTATGATAATGGCGGCAATTATTATTATTGGAGTGACAAAACACATCAGGTTTATTTCCTCGATAGTGAAGATGTTGACGAGCAAGTGCGTATTTCTGAGAGCATCGAAGCCTTTATTGAATTGCTGAACACTTCTATCGTTGAAGAAGAATAAAGCGTTAAATTCTGATTTATCACAGGAACTTTTTTGAAATGAGAGTCCGCAGAAAATTGTCGGCAGTGGCGGGGAAGCCCCCGCTGGCAATTCCTAAAGTTCTCCATATGCGCATGGGCGCAGAATGAGATTTCCCCAGACC
>CAMOOV010000107.1 GCA_946621745.1 uncultured Ruminococcus sp.
CCGCAGGAGATCAATGCAGAACCGGAAAACATAATGATTTGACAGATGGATATAGGAAAGGATACAGACTGCGGTGCAGGCAATGACTGCCGATGCGTGCTCTGCGGCAGTGCGGATCGTCTCCGGGCAGATCTCTGCGGCTGCACAGATCAGCTCCAGCGCCGGCAGGAGCCAGAAGCAGAATCCGGCGAAGAAGCAGCGATCCGTCACCGGACCGACAACGATGAACGGCAGCGCACAGATGACAGCGCTGCATATATAAACAGTCACGCGCAGCATTCTGTTCCGATCCGTCAGCAGAAAGGCGAGACAGATCACGGAAATCATATACAGAAATACAAATGCTGTTTCCAGCGCGCAGATCCGTTCGGCTCCGGAGAGCGCTTTCAGCGGAACGCCCGCTGTCATCATGACGGAATACACAGCATATGAGACCGTGCAGCCGAGCGAGAGCCTGCCGTGAAGAGAGCGTTCTTTTGTCCAGCTGCTCCGGTCTGTACGGTTGTAGAGCAGCAGCAGCGCACCGGCAATGCATAGGTGCAGCAGGCAGTATTTCCGGGCAAACATGGGAATGACCATTTTATAGAGATGATAATACATATCCGTGAAATCAAAGCTGATCGTCCGGAATGTCAGCTCCTCGGATTCATTCATGACTGCGCCGTATTCCGGGCGGAACAGCAGAACAAACAGTCCCGCGGCGGCACCGGCCGCAAATGCGAACTGAAATGCACGCGGTTTCAGATCCTTGCGGATCGCTGCATAGACCGGGACGAATATGCCGAAGATCACATGAAGAATGGAGATATGCTCCGCAAAGAGCGCACCCGCAAAGCCGAGTATGCCGCAGAGCGGGATGAGCGCTTTCTGTTTCAGCGGTTCGCCGCGGAAGGCGCGGAAGCACAGGCGCATATACAGCAGCGTGAAGATCAGCGGAATCACATGAACGGCATAGCCGAACAGCCACTTCACCGTTTCCCGGACGATCTGCGCTGGCATGGAGAGAAAGAGCCCGAACGCCAGCCATGAGATTGCGGTATTCTTTTCTTTGAACTGCACGAACCGTGCAAGCAGCATGATGAGCAGAAACAGCGTCAGCGTATACAGCACCGCTTTGACTGCGGGATAGCGGATAATGAGATAGGCAAGATTGTTTGCGATGTAGCGACCGTTTGTAAATGCATACATATATTGTCCCGGAATATCAAAGGCGTAATACATCACATAGTCATCACTGCTCAGTGTCGTCGAGAAGCAGCAGACCGCTGCGTACAGAAAAACAGCAGCCGGAAAAAGAAGGTTTTTTATATGCAGTTTCTTTTTTTTCATAATCGGCATCCTTTCCGTTTACGGTATCCTTCTTTATTATAGCAGAATTATGCCGGAAATGCAATAGGATGAAATGGTGCAGCAGCTCCGGATTGTCCGTACAGCACGCAGAATATGTCTTGACATTCCGCGTGTACTGTGTTATAATATAAAAACAATTGGTATCTGTGCATATTCAACAAAAGGAGGCTTAATCATGAAGACAATCGCAAAGCAGCTGCTCAGCAGCGCATCGGCACTCCTGCTCACAGCAGGTCTTGTTCCGGGAACACTCGCGTTTGCGGCTGATGAACCGGTAACGGATGCGCCCGCAGCACCGCCGGTGCCTGTCGAAGAAATCGTACCGGGAGACATCGACTGTGACGGCATTCTGGCTTACAGCGATATTGCGGAATGCAGAAACTGGCTTTATGAGTTCAATAGTCTCCTCTTTCGCTACATGGACGAGGAACTGGCAAAGGACAAGCAGTATATTCGTGCAGATATGGACGGCGACGGTGCGATCAGTGCCGTTGATCTGTCGGTCATGAAGCAGAAGCTGATAGAAGCAAACGGTACGCAAAAGGCGAACTGGCCCGTCGGAAATTCCAGACCGCCGGAGGAAAACCCCGACGCCTGGATGCCGGTCGGCAAAGCATTTGAGCATCAGCTTCATACCTTCGGTGAACAGCGTGTGCTGATGATCGTGATCGACTTTCCGGATTATCCGCTTGAGGGCGGGCTGACCGCAGAGGAGATCCAGGCGCGGTGCTTCGGCTCGGAGGACAAGGAATCTCCGGCGTATCCCTATGAGAGCATCTCCGCATTCTATGACCGTGCTCCCGGCGGAAAGCTGAAGCTCTCCGGCGATGTCTTTACCTATACGGCGAAGAATAATCTTCTCGATTACTATCGTTTTAGCGGCTATGCCGTTGCAGGCGTAGATATTCCTGAGGGTACACCGCTCAGAAGCAAGCAGGATTCAAGGCTGAACAAAGAGGCACTGGATGCGCTGTGCGCATCCGGAGAGCTCGATTTCTCGCGCTATGATTCCGACGGGAACGGCTGTCTCGATGCAGTCATTTATGTTCTTCCAAATGCGATCCAGAAATTTCAATACGACCTGATGAGCATTGTTCGAGGCGAATATGACTGGTGGCCGGGCTATAACTCGTATTATGAATGTAATCCGATCGTGTTTGACGGTGTCAATTATAAGCAGCGTCGTTATTATAAGATTCAGGGTGCTGCGGATGTCACCGATCAGGCGGGCTTCAACGAAACATGGGCACATGAGCTTGGTCATGCGATGGGACTGGACGACTTCTACGACACGGCAGCAGCCGCAGGTGAAGATCCGCTGACAATGCACGGCGAAGCAGGCGGAGAGCTGATGATGGCCGGCGGCGATCTTTGTGCATTCAACAAAACGCGGCTCGGCTGGTGTACGCCGGAGAATATGCAGGTTTACACCGGCGGCACGCAGAAATTCACGATCGGCTCGAACCAGACAACACGCGATTTTCTGGTGATCCCGAGAGATGTGCCGGCAGAAGCGAAGGATTTCGGCTTTGCGGGTGATTATTTCATCGTCGAGCTGAATACGCCGGAGGAGAACTGCGGCAATGCCTTTGAAAAGGGCGGAATGCGGATCCTGCGTTTCAACTGGGCAAAATTTGCCGGACTCGTCAATGACGGAAACGGCTATTTCAGTGCCGGAAAGAAGGCAGATGCAGACACAGAGGGCTTTACATGGAAGGACGGCTCCGCAGCGGGCATTCAGATCTCGTTCGATCAGATCGCTGACGGAAAATGCACGCTGACGGTCTCGCCGGCCGCAGGGGATGCAGCATAACGAACGCGCTGACCGATCCAAATGAATCAACAAAAACTGACCGCCGTTCCGGTTTGGAGCGGCGGTCAGTTTGTTCTGGATACTGCGGAGCATCGGCGCGTCAGAACGGTTAATCTTGACTAATCCGCTTTCTTGTGGTATACTGATACGCAAGCAATATGTTACCAAAAAAAAGTATATTCATTCAACCGATACAGCCGTTTTCGCACGAAAGGATGTTTCAGAATGTCTGCGATCATCGAAATCAAAAATGTGACAAAAGAATTCAAGGTGCTGAACCGGCGGGAGGGTCTGAAAGGCAGTCTCCGAGACCTGTTTTCCCGCGATTACAAAACCGTCCGTGCCGTGGACAATATCAGCATGACGATTGAACAGGGCGAGATCGTCGGCTATCTCGGCCCGAACGGAGCCGGCAAATCCACGACGATCAAAATGATGACAGGTGTTCTGGAGCCGACCTCCGGCGAGATTCTGATCGGCGGCGGCGTGCCCTATCAGAACCGCACGAAGAATGCGCAGGAGATCGGCGTCGTATTCTCAAGGACATCTATCAGATCACCGATGCGGACTATGAGGGGATGATGAAGCTCTACCGCTCGCTTGTCGATATCGAGCCGCTGCTGCATAAACCTGTCCGGCAGATGTCACTCGGACAGCGGACGCTCAGCGATATTCTCGCGGCGTTTCTGACCGGATTGTTTTTATGATATCTGCATTGCACCGTGCTGGTCTGCGCGGTGCTTTTTTTGCATTTATGAGATAATTGTTAATAAACCGGCTACAAAAGTGATAGACAGATTCCTCCCGTATGATTATAATAAAATAGGCGAAAGCCGAAAAAATGATTTCGGGGGGAATCAGAAAATGCAGTACAAAAAAAGAATTTGCAGTGTTCTGCTGGCGATGATGCCGGCATCGGGCGGTGTCCTGCAATATCAGACAGGGGCAGCGCCGGTACAGATGACGGCATCCGCAGCGGACACGGGGAGCCGCATCCGCGCATTATAAATAGCAGAAAAAGGCAGCGTGTTGCATTTATGCACTTGATAATACAGCATCTGTCATGGAAAACGATGAAGTAGAAAGGAGAGAGCAAATTGAAGCATAATTGTAGCAGAATCATAGGACTCTGCATCGCAGCGCTTCTGCTCTGCACGGGCTGTGCACCGTCGGCGGAGGAACCACAGAAAGCGTTGATGCAGTACATGGAGAACCGATATCCGGAAGACAACTTCACATGGGCGTACAACGCCTTGGGCGGAGAAGGGGAAAACACATATGAGACATTTGAGATCATCATGCACAGCGAGAAATATCCCGATGCGGCAATCCATGCGGCAAGATGGAAGAAAGACGGGGAATTTGTTTATGCCGACAATTACATGGCATTTTATCTTCAGGATGACGTGGAGGCATTCATGCAGCAGATGGCTGAAGAATATTTCGGAGAATGCAAGGTTTATGAGCATATTTCAAAAGGGAAACTCGTGTCCTCCGCTTTTCCAGTTGACGCAACGGCAGAGGATTACCTGAAAAGCAAACCAAGCTGTTCGTTTGCGGTGTTTATTTCGCCGGGGCATATCACATTGGATGAAGCGAAGGAGAAAATGAAGCAGTTTAAAGCAGAGTTTGAAGATAGACAGTATGAGAAGGTCGGAGCCGGCGTCTATATCATTCCGAATGCGGAGGATTATGAGAACGCGGAGCCTTCTTATGGTGAGATCGGTTCTAAGAAACATTACAAAGACTTTGATTTTGTAGGCGGGATTTCAAGTCTGGAATAACAAATGAAACAGGAGATTCATAATATGTACGATTTTTTTGAAGATCACGGCATTGCAATGGAAGCAAGAGTTTCACTTCTGAAACGGCAGAAGCAGTAACAGAACAAACCGGCACAGGCGGAAGCGTCTGTGCCGGTATTCGTTATGCATTTATGAGATAATTGTTAATAAACCGGCTACAAAAGTGATAGACAGATTCCTCCCGTATGATTATAATAAAATAGGCGAAAGCCGAAAAAATGATTTCGGGGGGAATCAGAAAATGCAGTACAAAAAAAGAATTTGCAGTGTTCTGCTGGCGATGATGCTGGCATCGGGCGGTGTCCTGCAATATCAGACAGAGACAGCGCCGGTGCAGATGACGGCATCCGCAGCGGACACGGGGAGCCGCATCCGCGTGGACATCAACAAGGATGACGGGCGCAAGGCTTCCTACTCCAAAAACGCGCTGAACTGGCTGCTCACGGAGGGCACATCGGCATCGTATTCCGTCGGGAATGTGACATTCCGGCTCTCGAACGGCGGCTCCGCCGGCGGCAATGTCACCGGTGCGAACAACAAAAAGCTCCAGCTCCAGAGCGGCATCTATCCGCGCATGACGATGGACGGCGCGAAAATTAAGGACGGCGATAACGGCGGTGTACTGAAGCTGGAGATCAGCGGACTGTCTGACGGTGCGCATTCTCTGCAAATGTGGCACTGCAATACCGACGGCTACGAAAACAGCCGGCTGAGCATTTCCGTCAACGGGAAAAAGGTGCTGTCCGGCGTGAGCTGCCCGACCAATGTCAAGGACGAGAATGACGCGGGCATTTCCTATGTCACATGGACAGGCAGCAGCGTGACAATTCTGATTGCGCCGGAGGGCGGCGGGAGAATGGATGTCGCATGGCTGAACGGCTTTGAGCTTGACGGCGCAGATCCGGTCAACGGCATCTCACGCATTTCGCCCGCCGATCAGGAGCCGCATCTCAACGTATCCGGCGGAGATGGACTCTCGTGGACAGCCGGCAGAAATGCGAAATCTCACGATGTTTACATCGGCACGAGCTATGATGCGGTGTTCCGTGCAGATCATAATTCGCCGGAATTCAAGGGCAATCAGCCCGGCACACAGTATGCGCTTGATGACAGCTATTCCTCGATCCCGACCTATTATTGGCGCGTGGATGAGGTTTCCGACAGCGGCACGGTGAGGAGCGCTGTCTATTCGTTCCGGACTGCGCGGCTCGCATTTCCGTCTGCCGAGGGCTACGGCAGATTTGCCCGCGGCGGCAGGGGCGGCTATGTCTATCATGTCACGAATCTGAACGATTCCGGCGAGGGCTCTCTGCGCTACGGCCTTGAAACGCTCAAGGGCGCGCGGACGGTTGTATTCGATGTCGGCGGTGTGATCGCGCTGAATTCAGTGCTGTGTATTCCCGAGGACGGCGGCGATGTGTATGTAGCCGGACAGACCGCGCCCGGCGACGGCATCACGCTTATCAACTATACATTCGGCGCAATGGGATCCTCGGATGTTGTGATCCGCGATATCCGCACCCGCGTCGGCGATGTCTCCGGCAAATCTATGGGCGGCATGGGCATCAGCTCCTGCGACCATACGATCATTGACCATTGCTCCGTATCATGGGCGACTGACGAGGGGCTTTCCTCTCGCAGCGCGTCGAATGTCACATTCCAGTGGAATATCATCGGCGAATCGCTGCATGATTCCGTGCATTACAATGCCGATGACCGCACCGGCTCGGAGACGCATTCCTTTGCAGCGTCGATCGGCGGCTATGTCGGATCCTTCCACCACAATCTGCTGATCGACTGCACCGGCCGGAACTGGTCGCTTGCGGGCGCTTTGGAGCAGGACGGCGTGACATACGGCGGCGCGCTCGATATCCGCAACAATGTGGTCTATAACTGGCGTGACCGCACGACGGACGGCGGCGCAAAATTCGTGCAGTTCGTCAACAATTACTACAAGGCGGGGCCGGTCTCCAATACTTCGCTGCATCTGGTCTCGGTGGACGGCAACGAGCTGAACAACGGCGATATGCAGAAGCTCTATGCGTCCGGCAATATGAAGGTCGCGCAGAACGGCTCCGTGCTGATCGCGGCAAGTGCTGACGAATGGGCATCCGGCAAGGCGAAATCCGGCGGCAAGAATTCCACGAATGATACCGTCCGCAGCAATACGCCGTGGTTTGAATCCTTTGTCAATACGCAGAGCGCCGAGGATGCGTACCGTTCCGTCATTGCGAATGTCGGCGCGACCGCTCCGAAATGGGATTATATTGATGCGCGGTATATTGATGAGGTCTCGAACGGCAAAACGACATTCACCGGTTCAAAGCAGGGGCTCAAGGGCATCATTGATTCGCAGAATGATGCGGGCGGCTATCCGAGTGACAAGAATTTCAAGGGCGGCAGTGCGCCGCTGGATTCCGACGGCGACGGCATTCCGGATACATGGGAATCGGCGCACGGGCTGAATGCGAAGGATGCGAAGGACGGTGCTGTCGTTTCGCTCTCCGGCGACGATTACACCAATCTGGAGCTGTATCTGAATGAGCTGGCCGGTGATGAAGTGGCATTCAACGGCGCACCGGTCACCTATGATCCGATCACCGGACAGAAGATCGCATCGGTCGAGGTGCTGGATACGGCATATTACGGCGCGTGGGCGATCGACACGGCGGCGCAGCAGGGCGATGCGCTGTTCGGCGACCGCACAGCGGAAAAATGCGCGATTGCGTCGATGCCGGCGAAGCTCGCAGATGCGGAGCTCGTGCTGACACCCTGCGATGCAAAGGCATCAAGTGCGGAGCAGGCAAAGCTCACGGCCGCGCAGGATCTCACGCTTTATGTCGGTCTGGACAGCCGCGTGACGGCAGCACCGGCATGGCTGTCCGGCTGGACAAAGGATCCGGCAACAATCGCCGCGAGCAACGATGTGACCTTTGTGCTGTATGTGAAAACGCTGAAGCAGGGCGAATCGGTCACGCTCGGCGCAAACGGACAGTCCGCAGGCTGCATGAATTATATCGTGCTGGCGGCAGACGGCAGTGCAGCGGATGCGGATCCGGCGGATCTGCTGCAATATCTGCTGACATCCGGCATTCTCACGCCGGATGAGGGGAAAGCTGCCGATTCTGACAGCGACGGCATCCTGACAGCGGCGGATCTTTCACTCCTGAAACGGAAGCAGATGTAAATGAACAAACCGGCACAGGCGAAAGCGTCTGTGCCGGTATTCGTTTACGGTGATGTGCTTTGCGCAGAGCGTACTGTCTCCTCAATTTCAAGTTTTCCGTTACGAACGCAGAGACGCCGCGCACCTTTCGCATTCCGCAGCAGACTGTCCGCCAGCAGCGGTTCTGCATAGCGCGTCATGGCCGTTCGGATCGCTCTGGCACCGCCGTGTGCTGTATCCGCATTCTGCATGAGCATTTCAGCGGCTTCCGGTGTCCATGTGAGCTGCGCGCCGCATACCGCAGCGCGTTCCGCAAGGTCGCGCAGCTGCAATTCCGCGATCTGCGTGAGATCCCCGTCGGAGAGCCTGCGGAATACAATCGCGGCATCAAGCCGGTGCAGCAGCTCCGGCTTCATGGAGCGTTTCAGAACGGTCATGAGCCGTTCTATTTGCTCTGCCTCCGCATCCGCGGTATCATTAAACCCGATCACGCCTGTTTGCAGCGTCTCGGCACCGAGATTGGATGTCAGGATCAGCATAGTTTCCGAAAAATCAGCTTCATTGCCGGAGCCGTCGGTCAGCTTGCCGTCCTCCATGATTTGCAGCAGCAGCGAAAGCACATCCGGATGCGCTTTTTCCATTTCGTCGAACAATATCAGACTGTACGGCGTACGGCGAACCCGCTCAACCAGTGAGCCGCCGTCATCATAGCCGACATATCCGGGCGGCGCACCGATCAGCCGCGAAGCTGTATGCTTTTCCATATATTCGCTCATATCCATGCGGATCAGACTGCCGTCGAACAGCTCATCCGCAATGCATTTTGCGAGAGCAGTTTTGCCGATGCCGGTCGCGCCGAGAAACAGAAATGCACCGATCGGCCGGCCGCTTCTGCGCAGTCCGGAGCGGCTCCGGCGGATCGCCTGTGAGACTGCCGTGACCGCTTCATCCTGTCCGATAATGCGGCGGCGGAGCGTTTCCTCCAGATGCAGAAGCCGCTCCGTTTCCGAAGCATTCAGCGATTCCGCCGGAATGCCGGTCTTGACGGAGACCGTATGCGCGATATCATCCCTGTGAATCTCGGCGGAATCCCAATGTGCCGCGTCCGCAGTCAGCCGCTTGGCAGCGCAGGCTTCATCGAGCAGATCAAGCGCCTTATCCGGCAGCGCACGGTCATGCAGATAGCGAACAGCATAATCGACGGCTGCATGAATCGCATCCGTCCCGATTGCTACATGATGAAAGTCCTCATAGCGGCGGCGCAGTCCGCAGAGGATCTCTGCTGCATCGGAAGCGGTTGGCTCAGCCACATAAACAGGCTGAAACCGCCGTGCAAGTGCGGCATCCTTTTCGATCTGTTTACGGTATTCTGTAACGGTTGTTGCGCCGATGATCTGCAATTCTCCGCGTGCGAGCCGCGGCTTCAGGATATTTGCCGCGTCGATTGCGCCCTCTGCCGCACCGGTACCGGCAATCATATGCAGCTCGTCAATAAAGAGCAGAATCTCCGGATGACTGACGGCCTCATCCATGCAGGCCTTGAGTCTTTCCTCGAAATCGCCGCGGTATTTTGCGCCTGCGAGCATTGCAGTCAGATCGACCGAGAGTATAACCCGCCCGCGCATGGATTCCGGCACATCACCGTGCAGGATGCGCTGTGCAATGCCCTCAACGATTGCAGTCTTTCCGACTCCGGCCTGCCCGATCAGCACCGGATTATTCTTATTGCGACGCAGAAGGATCTGCATTGTCCTGCGTATTTCAGATTCGCGGCCGATCAGCGGATCAAACTGCTCTGCTGCTGCCGGATCGGTCAGATGATGCGCATACTGTGCGAGCATTGGGCAGGCTTTGCGGTCAAACAGCGGGAGTTCCCCGGTATCATCCGGAAGCTCCTGCCCGCAGGCACCTCGCAGCGTATGCAG
>CAMOOV010000108.1 GCA_946621745.1 uncultured Ruminococcus sp.
CGTGAGCCGACAACGATCGCGCCGCCGCACTGCGGGCAGATCAGCGTGCCTTCGAGAATTTCCAGCTCATGACGCTTCTCCGCGATGGATGCCTGAAGCTCCTTCACGGCTGCGAACATATCGGCATACGGAGAATCCGTCTTCTCGCCCTGCTCTTCAAAGCAGCGGGCACCGATATCGCAGAAGCGGTTGCGCAGCTCATTTTCAAGCGCAGTGATATCACGGCGCAGACGGTTCTTGTCTGCGTATGTTTTTGTATTGTCGGAGACCTGCTTGACAGTCCGGGAAACGGAAGATGCAAATTTATCAATGAATTCCAATGCCATGATCGTTTACCTCCTAAAATCAGCGCTTCAGCGCTTTTTCTTATTATAACACAGACGCCCTGATTTGTCAACCGGGGATTGCCCGCGCCGAGCGGCTGAACAGGGCATTTTTCCTGTGCTTCCTGCGATGCCGTATCATGTTTATTTCAGGGGAAAATGCCGGCGCTGTGCAGTACTGCCGGATCGAATCAGAACTGCTTGCGGTACTGTGCGGGTGTCAGGCCGGTGAAATTCCGGAACTGGCGCATAAAATAATTGCAGTCGTCATAGCCGCAGGCCTCGGCAATGCTCGCGATGCTGCGGACAGTTGTTTGCAGCAGAAAGATCGCCTGATAGACACGCGCCTGAATGACATCCTGATGAAAGCTGATGCCGAAGGCTTCCTTGTAGACCTGCCGGAAATAGCCCGCGCTGAACGAATACTGTTTGCATATCACATCCGAATTGCTCAGCTCCATGTGATAGATGCGGTTGCGGACGGTATAGAGCATTTCGGCGTGCGGCTGGCGCTTATGCTCGGCGAGCGCCGTAGTCTGCATTTCGAGCATGGATTGCAGATCGTTGACGCAGTCGGCGGCGGAGCGTCCGGCGGGCAGGAGTGCGGGCTTGATGAGAACGGATTCCATGCCGACGGTGTTGCAGATCTCGGTGCTATGCAGCATCACGGCGAGGATCTTTTCACCTGCCCGCGCACAGTCCTCGATCGAATCATAGGGCAGTCCCGCACAGATAAAGGTCTGCGTCGATGTGCGGCCGCAGATGCAGTCCTGCAAGCCGCAGATCCGGAAGACCTCCGCGATTTTTTGCAGCAGGAGCGTATATTTGGCCTGCGATTCCGGCAGCACCTCGCTTTTCAGTGAGCAGATCTTGATTGCAAGCGCATAGACCTCCGCATCTCCGCCGGCCATTCTGGCAGAGAGCGCGGATTCAAAGCCGCGGCGGTTATAGAGACCGGTCAGCGAATCGGTCTGCTCCGCGAGATTCTGACATTGCAGCAGATAGCGGATATCGTTTTTCATGCAGAGAAAGGTCAGACCGATTGAAATAGACTTCATCCAGTTTCGGAAGATATCATCATATGTATCGGGCTGGTGGTATTCCAGCACGAAATAGCCGAAAAAATGTGACTCAAAAAAAAGCGGCAGATAGTAGTGTGCGGCCAGCGGGGGAGAGTACTGATAGAGCGCGGTAAAATCGTAATGGTCGCAGAGGATCGCCGGTTTGTCCTTGTGCCACGGCATGATGCTGCGGCAGGACATGGTCTCGCTCGGCGTTTCCGCCTTGGTGTCATACCAGTTCTCGCAGAGGCAGAGAAACATATTCTGCACATAGCGCACCCAGTACTGATGCGAGCCGAGGACTTCGATCAGCTCATCGAGCGTGCCGCAGAGCGTCAGCTCCTGCTCCAGCGTTCCGAGGACATTCCATTTTTCGTAGGTCTGCTTGGTGCGGAGATTTTCAAGCTCCTCGTGGAGCTGCTTCGGCTCGACGCCGCAGGAGCAGCTGTGTCCGGTGATGAGCCTTCCGGAGGGCGGATGAAATTCCGGCCTCGGATCGCCGTGAACGGCCGCACAGAGGATGCGCACACCCTCCGCGCCGAGCTCCCGTCTGCCGCGCTGATAGGTCGTCAGGATCGGCGAATGAAAGATGCGCTCGTGGATGAATTCATAGCCGGTGACGGTCACATCCTCCGGCACGCGGATGCCGCCGCTGAGGAAGGTGTCGAGCAGACCGTATGCCATATAGTCATTAGCACAGAGGATCGCCTCCGGCAGCTCCAGCTCGCCGCTGATATAGCGCTTTGCGAGCGCCTCACCGGAATCCATCCAGAAGGAGCCGTAATGCACACGCGCTTCAGAAAAGGCGATGCCGTGGTGTTCCAGCACCGAGCGGTAGCCGCAGACACGCTGTTCGGAGGCATCATTTCCGCGCATACCGGTCAGGATGTCGATCTTCGTGAAGCCGTGAACGGAGACCAGATGCTCCGTGATATCTGCGATATCCGAAAAGTCATCGGCATTGATGAATGTGACATTCGGAAAATCCAGTGACGGGACATAGATCCCGATAATAACAATAGGGATATCCTGCCGGCGGCTGAGCATCTCGCGCACCTTCTCCCGCAGGATATCATTGATGAAGGATTCCGCGATCAGGATCAGCCCGCAGAGCTGCTGCGAAAACATCAGCTCATAGATGCGGTTTTCGAGATCCAGCGCGAAATCGTACTCATAGGGATTGTAGATATTGGAGAATACCACGGTTTTCAGGCCGCTCTGCTGCGCTTCCTCGATGATGCCCTGCATGATCTGCCGCTGCTCAATGCTGTTGACCTCTGCCGCAATGATCCCGATACAGGATGCGTCAGAATTTACCATGATATCCCCCCCTTCACATACTATATTATATATGATATGCACGGAAATGTCAAGCAATTTATCTGCATTTTGTCCATGTTTTATTCGTTTTCTGTATTGAGAAAATGTATAATTTCTGCTATCATGAGTATAGCACAATATATAACCGTCCTCCGGTGACGCCGGGGACAATCTAAACAAGGCGAAACCCGATTCCGCCGCGGATCCCGAACCGCTGAAGCATACCCCTTCATGCCGATGCAGCGAGGAACACGCGAAGGAACCGCGCTTTGCCGCAATCTGCATATATTGCTAGGGGGAAAAATATGAAACGCAAGCGCATTTCGGCAGTTTTGACTGCCGGTGCCTGTGCTGCAATGATGCTGGCCTATATGCCGGCGAGTATGGCACAGGCTGCAACGATCGTCTCAAATGATTTTGAGGTGACCTACGGCGGCTGGTATGCGGTCTCACCCGATTCCACCGCAGAAGCGATCGTCTATGACGGCATCGGCTTCAACGGCTCACGCGGTATGCGCGTGGTCGGCAGAACCTCTCCCGCAGACGGTGCGGTCTCTGAAAAGGACCTCTATCTCGTCGGCGGCAAGGAATATGACTACTCTGTCCGCGTCTTCGCAGAGACCGATCAGCATTTTAAGCTGACGCTGACGCTCGTCGATGCAAAGACCGGAGAGGAAACCGTGAAGATCCTTGACGAAAAGGATGTCAAGGGCGGCGAGTGGGCAACGCTGAGCGATACCTACACTGCGCCGGTCAATTCTGTTTCTTTCAAACTGACAATTACCACGGATACCACGGATGATTTTGTGTACGATGATGTGAAGGTCGTCGGAATGCAGGAGCTGACCGCTTCGGCTGCGCACGGAACGGGTATCAAGGACTGGATCGTCAATTACGGCATCCGCTCCGGCAATATCCTCAACGGCGGCACGATCAACAACACCGATATCAAAAACATCCTGCTGAAGGACTGCAACGCGATCGAGTGCGAAAACGAGACCAAACCGGATGCAACACTCGTGCAGAACGGCTCCTCCAATACGAATATCCGCGTAAAGGATGACAGCTTCGCGAAGATCGCGGACTGGTGTGCAACCAACGGTCTCGGCTTCCGCGGACATACACTGGTCTGGCACTCCCAGACGCCGGAATGGTTCTTCAAGGATAACTTCCAGAACGGCGGCAACTGGGTAACCAAGGCCACAATGGAACAGCGTCTTGAAAGCTACATCAAGAATATGTTCGATCTGTTCAAGACGAAGTATTCCACGCTGAACCTCTATGCATACGATGTGTGCAATGAGTGCATGAACGACTCCAACGGCGGCCCGCGTCAGGGCGGCTACGGCAACGGCGCTTCTCCGTGGGTGAAGGTCTACGGCGACAACAGCTTCATTGATGCAGCGTTCAAGTATGCAAGAATGTATGCACCGGCAAACTGTCATCTGTTCTATAACGACTACAACGAGTACGCAGGCTTCAAGCGTGACGCGATCCTCTCGACCGCAACGCGCATCAAGGCTGCGGGCAACCTCGACGGTGTCGGTATGCAGTCCCACATCAACGCAAACGCCAACGACGGCTGGAGCGGTGAGAACGCATATCTGACCGCTATGAACAAGTATCTCCAGGCCGGTCTCGAGGTCCAGATCACCGAGCTGGATATCTCCACCAACGGCGGCCAGTATTCGCTCGACCAGCAGGCCAGCAGATACAAGAGAATCCTTCAGGAAGCAGTCAAGTGGAATTCCGATAAGTCCCACGCGAACCGTGTCACACTGTTCCAGGTCTGGGGCCCGAACGACGGCAATTCCTGGGTCGCCACAGACAAGGCGACCGGCAGGAGCAATGCACCGCTTCTCTATGACAAGAGCAATCAGCCGAAGGCGGCTTACACCGCACTGCAGTCTGTCGTTCCGCAGTCTGAATGGGGCGACGGCTCGAACTTCAAGGATGGCTTCGAGATCAAGGAGCCGGAGCTCGATGCAGACGGCTACTGGTTCCACGCAACCTTCGAGAACGGTACCGACAACTTCACGGGACGCGGCTCTGCTTCTGTTGCATCCAGCTCCAGTGAAGCATATGCGGGCAGCAAGTCTCTCGCCTGCACAGGCAGAGAGGCAAGCTGGAACGGCGCTTCCATGACGCTCGGCAGACCCTTCACTGCCGGTGAGACCTACAGTTTCAGCGCCGATGTGATGTATACGACCGGCTCCGCATCCGAGGACTTCTACCTCACGCTGGAATACACGGATGCTTCCGGTGAGACACAGTGGCCGCATATCGCCTCCGCAACCGCAAACAAGGGCGAATGGGCACAGCTCGCAAATGTCGAATTCACCATTCCGGCAGGCGCGACCGGCATCTCCATGTATGTTGAGACCGCTGACAGCACGATCGACTTCTTCGTCGATGAGGTCATCGGCGCACCGAAGGGCACTGTGATCGCAGGCCCGGCACCGGCTGCACCGTTCGTGCTCGGCGATGTCAATGCTGACGGCATCATCACGGCTGCGGATCTCTCCGCTGCAAAGACCGCGAAGGCGAGCGGCAAGTTCCTGAGCGCACGCGCAGA
The DNA here is from genome assembly GCA_946621745.1 of uncultured Ruminococcus sp. GTDB lineage: Bacteria > Bacillota > Clostridia > Oscillospirales > Ruminococcaceae > Firm-04. The sequence goes on from CAMOOV010000108.1 coordinate 5,280, forward strand.
GCGCGCTGCCGATGTTGACCAGAGCAACGAGTTCACCAATGACGATATCAAGTATCTCAGCGATTATATCCTGACCAAGATCACCAAGTTCCCGGTCGTTGAGCCGGTCTACAAGATGCCTGATTTCTCTCAGCTGGAATCCAAGTATTTCGCAAATGTCAAGCTCGGCACCAGCACCAAGAAGGACAATGAGAATAACCCCTGCACCACCCAGCGCTACGGCGCAGACCCGGGCTGGCAGGTCTATGACGGCAGACTGTATCTCTACACCACGAATGATGCTCTTGAGTATCGCAGCGACGGCAAGATCCAGGATAACACCTACAACTCCGGCACCATCAACTGCATCTCCTCTGCTGACCTCGTAAACTGGACTGACCACGGCGCAATCCCGGTCGCTGCCAGAAACGGCAGAACCACCGGCGGCGTTGCAAAGTGGGCAGCAAATGCATGGGCACCGGATGCGCTGCACAAGAAGATCAACGGCAAGGAAAAGTTCTTCCTCTACTTCGCAAACAACGGCTCCGGCGTCGGCGTTCTGACCTCCGACAGCCCGACAGGCCCGTTCGTCGATCCGATCGGCAGCGAGCTCGTCTCCAAGAGCAAGGTTGCCGGCATGAACGATGTTGTCTGGATGTTCGATCCGGGCGTCTACTACGATGAAAAGACCAACGAAGGCTACCTGTTCATGGGCGGCGGTGTTGACGGCAGAGACAAGGCAAACCCGAAGACCGGCCGCTGCATGAAGCTCGGCGATGACATGATCTCGATCTCCGGCAATGCCGTGACACTTGAGAACCCGTATCTGTTCGAGGATTCCTCCCTCATCAAGATCGGCGACACATGGTACTATTCTTACTGCGCAAACTGGAATGTTCCGGGCGGCACCAACATCAACGGCGTTTCGTTCGGCAATGCTGACATTCTCTACATGACATCCAAGAATCCGCTCGGCCCGTGGACCTCGAGCCAGCTCGCAGGTATGTGCTTCGCGAACACCGGTTCGCAGGGCATCGACAAAGGCGGCAACAACCACCACTCGATCATTGAGTTCAAGGGTGAGTACTACATCGCTTACCACTCCCGTACCACAGAGCTCCGTCAGGGCATCAAGGCATGGAACAACAATGGTGAGCACGATGGCGGCAACTACCGCTCCACGCATATCGACAAGGCGACCTTCAACAACGGCAAGATCACCTGTAAGGCAACGATGGGCGGCTGCCAGCAGCTCGAATACCTGAACCCGTTCCAGACCGTTCAGGCTGAGACCATGGCAAATCAGGCCGGTATCCAGATCAAGGGCGTCGGCGACACAGTCGTTTCCGATATTCAGTCCGGTGACTGGACGATGCTCAAGGGCGTTGATTTCAAGAACGGCGCACAGGCAATGACCTTCCGCGCATCCTCCAAGAACGGCGGCGCGATCAAGGTCGTTGACGGCAGCGGCAATGCATTTGCATATGCTGAGATTCCAGGCGGCGGCTCCATGCAGGAGATCACCGTCGGCTGCTCCAAGATTTCCGGTGTCAATGACATCCGCTTCATCTTCAGCGGCGATCTGGAATTCGACAGCTGGTCTGCCAAGTAAAATTTAGCTCCCCCCAAATTTGGCTGTGTGAAAATGCGTTTGCAAATTCACACAGCCATTTTTTATGCCGGTTTTGAAAATAGGCGCCGCAGAGGGGGATTCCGTTCTGCGGCGTTTAGTTTAGGCAACACCGCACAAAGCCCGCCTGACGGCTTGGCGGCACATCTGCTTGCATCTTTTCCGTCATCTTGCACAGAAATTCCTTGCTGGGCGTCAGCCCAGCGGCGTCATTTCTATACAATCTGACGAAAAATCTGACTGCGCATCTGCACCACCAGCTCTGTGCGGTGTTGCCTTTATTTCTTCAGATACCGCATCGGCGTGAAGCGGATGCCGTCGGCAAGCTGCTCGTCAGATTCGGCGATAAAGCCGAGACGCTCGTAAACACCGACGGCATACGGTGAGGAATTGACCGTGAATGTCTGTACCTCAAATGCCGTGCGCATCGCATCAAACAATGCTCTGCCGATGCCTTTGCGGTGATAATCCCCGCGGACAAAGAATCCTCCGATATGCTGCGGCGGCCGCACCATCATCGTCCCGACAAGCTGTTCTCCGTCGAATGCGCCCCAGTACTGCATGGCACCGGTTTTCTCCTTGTTGTCGAGATAGGCACGGAATGTGCGCACGCCTGCATCGGAATAATCCGGTGCTTCATATTGCAGAAAGACCTCCCATGCGAGATCCAGCGCCGACTGAATCTCGTCCGCTTTCAGCCGGCGGATCGGATATGTTTCATTCATATGCAAAGTCCTTTCAGGATGTGTGCGCTTTCAGCCATTGCTGATACAGCTCCGAATCCTGTATCAGCTTCACGGCCTTCTGCGCGTTCGGATCCTCGGAGCGGAGCGAAACGCCCTTCTGTTCACCGGATGCCAGAACCGTGAAGGTATTCGGCGAGCCGGCAGGATAGAGATAGTAGGTGAGGTGAAAGGTCTCCTGCACATCGGGCGTCGGCTCGTTCTCACCGCGCTCCGTTTTTTCGGCATTCGGATCTGCGGCGGCTGCTGCATCGGAGAGCGCCGTCAGCTCAGCATCAGTCAGCTTGCCGATCTCCGCAGCGGGCTCTGCGTGATTCCAGATATCGGGATTGCGCAGTGCCTTCTGCAAGAAGAAATTGTAGTCGCTTTCACGCGTGTACTGTGTTGTGATGACCGTGCCGTCCTTTTTTACGAACAGCATATAGACTGTATCCCGGTCATCGCTGTCGGGATGCGTCAGGTCGATCCCCAGCAGCAGGTCATCCTGCACGCTGGGCGCGGATGCCGGTTCTGTGACAGATATTTCTGCTGCGGATTCAGCGGACGGCTGTGCGCAGCCGCAGAGGGCAGCACACAGCAGTGCTGCGGCGGTGAATAATACTGTTCTTACGGTGATTTTCATGCTGCTTCAACTCCTGTGCGTATTTTCACTATTATAGCATATTATCCTAAAAAGTGCAAGGAATACGAATATATATATAATGTTTTTTTCGCTTCATGGTCTTATATCGGAGCCGGGCACTGCCCGGTTATAACATATTAACAGTGAATTTTCAACCCTCATCGCGAAATTGCGATGTTTTCCGGCATTTTCATCGGTCAGCTCTGCTGATTTGGTCAACAACCGGTCAACTTTGATGTTCCTGAACAATGCAGGAAGATAGAATTATCGCAGCTTTTTGTATTCTATCAGTCAGCTTCACGCTGCGGCATTTTCGGCATTGCTTTCGTGACAGCCTCACAGCAGTGCAGATCATTCTTTTTGAGTGTGTGTGAGTAAATTCTCAGTGTCACATCAGGACGTGCATGACCTGCTCTCTTAGCTGCGTTTGCGATGCTGATGCCTGCTTGAAGCTGCAAGCTCACCGATGTATGACGGAACATATGCGGATGAATTCTCGGCAGTCCGTTCTTTTCCGTAAAGCTGTTCAGCCAGCTTCTTGCTGTTGCAGGATTCAGGAATGTGCCGTATTTCTTCTGAGAAAAGAAAACTAAGTTATCCTCGTAGTTCCATTTGCTGCCATATTTCTCAGCCGTTTCGTTGTAGTACGCTCTGTACTCTCTGAGTATATCCATGATACCGCTGTCCATTGTGAACCAGCGGTCACCTGCATTTGTATTACAGCCGTCACGAATATGAGAGCCTGTCTTGTCAACGATAAAGTGCTTGCAGATATGAATGCGATCATTCTCTAAGTCAATGTTATCCCATGTCAGCGTACAGAACGTTGAAAAATGCGTTGATCTACTCTGCCGCCAAGCAGATAGGATAAGTATGCACAGCCTTGACCGTATTCACTGACTATTCCGTATACTTTACCGCTCTCAAATACTTGATCGCTATAATACCAAACATCATTACATCATTTAATTTGGGATCATAACCTGTTATGAGCGATGTACAGGCGGAAGTGTCGATCGTAATTCTAAAACTATCCCTGAACTGATCTATCATGATGCTCACCCATTTCCAGTTTAGTTTCCAATGGTAATTATAGCATATGCTCCATGAAAAAGCAACCCGTACTTTCATCAAACTGCCGCCCGAACTGCGCTGAAACTGCGCCGTGCTTTAGTACAATAATATCATCGGCAATCATGAGGTCATCACGGCAGAGCGTGAGCGATATGACCGCCGACCGAAGCGGCGGCATAATAGAGAGAAAGTCGCTGACGCTCCAATTCTCGCCATGACAGCGAGAAAACCGCCAAAAGACGGTAAAAGCCGTGCCGATGAAAAATCGGAACTCTCAGTTCGCAAGCACGGTGGATTGTGCCGCGTTTCGGAAAACACAGACAAATCCACGATGCTTGTCAGGGGAAAATTTCCCTTAAGGCCCCTAAATAAAAAGACTGCTGATGCGGTCAAAAGCGAAAGGAGACTTTTATGACAAAAGCCGAAAAGAATTACAAGCGTGACTATGGTCACAAGGACAGTGAAGAACTTGCTCTCAATTACACCCGTGACGGTATGAAAGAAGAGCTTGATGGAGTGCTTGCAGAGGTCAGCCCGAATGACCTAACGGCAGACGAGCAGGAGTATCTGGACGGGCGAAATCAATGCCGTAATCATACCCTCAATATCCGTTTCAACGATACGGAGTGCAAAACACGGACAGCCATTTATGCAACGGCTATCCGTGTTTTTAATCTATCCAGT
>CAMOOV010000109.1 GCA_946621745.1 uncultured Ruminococcus sp.
GATAGGCGTTGATGATGTAGTTCCCCGGCATCCGGATGATGCCGAACTTCTGCTGGAGAAGGACGCAGGCGATACCTGTCACGAGGCCGATGGAAAGGCCCAGCAGCGAGATCAGCCAGCCGATGACAAAGCCGAACCGCAGCTTACGGAGATCCGGCATATTGCCGAAATCGCTTTGCTCCCATTTTTTTTGCTGCACAGACGCCGCCAGACGGTACAGACCGTAACAGACTGCTCCGTTGATCAGCGCCAGAATCCCGAATCCTTCCAGTATCGCCATTGTGGCCTCCTGAATGTACGGCGGCGGTCATTCGTCCTTCACATATTCCAGCACATCGCCGGGCTGACAGTCCAGCTCGCGGCAGATCGCCTCCAGTGTCGAAAAACGGACGGCCTTCGCCTTGTTGTTTTTCAGTATCGACAGATTTGCCGGTGTGATGTCCACGCGCTCGGCAAGCTCTCCGGCGGAGATCTTGCGCTTTGCCATCATGACATCGAGATTGACAACGATCGGCATTTCCTCCGCTCCTTTCAGATCGTATAATCGTTTTCCTCGCGCAGTGCAACGGCTGCCTCCAGCATATTCTTCATGACGCGCAGCAGCAGCCCTGCGAATGCCGCGATGAATGCGACGAAGAACGCGAGAAAGCGCCAGTAGCACAGCACCAGCCAGATCAGCGCCACGCCGAAGCAGCACCACGCGATCCGCCGGAAGCAGACGGTGTTTTCCGTCACAAAGACCTGCTGCTTCGCAAAGCGGTTCAGCAGCGTATGAAGCTGCCAGAGTGCAATGAGCGCGAGGATTGCACTCAGATACAGCGCGATATTCAGCACAATATGGATCGGCTCCTCGCCGGAGACCGCGTCATACCATTCCGTGATGATCGGAATGCAGAACAGCGATGCGATGCCGAGCGCGAACGAAGCGATCGTCAGACAGCGCGAGAGAAACAGCGATTTTTCGGAAGTCCATTTCGGATTCATAGTCAGCACACTCCTTTTTGCTTTCTGGATCCAGTATAGCACAGATCTTTCTGTTTGTCAATAGTTTTTTATCGAAAAACGATATATTTTTTCTGAATTTCAAGATATCCCGCCCGGAGAGGAGTCCATTCGGAATATGAAAAGCAAGCTGATGCTTACAAAACCGCAAAGGATCGCGCTGCTCTGCGTCCTGCCGTTTCTGGCGGCGGTGGCGCTGGTGCTGGCGAGCCGGCTGTATGCGGCGTATATCATGGATCATGTGCCGCCCTGCATTCTGCGCTCATTCACCGGTCTGCTCTGTCCGGGCTGCGGGATGACGCACGCGGTCTTTGCGCTGTCGCGCGGCGATGTTCTGGAGTCGCTGCGGGAGAATGCGCTCCTGCTGTTCGGCACGGTGATTCTGCTGCTGCGTTATCTGGAGCTGTGGCTCAGTGCATTGGGGCGCAGCCGGAATCTGTTCCCGCGCAGCAAAGGCTTCTGGTACGGCGTATTTATTTTCTGGAGCGGTTATTATATCATCCGCAATCTCATTTGAAGAAAGGTACAGCATCATGGATATCAAAGCATTTTTCCGGAAGAACAAAGGTCTTTTCATTTTTCTTGCGGTCATCGCTGTTGTCGTCACCGGCTGGTTTTTGATCTGGGGACATCTCGGCAGGCAGGTCGAAAAGGCCGCCTATGAATCCGCTTTCGATCAGCTCATTTTCGACGGCGCATATTATCACCGCTGTGATCTCGTGACCGTGCAGGACTATCTGCCGGAGGTACAGGAGATCGGTGAGGCACTGCGCGGTGAGCAGCTCGGCACGCTGAGCTTTCCTTCGGAGGAGGGGACGGTCAAGTGTCCGCTCTATGCCTGCAAGCCGCTGACGGACGCGGGAAAAATGAATGCGGTCATCCTGCTGGAGCGGGATTCCGGCTTTGTGCCCTATGAGCTGGCAGGCTTCCGCTATCTCGATGAGAGTCCGTCGATCTGGGCGGTCTGCTCGTCCTACGGCATCGGCCGTGCGGCGGATCTCGAATCCGTCACCGTGACCGATCCGGAAACCGGCAAAAGCGAGACGATCACCGATGAAAAAGCGCTCTCGGATTTCTTTGACAAATTCGTCAAGCTCGGCGAGGATCTCGGCAAGGCAGGAACAGCGAAAGCATATTATGCTGCATATACGGCGGAATTCGGCGAATCGGATGACATTGTGCTGGAGGATGATACCGTCAAGGCAGCGAATGATGAGATCAACGAAAAAGCGCTTGCCTTCTGGACGAAAGATGTCCGCAGAGTCACGATCCGCATGAAGAACGGCTATGTGCTGCGCGACTGCATCTATGCCCCAGTCCCGAAAATATTCTCTATATACGGAGATTATGCGATCACGGAGCCGTTCTTTGCGGCAGAATCGCAATAATTGGTCAGACATATGAAAAACAGACAGAGAATCTCTTGACAGAATGCGTAAAACAGAGTATAATACAATTAGCATACCATGTGCAGAGGATGATTGCACGGTTGTGCTTTTTTGAAGTCAAAGGAGGCAGCAATATGTTTTGCAGAAATTGTGCAGAGGTCATGCTTGATACAGACATTACCTGTCCGAAGTGCGGCTTTGCCGCGGGAACAGGTGTCAAATATTGTTCACAGTGCGGCTCGGAAACGCCCCCCGGAACCGTGATCTGCGAGATCTGCGGGCAGGCCGTGACCAGTGTCCCGACCGGTGACGGAATGCAGTTCCAGGCGCAGCCTGATTTCCAGCAGCAGTACTCGGCACCCGGCTATCAGGAGCCGAATTCGTTCCAGCAGCCGCAGTTCACACAGGCACCGCAGTACGGACAGCAGTCGCAGTTCAGCCAGAGCTCCCAGTTCGGTCAGACTTCGCAGTTCGGCCAGCAGCAGTACGGTCAGCAGCAGTACGGTCAGCAGCAGTACGGCACCCGCTCCGCCGATCCCAATGCCTACGGCCAGCAGGCAGGCTATTCCGCACCGAATACCTTCCAGCAGACCAATGCCGGCCAGTTCTATCAGGGCGTGACCTATAAGTCCAAGGTCGCGGCAGGTCTGCTCGGCATCTTCCTCGGTGCATTCGGTGTCCACAACTTTTATCTCGGCTATACCGGCAAGGCGGTCGCGCAGCTCCTGCTCACGGTTCTCTCCTGCGGTGCGCTGAGCTTTGTCTCCGCGATCTGGGGACTGATCGAGGGCATTATGATCCTGACAGGCTCGATCAAGACAGACAGCAAAGGTCTTCCGCTCAAGGAATAATCCGGCACATACAGAAAGAGAATACAATCAGTCATCAGACTGTCACGAATTATCATCTGTTTTTCATGTTTGCCTGAAAAAATTCAGGTTCATTTAAGTTGCTTCCGGTATACTGGAATCAAGCTCAGGGGGAAACCGTCAGACAGACGGTTCATAGCAGCTCGACATCCTACCATCACCTGAAACATATTTGTGAAGGAGGCAACCGTTATGGCAATCAGTACATTTCAGCGCCGTGAGGTCAAATTCCTGCTTTCGGCAGAGCAGTTTGCAGCACTGCTGACTGTTGTGAATGACCATATGAATCCCGATCCCTACTGTCTGGACGGCAGAGAATACGGCATTTACAATATCTATTATGATACGCCGGAAAACCTGCTGGTCCGCAGATCCATCGAAAAGCCCTATTACAAGGAGAAGCTCCGTCTCCGGAGCTACTACTCTCCGGCAGCGCCGGATTCCTCCGTGTTCCTCGAGGTCAAAAAGAAGATCGGCGGCATCGTCACGAAGCGCCGCGTCTCCATGACACTCCAGGAGGCGGATGCCTATGTCCAGACGCGTGTGAAGCCCTATTACGAGCGCTTCATCGACCGGCAGGTCATGCGCGAACTGGATATCTTCCTCAATTTCTACGGTACTCTTCAGCCCCGGCAGTATATCAGCTACCAGCGTGCTGCATACTTCGGCAAGGACGATCCCGAATTCCGACTGACCTTCGACCGTCAGATCACCGCCAGACGCTATGACCTGACACTCGCGAAGGAAAGCTACGGCGAGCAGCTCATTCTGCCCGATCAGCGGATTATGGAGATCAAGGTGCCCGGTTCGATCCCGCTCTGGATGAGCAAAGCGCTCTCCGAGCTTGAGATCCGCCGCATCAGCTTCTCGAAGTACGGCACGGCCTATCAGAATCATGTACGCCGGCTCGCAGAGGAACAGAAGGAAGAAAGGAAGATCATCTATGCTTAATTTTGCAGCAACAGTACCGGTCATTTTCCGGCAGATATTCAATGACCAGTCAGAAGCGAATATCAATTTCCCGTCCGTCTGGCAGGTTCTCGCCTGCGTCCTAAGCGCATTGGTGCTGGGATTCCTGATTGGTCTGGTCTATATGTTCACCCACCGCAAGAGCGGCTATGCCCAGAGCTATGTGCTGGCCATGCCGATGCTCTCCGGTCTGGTCGCAACGATCATCGTGATGATGTGCCTGCTCGCGAGCAGCACGACCGGCGTGACTGCCGCGATCTCGCTGACCGGTGCATTCTCACTTGTCCGCTTCCGCTCCGCGCCCGGCGATCCGCGCGACATCGCGTATGTGTTCTTCGCGATGGTCATGGGAACGGTCTGCGGCATCGGCTTCATCGGCTATGCCTGCCTGATCTTCCTGATCCTTGCAGCCGTCCTGATCCTGCTCAATCTCGTCAACTTCGCAGCGCCGAAGACACAGGATATGACGCTCAAGGTCACGATCCCCGAAAATCTCAATTACAGCGGGCTGTTCGATCAGGTATTTGAAAAGTATACAACAGATTCCGTGCTTCGCCGCGTCAAGACGACGGACTTCGGAACGCTGTTTGATCTGATCTATTCTGTCCGCGTCAAGACTGATGCCGACCAGAAGAAGTTCATCGACGAGATCCGCGCACTGAACGGAAATCTCAATGTCACACTGGTGCTTTATAAATACGACGATCAGATCTACGATACCAAAGCAAAGTAATTTTTCCGGAGGACTGAGGTGCTGAGATCGGTGCCTCGGTCCTTTTCGTCACTGTGCAGAGAAAGGGTTTTTGAACATGAAAGAGAACATGAAAAAAGGGCGTTCTGCCGCGTGGCTGACCGCAGCACTCGTGCTTGCGGCAATGCTTTCGGCCTGCGGACAGGACAGCGGCACCGCGCAGACGGCCGCGGAGAGCAGCATTGCAGAGGCGGAATCCTCCGCAGATGAGAGCACAGAGGCGGAGGATTCCGTTTCCGAAGAAAGCAGCAAAGACGACGATTCTGCCGCGGACGAGAGCAGCAATGCAGAAAGCAGCAAATCCGACAGCAGCAAGAGCAGCAAGAGCAGCAAGGAAAGCTCCGCCGCGGATTCCAAATCCGATTCATCTTCGGACAAGTCATCCAAGTCCGAGAGCAGCACTGCATCCAAATCAACCGACGCCAAGTCGGGCGGCAGCACGCAGCAATCCGGCGGCAGCCAGAGCAGCCAGAGCACACAGGGCGGCCAGTCTGCGGGCGGCGGGCAGAGTACCTCCGGCGGCAGCAGCCAGACTGTCGATCCCGATGCAGCCGAGGAGGAGGCAGAGGTCATCAACTATATCTATCTCGCGGACGGCGCGACCAAGTATACCGGCGGCGGCGTGTCGGTCAGCGGCGATACGATCAAGATCGGCGACGGCGGCTCCTATGAGATCTCCGGTACGCTGACAAACGGCCAGATCTTTGTGCTGACTGATAAGAAAAAGGTCAAGCTGCGCCTGAACGGTGTCAGCATCACGAATCAGTCCGGCTCTGCGATCAACTGCCAGAATGCCAAAAAGCTGACGGTCAACGCGCTCGCGGGCTCGGTGAATTATCTGGAGGACGGCGGCGAGCATGATGCCGATAAGGGCACGATCTTCTCGGAGGATACGGTCACGCTCAAGGGTGACGGCGAGCTGAATATCAAGGCGAATTATGCACACGGCGTCCAGAGCGATGACGATATCGTCGTCAACGGCGGCAATATCAATATCACATCGGCAAAATCCTGCCTGCATTCCAATGACGGCATTGAGATCAACGGCGGCAATCTTTTCTGCGACGGCGGCACGAACGGCATCAAGACCGACGGCTATATCACGATCACAGGCGGCGATTCGGTCTTTATCGGCGGCAGCCGCGAGGAGAAGGGCGCGATCTACTGTGACGGCCTGTTCACAGTGACGGGCGGCAGCTTCCGTGCGATCGGCAATACCTGCGCGATGCCGGATGCGCAGACATCCGCGCAGAAAGTGATCGGTGCGGTCTTCTCGCAGCAGCAGCAGGGCGGCACGCTGGTCAATTTTGCGAGCGGCGGCAGCGGCATTCTGACAATGACCTCTCCGCGCACATTCAAATATGTGGTCTATGCCGGCGACAATCTGTCATCCGGCGCAGAGTATACAGTCTCCTACGGCGGAACGAGCGATGCCGAGCCGGAGCGCTACACCTATTACGGAACCTATTCCGGCGGCACGGACGGCGGCAGCTTCACACTCGACGGCAATGTCTTTTTCTACAATGTGAAATGATCGCAGCCGCCTGATAATTCAAGAAACAGCAGGCATCCCGGCCATATGTGAAAGGCCGGGATGCTTTTTTGTATACAGAGAGTATTTGTTGTTTGTTGCGATTCTTGCCGCAGATCATTGATGATTGCGGTTTTTTCACAGAATTCCTTAATATTTCCGAAAAATCCCGGCCGCTCCCTTGACAGGAATCAAGCAAATATGGTAAAATATTGCAGTGATCTTTATGCTTCACGGAAAGGAATGGAAGACAGAAATGGTAAAGGGAAAATTTAAGGTCGGCTGCCTGATTGCGCTTATTGTTGTGCTGCTGCTGATCGGCGGACTGATCTTCGGCCTCAGCCGGGCCATGAAAACCGTCATCAATACGATGCAGAACACCAGCTACGGCAAGGCCGCGGTCAAGGATCTTTCAAGCTATGTCAATGTCTCCGGACTGGTCGCCAGCAGCGACGCGACAACGGTTTCGACAGAGCTGACCGAAAAGGTCAAGACCGTGAATGTCAAGGTCGGCGACAGCGTAAAGAAGGGCGATGTGCTCTGCGAGCTGGACAGCTCCTATTTGCAGGAGCAGCTCGATCAGCTGACCAAATCGGCTGACCGTGCGCAGGATGCGGACGATTATCACAAGACGGTGCTGCGCCGCAATCTCGCGGATGCAAAATCCAACCGCACATCCATGCTCAACCGTGCGCAGCAGGAGATCAACAAGGCCGAGCGCACCCGCGATCAGGCTTATGAGGATTACAACAGCAGAATTGACAAATATAATCAGCTCCTGAAGGATATCGCCGCTGCGGAACCGGAGCAGGCGGAGCTGCTTGACATGGAAGCGCAGGGGCTTTCCAAGGAAAACGAGGCACTCTATGCGCAGCTTGCCTCGTTCGATGCAGCCGTTGATGCGGCATACACGGCGTATGATGAGACACAGCGCTCCGCGGATCAGATCGTGCAGTCCGCGCAGGATGCACTTGATGCAGAGGCCTATACCGGCGGCGATGATTCCACCGGCTCGCAGATCGAGAAGCTCCAGGAGCAGATCGACCAGTGTACCGTCACCGCACCGGCGGACGGCGTTGTGACGATGGTCTCCGTCAAGGAGGGCAGCATCCCGATGGGCGGAATGCTGATGACCATTGAAAAAACCGATGATCTCGTAATCTCCGGCAAGGTCGGCGAGGCGGATATTCTCCGCATCTCCGAGGATATGGAATGCGAGATCAAGACCAGCGCGACCGGCGACGAGATCATTCCCGGAAAGATCCGCCGCATCGAACGCATTGTTTCCTCGGTTTCCGAGGGTGCCGCGGGCGGCTATACCGTTGAGATCAGCATTGACGATCCGGACAGCCCGCTGCTGATCGGCATGACCGCGAATGTCAAGATCATTCTCGAAAAGGTTGACAATGTGCTTTGCGTGCCGTATGATGCGGTGCAGGGCGGCGAGAATGACGGCTATTATGTGCTGACGCTGGAGCCCGGCTCGGCGCAGGGCATGATGCGCGTTGTCCGGAAGAATATTGAGATCGGATTTGAGGGCGATTATTACACCGAGGTGAAAAAGGGCGAGCTGAAGGACGGCGATATCGTTCTGACAGCAACGGTCAACGACATGACCGGCACGATGTCTCTGCCGGAGGAGGGCGCAGAGATCCCCGATCCGACGCTGCTCGGCAAGATGAACTGATCGGAGGCGCCCGAATGTTCCTGATTGAAAATATACGGCTCGCACTCAGCGCGCTTGTCACGAACAAGATGCGCTCGCTGCTGACAATGCTCGGCATCATCATCGGCATCAGTGCGGTTATCACGATCACAACGATCGGCAATTCTCTGCAAAAGACGCTCTCCAATACCTTTTCGCTGGTCGGCGCAAACGGCTATTATCTCAGCTATTCGCTGAAGGAGAATTCCGACGACGGCAGCAGTCTGCGCGAATCCGACTTCTGCACGAAGGAGGATCTGGATGCGCTCAAGGAGGAAACGGAAGGCAGATTTCTGATCTCGCAGACAATGGAAATGAACAGCGGCGAGATCATCAACAGCAAGGGGCAGCATATTCATGCAATGGTCAGCGGCGTTTCCGAGGGCTGGTTCATGAGCTATACGCAGATCTACAAGCTGCTCGCGGGGCGCTATCTCAATGACACGGACGGTGATCGGCAGAAGAATGCGGCGGTGGTCTCCGATCTGTTTGTTGAGCAGTATTTCCAGGACGGCCGGAATCCGGTCGGCGAATCGTTCACACTCGATATCATGGGCGTCTGCACGGCGGAATTTGTCATCGTCGGACTGTATGAGCATCCGAAGATGCTGGACAAAATGCTCTCGCCCGGCACTGCGACAATGGACAAGCTCTCGGAGATCTTCATCCCCTACGGCACGGCTGTACGGCTGAGCACCGGCGAGGACGAGAATCAGAGCTGGCGCTTTCCGCAGATTGTCGCGAAGGATCCCACCACACCGCAGGAGGAGGCACAGGCAGAGCTTCAGACTTTTTTTGATCAGCGGTTTGCGGAAAAGCCGAAGCTGGATGTGAAGGTGCAGAGCGATGCGAATGATCTGAAGGTTATCAATGTTGTGCTGACGGTCGTGACGGTGACAATCTCGATCATAGCGGCGATCTCGCTGCTGGTCGGCGGCATCGGCGTTATGAACATCATGCTGGTGAGCATCACGGAGCGCACGCGTGAAATCGGCATCCGCAAGGCAGTCGGCGCAAAGAGTGGCATCATCCGGACGCAGTTTATCATAGAGGCGATTATACTCTGTCTGATCGGCGGCATCATCGGCGTGCTGATCGGCATACTGAACGGCTATCTGATTGGCCTGCTCGGCAGCTATCTGCTGAACAATCTGGTACCGGACTATGCGGATTATATCACGATCTCGGTGCATCCGTCTCTGGGTGCGATCCTGATCTCGCTGGGATTCTCCTGTCTGGTCGGCGTATTCTTCGGAAGCTATCCGGCATCGAAGGCCGCAAAGCTCGACCCGATCGAAGCCCTGCGCTATGAATGAGCCACCGGGCAATGCCTATTGTTTGGTCAGGGGAAATCTCGTTTCGCTGCCGGCGAGTCGTCCGAAGTTTAGGTCAAGCCTTTTCAAATGTCAAATAGCCATTAACGATAATAAACAGAGCCAAGTCTGATAAAATAAGAGCATATGCAAGAGTGAAATCACCCTCGTATATGCTCTTTGTGCTATTGATGTTATGCATTTCAGGAATATGGAAGAAGCACTTCGCTATTAGGGCGTGTTGACACTAAGCCTAACACGCGTCTTTTTGGCTGATTTTGCCCC
>CAMOOV010000110.1 GCA_946621745.1 uncultured Ruminococcus sp.
TACCGACTTCCATAACGACGTCGGAATACATCTGGATAAATCTTCTGTAGCAGTCATATGCCCAGCGAGCATTGCCGGACTTTGCTGCCATGGTCTCAACGACCGTCTCGTTCAGACCGAGGTTGAGGATCGTGTCCATCATGCCGGGCATGGATGCACGCGCACCGGAACGGACGGAAACGAGGAGCGGATTCTCCTTGTCACCGAACTTCTTGCCGGTAATGCCTTCCATCTTGACAATGTACTCCTCGATCTCTGCCATGATCTCGGGGTTGATCTGACGTCCATCCTCATAATACTGGGTGCAGGCCTCAGTGGAAATGGTGAAGCCCTGCGGAACCGGCAGACCGATCTTGGTCATTTCAGCCAGGTTTGCGCCCTTACCGCCGAGGAGCTCTCTCATGTCTGCGTTACCTTCAGAGAAGAGGTAACAATACTTTTTTCCCATTGGTAAAACCTCCAATCATTGTTACCGGCTGCGGAAATTTGCGATTTGTGCAGGGCGCACGAATCCCATGGCAGCCGGACATATCCATATTATAACATATTTCCTTATAAAAATCCAGTACTTTTCAGAGTTTTTTTTGTGAGGCCTGTTTTTTTGTCATTTTTCACAAATATCATGCTGCGATTTTGATACGGCTACGGCTCAGAACCGCATCCGCTCCGCGACCGCGAGCTGATCGCAGCGCTCATTCTCCGGATGACCGGCGTGACCTTTCACCCACACGAATGTGACGCTGTGCTTTTCCAGCAGCGGCAGCATCCGCTCCCAGAGATCGACATTCAGCGCAGGCTTTTTGTCGGCCTTGACCCAGCCCTTTTTCTTCCAGCCGTAGACCCATCCCTTTGTGATGCTGTCCACGACATAGCGGCTGTCGGTCGTGACCGTGACCGCGCAGGGCGATTTCAGCGCCTCCAGTCCGGAGATCACGCCCATCATCTCCATGCGGTTGTTCGTCGTATGCGGCTCACCGCCGGAAAGCTCCTTCTCGTGAACCTTTCCGGCCGCATCGGTAAAGCGCAGAATTGTTCCGTAGCCGCCCGGCCCCGGATTCCCGCTGCACGCGCCGTCTGAATACATCTGCACCTGCGGCAGTCCCTTTTCCAGTATCATGATCCGCCCTCACTTTTCTGCGCTTTTGCTGCGGCGTCCGCGCTTTTTCGGCTGCGGTGCAGGATGCAGATAGCTCCGGAGGAACTGTCCGGTATAGGATTCCTCACAGGCCGCGATCTCCTCCGGCGTACCCTCCGCAACGATCATGCCGCCGCCGCTTCCGCCCTCCGGCCCCAGATCAATGATGTGATCGGCGACCTTGATGACATCCATATTATGCTCGATCACGACGAGCGTATTCCCTGCATCCGCAAGCTGCTGCAGCACCGTGATGAGGCGGTGGACATCGGCATTGTGCAGGCCGGTCGTCGGCTCATCGAGAATATAGATCGTCCTGCCGGTCGAGCGCTTCTGCAATTCGGTCGAGAGCTTGACGCGCTGTGCCTCACCGCCGGAGAGCGTGGTCGCGGGCTGGCCGATCTTGATATAGCCAAGCCCGACATCGCGCAGCGTTGTCAGCTTCCGTGCGATCTTCGGGATCGCCGAGAAGAATTCGCAGCCCTCCTCGACCGTCATTTCCAGCACATCATGGATCGACTTGCCCTTGTATTTCACTTCGAGCGTTTCATGGTTGTATCTCGCGCCCTTGCAGACCTCGCACGGGACATAGACATCCGGCAGGAAGTGCATTTCGATCTTCACGATGCCGTCGCCCTCGCAGGCCTCGCAGCGTCCGCCCTTGACATTGAACGAGAATCTGCCGGGGCCGTAGCCGCGCTTTTTGGCATCCTGCGTTTCCGCGTAGAGATTGCGGATATCACCGAACACGCCGGTATAGGTCGCCGGATTCGAGCGCGGTGTTCTGCCGATCGGGGACTGGTCGATGCAGATGACCTTGTCAAGCTGATCGGCACCCTCGATGCGGTCATATCCGGTCGAGCGGATCTTAGCGCGGTTCAGCTCCGCCGCGAGATACTTATACAGGATCTCATTGACGAGCGAGGATTTGCCCGAACCCGAAACGCCGGTCACGCAGACCAGCTTGCCGAGCGGGATCTTCACATCAATATGCCGGAGATTGTTGACCGCCGCGCCATATACTGTCAGGAATTTACCGTTTCCGGGGCGGCGCGTCTCCGGCACCGGAATGGACTTCCGTCCGCTGAGATAGGCGCCGGTCTCCGACTGCTCGCAGTTCAGGATATCATCAAGTGTTCCCGCGCAGACGATCTGTCCGCCGTGGATGCCCGCGCCGGGGCCGATATCGACGATATAATCTGCGGCGCGCATCGTGTCATCGTCATGCTCGACGACGATCACCGTATTGCCGCAGTCGCGCAAGCGCTTGAGCGTCGCGATCAGCTTTTCATTGTCACGCTGATGCAGGCCGATGCTCGGTTCATCGAGAATATACAGCACGCCCATGAGCGAGGAGCCGATCTGCGTCGCAAGGCGGATGCGCTGGCTCTCGCCGCCGGAGAGCGAGCCCGCCGCTCGCGCAAGCGTCAGATAGCCGAGACCGACCGACTGCAAAAAGCTCAGTCTTGCGCGGATCTCCTTGATGATGAGCCTTGCGATCATCATTTCGCGCTCGGTGAGCTGAATATTGTTAAAGAAATCCACAAGCTCCGTGACGCTTCTGCGGCAGAGCGAATCAATATCTATGCCGCTGACCGTCACCGCAAGCGAGATCGGCCGGAGCCGTCTGCCCTTGCAGTCCGGACACGGCACCTCAGTCATCAGCTCCTCCAGCTCGTCCCTGATCCACTGTCCGCCGGTCGCATAGCGCCGCTTGAGATTCGGGATTAGTCCCTCAAAGGGATGATGATAGGTCGCGCCGCCGTATTCCTCCGCCTGATGCAGCGTCAGATCCTCGTCGCCGTTGCCCCAGAGGAACAGGTCGATCTGCTCCTTTGTCATATCGCAGAGCGGCGTATCCAGCGGAACGCCGTAGACCTCATGCAGCGCATTCGCATACATATTCGCAACGGATTTCGGATCCTTCCAGTTCCAGCCGCTGACCTTGAAGCCGCCCTCGTGAACGGTCAGCGCCTTATTCGGCATCAGCAGCTCCGGATCGAATTCGCGGAATACGCCGAGACCGGTGCAGGTCTCGCAGGCGCCGAACGGATTGTTGAACGAGAACATCCGCGGCGTCAGCTCCTCGACCGAGATGCCGTGCTCCGGGCAGGCATAGGACATCGAGAAAAGCTGTTCCTCGCCGTCGATGATATCGAGCAGCACAAGACCGCCGCTCAGTGCCGTCGTGGTCTCAATGCTGTCCGAAAGGCGGGAGCGGATGCTCTCCTTGACGACCAGACGGTCAACGATCACTTCGATATTGTGCTTCTGGTTCTTGTTCATCTTGATCTTCTCGCTGAGATCATAGATGATGCCGTCCACGCGCACACGCACATAGCCGGATTTTTTCGCCTGCTCCAGCTCCTTTGCGTATTCGCCCTTTCTGCCGCGGACGATCGGCGCAAGCAGCTGAATCTTCGTGCCCTCCGGCAGTGCGAGTATCTGGTCGGCGATCTGGTCAACGGTCTGCTGCAAGATCTCTCTGCCGCAGACCGGGCAGTGCGGGATGCCGATGCGCGCATACAGCAGGCGCAGATAATCGTAGATCTCCGTCACGGTGCCGACCGTCGAGCGCGGATTCTTGGAGGTCGTTTTCTGGTCGATCGAGATCGAGGGCGAAAGGCCGTCGATGCTGTCCACATCGGGCTTTTCCATCTGTCCGAGGAACATCCGCGCATAGGACGACAGCGACTCCATATAGCGCCGCTGTCCGTCCGCATAGATCGTGTCGAATGCGAGAGAGGATTTTCCGGAGCCGGAAAGTCCCGTAAATACGACCAGTTTATCACGCGGTATTTCGAGATCGACATTTTTGAGATTATGCTCTCTCGCACCGCGGATGATGATTTTATCAAGCATGAAACATATACCTTTCCGATGCATCAGCCGATCTCACTGATCAGCCTGATGACAAATATTAGGATACCGGCTGCGATCACGCACAGCACAGCGCCGAAGATCTTCAGCGTATCCGGCAGCGTTTTATGATCCGTCGCCATATAGACAGCTTCCTCTGTCAGCTTCAGGCGTCCGAAATCCTCCTCAAAGATCACTGTCGCGGTCTCATCGGTCGGAACGCCCTGATATTCGCGGTAATGCACTCCGTCCTGCGGCAGACAGCCCGCCGCCGTCCTTGTCCGCTGCCATGCGTCCGCATTCGGCTCTGTCAGCGTACAGGAAAAAACGCGCAGCTTCACGCGGCTGCCCTCTTTCAGCGCAAGCGGCTGCTCCGTCACGATACCGAACAGCGCAGTCAGCTGCTCACTGCCGCGCAGGTAGGAGACGGCGATCTGATACTCATGCCGTTCGATCCGCCCCGCGATGCCCGGCCGGATCTCACGGATCTGCGTCACGGTTCCGGTGACGGTCTCCGATGTCCGGATCTTCCGCGCATAGGCCGGCTCCGATTCCGCAGCGATCTCTGCGAGCTTTCCGAAGCCGCGGGCGCCTGTCAGCAGAAGTGCCGCATACACGATGCCCGCAGCGATCATGATGAAAAAGATCATCAGAACAAGCGTGTGCAATCCCTCAAACAGCATACCGCGTCCTCCCGTTACAGAAAAAGGATTGCCGAAACTACGGCAAGAAATCCGCCGGCAATGAGTACGACAATGCCGGAAATGCGCATAAAGATCCGCGCCGTGCGGTATTTGCCCTCCGCATCCGGATTTCCGCGCTGCATATCGGTGCGGAAACAGAGCGTCATAATCAGCGAGACCACAAGCACCGGAAACGCCGCAATCAGCACATACAAGGCAATGGAAGAAACGATCAGCAAAATGAATATTGACCATACCTTTTGATTTGTATTCATCTGTCTTTTCCTTTTAGAGTATCAGCATGAGGACGATATATGCCGCTGCCAGCACAGCACCAAGAATTACCAGCACACGGAGATTTTTCCTCTTTTTCGGATTGCCGCTTTTTCTGTATGCACGGGCAGCAGCCGATGCAATGACGATCAATGCGGCGGCAAGAATGATGCCGATATACAAAACGGCAAACAGCCGGATCCGGTGCGATGCCGTGTTCCGCAAATCCGCATCGCCGATCAGCAGCAGCACGAACAGCACCGGAATGAGCATCAGCAGCGCAATGATATCTTTCATATGACAGGCCATCCGATCCGGACTCAGACCGCGCTGCCCGCGGCAAAGCCGGTCGCAAAGGCTATTTGCAGATTGTAGCCGCCGGTGTATGCATCGACATCAATCAGCTCGCCCGCGAAATAAAGCCCGTGAACGCACTTCGATTCCATTGTATTCGGATTGATCTCTTTGACCGATACGCCGCCGCGTGTGATGATCGCTTCGGTGATCGGGCGCATTGCGGTCGGCTGCAATGTGAATTTCTTGACTGCACCGCAGAGCGCAAGGCGTTCGGCTTTGGTGATATCATGCGCCTTTTTCTCCGGCGGTATTCCAGCACGCCGCAGCATGACCGGTATCATAGAAGCGGGCAGCAGCGATCTGAGGATATTGCTGACAGCGCGGTTCGGCACCTCGGCAAAATCCCGCAGGATCCGCGCATCGAGCTGCTCCGGCGAAAGCGCCGGTTTCAGATCGACCGTCAGCTGCGTATCAGCGAGCTTGTCCGCATCCATGCGCGCACTCGCAGACAGCACCAGCGGGCCGGATACACCAAAATGCGTGAACAGCATCTCGCCCATTTCCGTAAACAGCACCTTTTTGCCGCGTGCCGCGGTCAGCGTGACATTTTTCAGCGAGAGCCCCTGCATCTCCTGCGCATCGTTTCCGGCAGTCTCCAGCGGAATCAGCGACGGCTGCGGCGTCTGGATCGTATGTCCGGCCTGCTCCGCCAGACGGTAGCCGCCGCCGCGGGAACCCGTCCGCGGATAGCTCATGCCGCCGGTCGCGAGCAATACCGCATCCGCAGACAGCACCGTGCCGTCCGCGAGCTGTACGCCGGTGCAGGTATCGCCGTCCAGCACGAGCCGCCGGACAGATGCGCCGAGCCGGATCTCCACGCCCGCACGCTCCGCCGAAGACACCAGCGCTCGCACGATATCCTGCGCTTTGTCGCTCTGCGGGAACACGCGCCTGCCGCGCTCCGTTTTCAGCGGAACGCCCTCCGCCTCAAAAAATGCCATGACATCCTGCGGCGAGCAGCGCGAAAACGCCGAATACAGAAACCGCGGATTGCGCGGGATATTCTGCATCAGCGTATCCGGATCACAGTTGTTCGTGAGATTGCAGCGTCCCTTGCCGGTGATCGAGAGCTTATGCCCCGGACGGTCATTCGCATCGCAGATCAGCACGCGTTTTCCGCGGCGGGCAGCGGTTACTGCCGCAAACAGTCCTGCCGCGCCGCCCCCCGCGATCAGCAGATCATACATCATGCTTCACCCTGCACTGCGCGGAGCTTTTCCGCCGCAGCTGCACGGCGCTTTTCGGTCTCATGAGAGTCGATCGCGTATCTGCCGTCCGCTTTCACAAGGACATCGCCCTCAGCGGCGTCCTCCGGAAGCCAGTCGGCAGGGAGGTTCTTGTAAACCGCCGCGCCTGTTTCATCGGTGATCTCCAGCACGGCATAATCGCCCTCAAACCGGTCGAGGATCATTGTCATATCAAAGCCCGCCTTTCCGTTATGTTCCGGCATCTGTCAGCGTAATCGCCGTGACACCGTTTGCTGCATCGCCCTTGATCGTGAACTGATAACGGCCGATCTTCTCGGAAATGTCGATCGTACCCGCCGCTGTCACATCATAGCCGAGATTCTGCCTGATATCCTCCGCAGAGGAACCGATCGTGACCTTGTTGAGCGCGACCGGATACAGACTCGGATAATCGTTTCCGTCGCCGGCTTTCGGCGCGGTAAAAGTCATGGAGCGGACTCTCCCGCCCCGCAGATCGGTCTCCGAGGGACAGTCCGTCAGGCTGACTGTACCGACATAGCAGCCCTCAAAAAGCAGTCTGCCGGTCGCCTTGCCGCCGTCATATGTCAGCCCCTTTTCGGTATCGACCGAGAACAGGCTCCCGCATTCCGCAAGCGTGAGCGGGAACATTTTCTGATAGCCGCCGAGCCGTACCGTATAGGAGAAGCTCTCCTCTGTCCAGCCGGATTCGGGAATCCGTTCGGCCGGCAGCATCTGCACGGTTTTCAGCGTCGCTTCGGTCTCGGCGGTCAGCGCCGCCGGACGCTTTGCACCGCAGGCAGTGAGCGTCAGGATCAGCGCCGCAGCCAGAAAGATCGCTTTCAGTCTCATCGCACCCTCCTTGATTCACAGGGGAATCCGGTCAGTCACTTTTTGCCGCGCGGATTCTTCCTTCCGCGCTGTCCGGCGTGGGTGCGCCCCGCATTCTTTTTCTGCGAATGCGGCTGCGGCCTGCCGGTATTCTGCTGTGCGTGCGGCGCATCCGGCACAAGACATTTCGGCCCGCTGCCGATCAGGTCACGCCTGCCGATCTTTATGAGTGCCTGCCGGATCACGGCATAATTCTCCGGCTTATAGTATTGCAGCATGGCGCGCTGCTCCGCTTTTTCCTTTGCGGAGCGCGGCACATAGACCGGCTCCATTGTATAGGGATCGAGGCCGGTGTGGAACATACAGGTCGAGATCGTGCCGGGCGTCGGATAGAAATCCTGCACCTGCTCCGGATGAATGCCCTCGGATTTCAGGAAGCAGGCCAGCTCGGCAGCGTCCTTCAGCGTGCTGCCCGGATGACTGCTCATCAGATACGGCACGAGATACTGCTCCTTGCCCATGGATTTTGTCAGTTCATAAAAGCGCTTCTGGAACGCCTTGTAATATTCGATATGCGGCTTGCCCATTTTATCCAGCACATGATTCGAGCAGTGCTCCGGCGCGACCTTGAGCTGTCCGCTGACATGATACCGCACCAGCTCGCGGAAGAATTCATCATTCTTGTCGGCGAGCAAGTAGTCATAGCGGATGCCGCTGCGAATAAACACGCGCTTGATCTTCGGCAGGGCACGGAGCTTTCGCAGCAGCCGCAGATAATCCTGATGATCGACTTCGAGATTCTTGCAGGGCTCCGGCGCGAGACATTTTTTACCGCGGCAGAGTCCGTGCTGCAGCTGCTTCCTGCATGAGGGATGCCGGAAATTGGCCGTCGGGCCGCCGACATCATGCAGATAGCCCTTGAAATCCGGCAGCGTCGTCAGATATTTCGCTTCCTCGATCACGGATTCCTCCGAGCGTGTCGTCATGCGTCTGCCCTGATGCAGCGCGATCGAACAGAAATTGCAGAAGCCGAAGCAGCCGCGGTTATGCGTGATCGAGAAGCGCACCTCCTTGATCGCCGGTACGCCGCCCTCCGCCTCGTACATCGGGTGATAGGTGCGCATGAACGGCAGCGTGTAGACCGCGTCAAATTCCTCCTGCGTCAGCGAAAGCGCGGGCGGATTCTGCACGAGCATTTTGTCGCCGTGGCGCTGAATGATGCGCTTGCCGTAGACCTCATCCTGCTGGTCATACTGGATCCGGCAGGCCTTTGCATAGGCCTCCTTTTTGTCGCGCACCTGCTCATAGGACGGACATTCCGCCGCGCCGAACGGCGTCTCCGACGGATCGCAGAGATAGCAGGTGCCGCGGACATCGCGGATCTCGCTGACCGGCACGCCGTCATTCAGCAGATTCGCCAGCTCGGTCATGCTGTGCTCGCCCATGCCAAAGCTAAGGATATCCGCGCCGCTTTCCAGCAGCACGGAGGGGTGAACGCTGTCATCCCAGTAATCATAATGCGCAAAGCGGCGGAGCGAGGCCTCCAGTCCGCCGATGAGGATCGGCACATCGTTTCCGTAGATGCTGCGGATTTTTTTGCAGTAGACCGTCACAGCTCTGTCCGGCCGTCTGCCCGCCTTGCAGCCGGGCGAATAGGCATCGTCAGAGCGGCGCTTTTTCGCGGAGGTATAATGCGCGACCATGCTGTCGATATTGCCCGCGCTGACCAGAAATGCCAGCCGCGGCGCACCGAAGCGCATGAAATCGCGGTCGGTCTTCCAGTCCGGCTGCGCCAGCATCGCTACGGAATAGCCCTCCCGTTCCAGGATCCGGCAGATGATCGCCGCGCCGAAGCTCGGATGATCGACATAGGCATCGCCGCAGACATAGACAAAATCCGGCTGCGTGATGCCACGCTCCGCAAGCTCCTCTGCCGTCACGGGGAGAAATCCGTTCATGCCTGCCCACGCCCCTTTGCATCGTATTCTGTTATGCCGATATACTCCGGCGGAACGGCATCCGTCAGCCAGACGCCGTTTTCCGCTCGGTAAAATACAAATCCCGCCGCCGCCATTTTCTGCGCTTCGATGCGCAGGATGACGGGCTTGCCGTGCCGGATGCCGACCTTGTATGCGGTTTCCGCATCCGGCGAAAGATGCACATACTGCCGGCTCATCGGTTTCAGGCCGGTCTGCATGATGCTGTCCAGAAAGCGCGTTGCGGTGCCGTGCCAGAGAACTTCCGGCGGCATGACCGGCGCAAGCTCCAGATCGACCGGAAACGAATGTCCCTGATTCGCACGGATCTTTGTATGATCTGCATTGAACGAATACCGCTGCTTTTCATCGGATGCGACGATTTCCGCGAGCATT
>CAMOOV010000111.1 GCA_946621745.1 uncultured Ruminococcus sp.
TTTCCGCCGGCCTTTCCGGCTCGATCATCAAGAACGCCGTCTATAAGGTCATCCGCGCAAAATCCGTTGAGGAGCTCGGAAAGAATATCGTCGTGCAGGGCGGCACATTCCTCAATGATGCCGTGCTGCGTTCCTTTGAAATGGAGCTCGGCCGCGATGTGATCCGTCCGGCGATCTCCGGTCTGATGGGCGCATTCGGCGCGGCGCTTTATGCAATGGAGCACGCGCCCGAACAGACGACAACGATCACCGAGGACAGGCTCGCAGATTTCTCCTATCAGACACGCAGCGCGAAATGCGGCGGATGCACCGCGCACTGTGCGCTCAATATCGTCATCTTCCCCGACGGCGGCCGCTATATCTCCGGCAACCGCTGCGAGAAGGGCGCCGGCAAAAAGCAGACCGACGAGATCCCCTCGCTGTATGATTACAAATATAACCTCATCCTCGCGCAGAAGGACCGCAGATGCCGCGGGAGCAGACCGCTCGCAACGGTCGGTCTGCCGCTCGCACTCTCCTTCTATGAGCAGATGCCCTTCTGGACAGAACTGTTCACGCAGCTCGGCTTCGCCGTGAAGCTCTCGCATGAAAGCGACCGCGATATGTATTACAAGGGACAGCACACGATCCCCTCGGATACCGTCTGCTATCCGGCAAAGCTCGCGCACGGGCATATCGAGGATCTGCTGGAGCAGGGCGTCGATTTCATCTTCTGGCCGTGCATGAGCTACAACTTTGATGAGGGCAGCAGCGACAACCACTATAACTGCCCGGTCGTCGCCTATTATCCGGAGCTGCTCCGCGCAAACAACAGCCGTCTGACTGCCCGGAATTTCATCACGCCCTATATGGATCTCAACCGCAAAAAGGGTGTCTATGCAGCATTGCAGAAGGCGCTCGCGCCCTACCGCCGCGGCTTCCGCACCGATCTGAAAACCGCGATCGAGGCGGCCTATACCGCACAGATGCATTACCGCATGATCGTCGCGAAGGAGGGGCAGCGCATCATCGAGGCGGCACGGGCAGCCGGCAGAAAGATCATCGTCCTTGCGGGCAGACCGTACCACATCGACAAGGAAATCAATCACGGCATCCATAAGCTCATCACCAGCCTCGGCATGGCCGTCATCAGCGAGGATGCTGTCTCATCACTCGCGACGGTCGGAAAGCTCGGTGTCCTGAATCAGTGGACATACCATTCCAGACTGTACCGCGCCGCGAAATTCGTCACTTCACAGCCGGATATGCAGCTCGTGCAGCTCGTTTCCTTCGGCTGCGGCATTGACGCCGTCACGACCGACGAGGTGCGCAGCATTCTCGAACGCGGAGGCAAGCTCTATACGCAGCTCAAGATCGACGAGATCAACAATCTCGGTGCCGCGAAGATCCGTCTGCGGTCGCTCGTCGCCGCAATGGAGGAGGCGCCCGCAAAGGCGCCCGTGCGCGCAGCGGTCACTGTCTGAATCATCGCAGAAAGGAGAGCCGGCGGATTTCCTCCGCCGCACCCCGCAATATGAATATCAATGCAAAAAAAACCGGCCTTGCCCTCGCTGTTCCCGCAGCGCTGCTGCTGGGCTGGGCTGCCGCCGAAAACCTCGCGCTGCTGCACGTCAGCCGCTATGAGACCGATTTTGCCGCGATGCCGCGGACTGTGCAGATTTCGGATCTGCATAAGCGCAGCTTCGGACGCGGACAGAAGCGCCTGATCCGGACAGTCGCCGCACTGGAGCCGGAGCTGATCGTCATTACCGGCGACCTCGTCTCGCGGACGGAGCTGGATTTTGAGAATACGGAGGCACTGCTGGAAAAGCTCTGCGCGATCGCGACTGTCATCGTCGCGGAGGGCAATCATGAAGCGGATCTTTCGCCGGGTGCCTATGCCGGCTTCCGCGATGCCGTCCGCAAAAGCGGCGCGCGGCTGCTCGACAATGAGATCGTCCGCTGGGGCGATATCTCCATTGCCGGACTGCGCCTGCCGCCGACCTATTACCGCGGCGGCGGTATCCTCGGTGCGCGCGGAAAATATGAATGCACAGCCGGAACACTCTGGGAACGGCTCGGCTCCTGCCCGCCGGATACCCTGCTGCTCGCGCACAATCCGCGCTGGTTTCCGGCCTATGCGGAATGGGGCGCGAAGCTGACGCTTTCAGGTCATATTCACGGCGGTATTGTCCGTCTGCCGTTCATCGGCGGCATCCTCTCGCCGGAGCGCACCTTCTTCCCGCGCTACGCAAAGGGGCTTTATACCGGCGGCAATGCGGAGATGATCGTCAGCGGCGGTCTCGGAAAGCCGCGGCTCTTCAATCCCCCGGAGATCTGTCTCATCACACCGAAATCCGACCGAATCTAACAAAATCTGCACCCCGCCGGATCCAAAACGGCGGGTGCTGTGTATTATCGGAAGCACAGGCGGCAATGCTTTCACAAAGGCACCGCCGCACGCTGCAACAGGAGCTATGATTCTATGGATCACAGAAAATACCGGCATCTGTTCTCGACCTGCTTCGGGATCCTGCTGCTGGGAATGCTGACTCTCTGGTTCGCACTGATCTGGGATCGCTGCTACGCTGAGGAGATCATTGCACCGTTCTTCCGCCGCGGCAACTGGGCTGTCATCGCGATCTATCTGGTGCTGACTGTTCTGGTTTTCAAGGCCTACCGCTGTACGCGCTTCGGCTATCTCAAACGGCGCGACCTGATCTATTATCAGCTGATCGGCGTCACCTTTGTCAATGTCATCACCTATATGCAGGTCAGTGTCATCGGCCGTCACTTCATGCCGCTGATGCCGATGATCGTCCTGACGGCTGCGGATTATGTCACCGTCACAGGCTGGTCATTTCTCGTCAGCCGGATCTATTTCAGGCTGTTCCCGCCGCGCAGGCTGATCGTTGTATACGGCTCGGCGCAGGCCGCAGAGCTGGTCATGAAAATGGGCAGCCGCGTCGATAAATATATGATCTGCGAGAGCATCAGCTGCTCCGCCGGCCTGCGGGAGATCATCCGGCTGCTCGGCGATTTCGACGGCGTGATCCTCTGCGATGTCCCCGCCGATCTGCGGAACAGTGTGCTGCAATACTGCTGCGGGCAGCGGCAGCGCGTCTATATCGCACCGCTGCTCTCGGATATTCTGATCCGCGGCGCGGATGAGATCCGGCTGTTCGATACGCCGCTGATCCTCTGCCGCAATGAGGGACTGACGCTCGGTCAGCGGTTTGTCAAGCGCTTCTTTGATATCGCGCTCTCAGCGCTCATGCTGATTCCGGCGGCGCCGGTTATGCTGATCTGCGCACTGGCAGTTCACATGGAGGACGGCGGCAGCGTCTTTTACCGGCAGAAGCGTCTGACACGCGACGGCGCGGAATTCGAGGTGCTGAAATTCCGCAGCATGATCCCCGATGCCGAGGCGGACGGCAAGGCTGTCCTCGCCTCCGAGCAGGATGAACGCATCACAAAAACAGGCCGCATCCTGCGGCATTTCCGGCTCGATGAGCTGCCGCAGCTGCTCAATATCCTGCGCGGCGAGATGTCGCTCGTCGGGCCGCGGCCGGAGCGGCCGGAGCTTGCCGCGGAATATGCAAAAAAATATCCCGAATTTCCGTACCGGTTACAGGTCAAGGCCGGTCTGACCGGCTATGCGCAGGTCACCGGCGCCTATGACACCGAGCCGATCGACAAGCTGAAAATGGATCTGATGTATATAGAGGAATATTCGCTTCTGCTGGATATCCAGATCCTGCTGCTGACGCTGAAAACCATGCTGTTCCCGCCGGAAAACAATGCGGCGGAATTTGCAGTCCGCAGCCTGAAAAACCATGAACATGAGGATAAGGAGTGACCTGAATGCAGAATGCTGCACCGCTGCTGACGGCGGTCATCATGGCCGGCGGCAGGGGCGAACGCTTCTGGCCGAAAAGCCGGACAGACTGTCCGAAGCAGTTTTTATCGCTGACCGATGACGGTGAGACGCTGCTGCAAAAAACAATGAAGCGCGTAGGCGGACTTGTCCCGCCGGAGCGCGTCTATGTCGTCACGAATGCGGAATATCTGCCGCTCGTGCGTGAACAGCTCCCGGCGCTCCCGGCAGAGAATCTGCTCGCGGAGCCGGAAGCGCGGAATACCGCGCCCTGTATCGCACTGGCCGCTGCGGTGATCGCAAAGCGCTGGGGCGATGCCGTCATGCTGACGCTGCCCGCCGATCATCTGATCCGGCACGAGGCACTCTGCGCCGATGCGCTCGGCAGGGCTGCATCTGCCGCGGCGGAGTCCGATGCCATGCTGACGGTCGGCATTACACCGGTCTATCCGGAGACCGGCTACGGCTATATCGCATTCTCCCGTGCCGAGGGGATGCCGCCCGGCATCTACCGCGTGGACAGCTTCAAGGAAAAGCCCGATGCCGACACCGCCCGCGAATATGTCGAATCCGGCAGCTATCTCTGGAACAGCGGTATGTTCGTCTGGCGGGCATCGGTCTATCTCGAAGCGCTGCGGCAGTATCTTCCCCGTGCCTATGAGATCGCGTGCAGGCTGCGCGATGTCTGTGATACGCCGGAATTTGATGCGGTATTGCAGGCGGAATTTCCGAAGATGCCGAAGATCTCCGTCGATTTCGGCATCCTCGAAAAATCGCAGCAGCTCTATACCATTCCCGGCAGCTTCGGCTGGGATGATGTCGGGAGCTGGCCGTCTCTGCGGCGCGTCGCAAAGACCGATACGAACGGCAATTACCGCAGCGGCGATATCCTGACGATCGGCACAAAAAACTGCGTGATCGCAGGCGGAAAAAAGCTGATCGCGGCCGTCGGGCTGGAGCATACCGTCATCGTCGATACGGACGATGTGCTGCTGGTCTGCGATGCCGATGCCGCACAGAATATCAAAAAAGTCACGGATATTCTGCATGAACAGGGCCGCGGCGAGCTGCTCTGACTACCTCCGTTCGGAGAATTGCAGCGGCTTATCCGGTCTGCCGAAAACGGCCGGAAATCCTGTATGATATAGCTATGGGCTTCAGCGATATGATGCTGCAAAAGCCGCGCATTCTGCGGCTCGCGGCGGAATGCGAAGCCGGAAAGGAAGAAGCATGAAAAAACGCGCACTGATTACCGGCATCACCGGTCAGGACGGCTCCTATCTCGCGGAGCTGCTGCTCGAAAAGGGCTATGAGGTCTACGGCATCTGGCGGCGCAAGAGCGTTGTCGATTTCGGCAATATCGCCCATCTCAAAGATCGGATCCGTCTGATCTATGCGGATATGACGGATATCGTTTCGCTGATCTCCGCGCTGCGCATCTCGCAGGCGGATGAGGTCTACAATCTCGCAGCACAGAGCTTTGTCGCGACAAGCTGGGAGCAGCCGCTCGCGACCGCAGAGATCAACGCCGTCGGCGTGACGAATCTGCTCGAAGCGATCCGCACTGTCCGGCCGGAGGCGCGGTTCTATCAGGCCTCGACCTCGGAAATGTTCGGCAAGGTGCAGGCGATCCCGCAGAATGAGCAGACGCCGTTCTATCCGCGCAGTCCCTACGGCGTTGCGAAGCTCTACGGCCACTGGATCACGAAAAATTACCGCGAGAGCTTCGGTCTCTTTGCCTGCGCCGGTATTCTGTTCAATCACGAATCGGAGCGCCGCGGCAAGGAATTTGTCACGCGGAAGATCACCGATGCCGCTGCCCGTATCGCGCTCGGCTTACAGGAATCCGTTTCGCTCGGCAATCTCGATGCGAAGCGCGACTGGGGACATTCGCAGGATTATGTCCGCGCAATGTGGCTGATGCTTCAGCAGGATCAGCCGGATGATTATGTCATCGCGACCGGCGAAACGCGCTCGGTGCGCGAATTTGCGGAATGCGCATTCCGCGCCGTCGGCATTGAGCTCGAATGGCAGGGCGAGGGCGCCGATGCCGTCGGCATCAACAAAGCAAACGGCAAAACCGTTTTGCGCGTCGATCCGGCATTCTTCCGTCCGGCGGAGGTCGAGCTGCTCCTCGGCGATCCTTCAAAGGCGGAGCGCGTGCTCGGCTGGAAGCGGGAGATCTCCTTTGACGCACTCGTTACGCGCATGGCACAGCATGATCTGGAGCTGGTCAGACGCGAGACCGGAACGAAATCATGCATATAACCGCATCCGCTCCCCGTCCATCCGGAGGCAAACGAACATGAACATCGCATTTGACGCATCCCCGCTGACCGGCGATCTGATCTCCGGTGTCGGCTGGTGCGAGGCGTATCTGACGGAGGCGCTCGCTAGGCTGCATCCCGAGGAAGCATACCGCTTTGAATATTTCACGCTGCGTGCGCCGGAGGAAAAGGTGCGGCGGATGCAGCCCTTTGTGCAGAAGAATACGCCGCTGCATCCGGCGCGGTTTTCGCCGCTGCTCTACCGGATGCTGACGGCGGCCGTTCCCCTGCCCTACCGCATTTTTCACGGAAAATGGGCGGATATCACGCATTTCTTCAACTATATCGTCCCGCCCGGCGTTCACGGAAAAACGGTCGTGACCGTGCATGATATGGTGCTGCACGCCCGTCCCGAAACCATGCGCACAAGGACGCGCCTGCTGCTGAAGCTGTCGCTGCGGCGCTCCATGCAGCGCGCTGACCGCATCGTGACCGACAGCGAATTTTCCCGCAGGGAGATCGCGAAATATTATCCGGCATATGCGGAAAAGGTGCGCGTCGTTCCGTGCGGCGTCGATCGCAAACGCTTCGCGCCCGCGGAGAAAGCGGAGATCGAACGCGTCCGGCAGGCGCATCATCTCCCCGCACAGTATTTTCTCTATCTCGGCACACTGGAGCCGCGCAAGAATCTCGTGCGGCTGATCCGCGCCTACGGCCTGCTGCGGAAGCGGTATCACGATGCGCCGCCGCTCGTGCTGGCCGGCGGAAAGGGCTGGCAGTATGAGAGCATCTTCGCTGCGGCGGAGGATGCTGCCGTGCGCGGGCATATCATTTTTCCGTCCTATATCCCGTCCGGTGATATGGCGGCGCTCTATTCCGGTGCGCTGGCATTTGTATTCCCCTCGCTCTATGAGGGCTTCGGGATGCCGCCGCTTGAGGCAATGGCCTGCGGCTGTCCGGTGCTGACGGCAAATGCCGCATCGCTGCCGGAGGCGGCCGGAAATGCCGCGCTGCTCTGCAATCCGCATAAAGTCTCCGCGATCGAAAAAGGACTCGAACGGCTGCTGACCGATGAACCGCTGCGCAAAATGCTGCGGCAGCGCGGCTTTGTCCGTGCAGAGCAGATGAGCTGGGACAATGCGGCAGAGCGGCTGTATCAGGTCTATCAGGAAATAAAGGAATGATCGTATGAAACATCAGGGAACCGTCACACTGGAAACAGAGCGGCTGATCCTGCGGCGCTTTGCCGTCACGGATGCGGAAGCTATGTTCCGGAACTGGGCATCCTCGGAGGAGGTCGCACGCTATCTGACATGGGCGCCGCATGAGAATCCCGGCGTGACCGAAGCGATCCTGCGCGAATGGGTCAGTGCCTACGAAAAGCCGGACACATACAACTGGGTGCTGGTGCTGAAAGAGACCGGCGAGCCGGTCGGCAATCTCTCTGTCGTGCGTTATTACAAGGAAACGGACTGCGCGCTGCTCGGCTGGTGTCTCGGCACAAGGTGGTGGGGCAAGGGTTATATGCCGGAGGCCGGAAAAGCCGTTCTGCGCTATCTGTTTGAGACAGTCGGTGTCCGGCGCGTCTGTGCCAATCACGATATCCATAACCCGAAGTCGGGGCGCGTCATGCAGAAGCTCGGCATGAAGCAGGAGGGCATCCTGCGGCAGCACGCTTATATAAAGGGAAGAATTTTTGACGATGTCTGGTACGGCATCCTCGCAGATGAATACAGGGAGATGCAGCATGGCACAGAATGACCGCCCGCGCCTGCTGATTGCGGGCAAGGCCTATGCGCCCCATATCGGCGGGATCGAGACCGTCATGCAGCAGACCGCAGAGGCCATGCGCAGATATGCAAAGGTCAAGGTGCTTTGCTGCCGCGACGGGATCGGCCTGACGAAGCGCGAGCGCATCAACGGCGTTTCCGTCACCTATGCGGGCAGCTTCGGGGAGATCGCGTCCTGTCCGCTGTCGCTGTCCTATTTCGGAGAATTCCGGCGCAAGGTCATGCTGTCGGATGCGGTCGAGCTGCATCTCCCATATCCGCCCGCCGATCTCGCGCTGCTGCTCTCCGGCTACCGCGGCCGCGTGATCGCCGCATGGCACAGTGATATCGTCCGGCAGAAGGTCATGGGAAAGCTGTGCAGCCCGCTGACAAAATGGCTGCTGCGTCGTGCAGATGTGATCGTCGCGGCGACGCAGGCGCATATCGACAGCTCGCCGATGCTCTCGCAGTTCCGCGAAAAATGCATTGTTGTCCCCTACGGCATTGATCCCGCCGTCTATGAGGAGCGGCCGCATCAGCATCCGCTGGATGCGCATCTGCATGACAAGGGGGCAAAAAAGATCCTGTTCACCGGCCGGCTGGTCTATTACAAGGGCGTCGATGTACTGCTCGATGCATTTGCAAAGCTGCACGCCAATGCCGAGCTGATGATCGCCGGAACGGGCGTCCTCGAATCCGCGCTCCGGCAGCAGGCGGAGAATCTCGGCATTGCGGAGCGCGTACACTTCCTCGGCCGGCGCATGACGGCGGAGCTGCGCGATATGTTCGCGGACTGTGACCTGTTCGTCCTGCCGTCCGTTGCGCAGAGCGAGGCTTTTGGCATCGTGCAGCTCGAAGCAATGGTCAATGCAAAGCCTGTTATCAATACCGCACTGCCGACCGGCGTTCCGCTCGTGAGCATCGGCGGCGAGACCGGCCTGACCGTTCCGCCCGGCGATGCGGATGCGCTGGCCTGCGCAATGGAGCATCTGCTGACCGATGACGCACTGCGTACAAAATACGGCCTTGCGGCAAGAGAACGCGTCCTGCGGGAATTCTCGCTGGACTGCGTGATGAAGAAGATGCGCGGCATTCTGCTGCCGGAAAAGGAGTGAGACTTTCATGCGCTGTCTGATTACCGGAGCGGCCGGATTTGTCGGCGGCTATGCAATCGCGCAGCTCGCCGGAAACGCTGCGGAGATCCATGCGGCGATCCTGCCGCAGGAGCAGTTTTCCGGCGGGGACTGTACCGTGCATACGCTTGATCTCTGCGATGCGGCGGAAACGGATGCGCTGCTTCAGGCCGTCCGGCCGGATGCGGTACTGCATCTTGCGGCGCAGAGCTCGGTCGGGCTCTCATGGAAAATGCCGCAGAAAACCGTCGATATCAATATCAGCGGTACGCTGCATCTGCTGGAGGCTGCGCGAAAGCTGCCTGATCCGCCGCGCATTCTGCTGGTCGGCTCCGGCGAGGTCTACGGTACGCTCCGTCCGGCGCAGATCCCCGTTTCGGAGGATACCCTCCCGCAGCCGAACAATTTCTATGCCGCGACAAAGCTCGCTGCGGAATCGCTCGCGCAGGTCTGCTTCCGCGCCTATGCTCTGCCGGTGATCTGTGTCCGCGCATTCAACCATTTCGGCCCCCGGCAGCGGGCGGATTTCGTCATCGCGGA
This sequence comes from uncultured Ruminococcus sp., assembly GCA_946621745.1. Taxonomy (GTDB): domain Bacteria; phylum Bacillota; class Clostridia; order Oscillospirales; family Ruminococcaceae; genus Firm-04. The sequence goes on from CAMOOV010000111.1 coordinate 9,566, forward strand.
CTGGTGCAGACAGGCCGCCGAAATCGAAGCCGGTCGGCGGGAGCCGGTCATCCGGACGGGCAATCTCACGGTTCAGCGCGATTTTACCGATGTGCGCGATATCGTCCGCGCATATGAAATGCTG
>CAMOOV010000112.1 GCA_946621745.1 uncultured Ruminococcus sp.
CGTCACTGTGTTAGACGGGTCTTTCGGCGACGGAACAGTTTTGTTCACAACAATGCGCTTCTGATTCAGCATTTTCAGCGCAATTTCATACATCGTCAGATTGTCCGTGCCGTAGGTTGTTCCCTCATTCACATTGAGGTCTTTCCGGCTGCCTGCTTTCATAATGTCAAACTCGCCGGTCTGCGGCATATATGTTACTTCGCATCGTGTATCCCACGAATCACGCCCGGACAGCGAATGCAGAAACTTCGTGTAATCCTCGGCATCAATCCATGTGCAGCCCATGCGCACCGTGATTTCCTCCGCATGAATTGTCTCCGGGATGACAGCCTTGAGCGCATCGACATTTGCTTGATAAACCGGGTTCTGCTTTGCTTTTTCTTCGGCAAATGCCAGCTTGCGGCGCACATTGCCGGACAGGTATTCCGAACGGTCTGTAATGCCGGAGAATGATACATCAGGAATCTTTTTTTCCGGGTCGAGAAATACCAGACCGGATGCCAGCAGATCACGCTCGACTTTTTGCATCAGTTCTTTCATTTCCATGTCCGGCTCAGTCGCTTGCAGCAGCGTCGCCATATACGGAATATCCGGCTTTCCGCGGCGGTCGAGCGATACCTGATACGCTTCATCCAGCGTTTCCACCGACTTGATTTCCGCGACAGGGCTCACTGTGCGCTTATAGAAAATGTCCGCTTTTTCGTAGGTTTGCGTCTTCGCGTTGTAGTTTTCAAGTGATTGCAGAATCGGATAATCCGCATCGCGCCCGAATCGTTTTTTGTTCTCCGCAGAGTTTAACGCGCCGTTCTCTTTGACATAGGCATCATACAGCTCGTTGAGCTTTTCGCGCATGGCAGTCAGGGCTTCATCGGGCACATTTGTCTTTTGCTTATCCAGCAGAGCGCGGATCAATGTGCGGATTTCAATGAGCTGCCGCATTCTTGTAATCTCCGCGGCATTTCCTTTTACCGCATCCATGTGCTCGCCCTGCCGATAGTAGATTTTGCCGTCTTTTTCGTGATAGGAATAATCCTTGCCCCATGGTTCGATCTGCTCCTGCCGCGCCTTTGCCGCAGCATTTCGTCTGGTGATCGTGATTTTTGCATTCAGACTTGCAATCGCGTCACGGAGCTGATCTTTCAGCGGCACATCCGGCTTTGGGTCACAGGTCAGGCGGTCAAAATAGCTTGTCTGCCGCATTGTGCCGAGAATCATGGAAGGATTCTGCACGAAATAACTGTTGATGCGCAGCCCGTCCTCGGTTTCCGCAGTATAGCACCAGTCCGGTTTCGGCTCATGTGCAGGCAGCGGAGCTTCGCGCTTTTTCAGAATAATGATGTCCGCGGTCACGCCCGTACCGGCTTCTGCAAAGGTCGTATTCGGTAAGCGAATCGCACCGACCAATTCCGCCTGCGTTGCAAGATATTCACGCACCTTTGAAGTTTTCTTGTCCATTGTTCCCGACGATGTAATAAATGCTACCACGCCGCCCGGCGCAACTTTGTCAAGAGCCTTTCGGAAGAATGCGTCATGGATTAACCAGTCCTGCGCATAATCGGGGTCGTTCATTTTGTAGTCACCGAAGGGGACATTGCCGATTGCAAGATCAAAGCTGCCGTCCGGTAAATCAGAATGCTCAAAGGGAGAATTCAGAATGCGGACATTGTCGCGGTCATTGTGCAGACGCGATGCAATTTCTGCCGTGATGCTGTCGATCTCGATGCCGACAACGCCGCCGTTTCCGATGCTGTGCGGCATTCTGCTGATGAAATTGCCCGTGCCGCAAGACGGTTCCAAGATGCGGGAATCCCGACTAAGCCCCATTTGCTGCACCGCCGACCACATCGCATCGACCACAATCTGCGGGGTATAATGTGCATCGGTGACGCTTGCGCGGATCGCTTTGTACTCATCATCGGTCAGATATTTGTGTAACTGCCCACGCTCATATTCATATCGGTCACTCGATTCATCGAACACCTCCGCCAAGCCGCCCCAACCGGAATACCGCCGCAGAATCATGTCCGAAACTTCCTTGCTATGGTCATTGCTGCGCTGTTTTGTATACAGCGGCTCGCCGTTTTCTTCGCATTTCCGAAGTCGATGCAGCTCGCGGATAGCCGCAAGATTGTCATGCAGCTTGCCGCGCGGATCGGCGGCGTAGACAATCGGCGGTAGATCATCGGGAACAGGCGGCAGCTCGGACAGTCCATGCACCTGAACATAGGATTGCCGCCGTGACACATTCTCGATTTTCTCGCCGCGGTAATCCATTGAACGCTCATAGCCGTCCAGCTCTTTTTGCAATGCTTCGGGGCTGCGGTTGTCCGGGTAGAGCATGAAAAGCTGCAAATCCTTGCTGTCCGCGAATCGCTCATAGATAAATGCTCTGCCGCGATCATCGTACTGCACATTCAGCTCGCCCAGATCTTGCTTTTCTGCAAAGGTATTCAGCACCGCACGGTATTCCGCGGATTGGTCGCTGCTTACCGGTTCTTCGGGAATGACTGGTTCATCGCGCTCAACGGTCACTTCTTCCTCATTCTCATCCGTGTAACGCACGAGCTGCCGATCTGTCGCACGAGCATTGCGGAGATTCTGCAAGAATGTCTGTTCCAACTGCTCGCGCAGTTCACGGTCAACATTCCCCGTTTCATCCACGCAGCATTGGTAAACTGTCCCGTATGGCGGCACACCGTCCATCTGGAATGACAGAATTTCCATGCGCTTGTTTTCGTGATCGAGCAGAAAACAGAAGTCCGGGTCTGCCATGAGATCGCCGTTCTGGAAGTAGAATGTAGACCACGAATACTGCCCGCCGCCGTGATTTTCGACTGCCAGCGGCTCATATCCGCTGTCCTCGCCGTTTCTGTCCTCATAGCGTTCATTGGTGTGTGCGCCGCTGATAATTTCAGGGTACATTTCTGCGAACAGATTGTAAAGCTGTTCTGCTCTGGTCGGGCGGTGCTTTTTCGGCGGTTCCGGTGTCATCGGCGCATCGGTATGCACTGTAAGCGTCTGAAACGGGCTGTTCGCATAGACTTCATCACTGAACACACCGTTTGTCGGGAAGTCGCTGTCATAGACCTCGATCTTGCTCTCCGGCTGATTCAGCACCGCATAGCCGATAGCATGACCGTTTCGGATTGCTTCATTCCCGGCATCCTGCGCATCTGCCAGCGTATGAAATGTTCCGGATGTCTGCACATCATGCTGCGGCGTCTGAATCATCAGCAGAAATTCATGTCCTTCCAGTCTCGCGCGGTTGTACTCGTCCATCGTCATCATGCCGCTGTTGTAGTAGATTTCCGGAACGAAAATGCCGCGCTCCGGGAAACGCCCCTCAACTGCTTCGATTTTCTTTGCTTCGCGGTCATAGACCGTAAAGCCCTCAAAGCCGTTCTCCTGTATACGCTTTCGCGCATAGTCCAGCGCTTCCTGCAAGGTTTTGAAATCCGGTCCGTCATCCGCGCCGGTGTCATCGGAGTACCAGACGATCTGATGCACATTTTCCCGCATTTCTGAAACACGCGCATACGCTGCATCAAACACCGTATCCACAATGCTGTCATGCGCTTCGCCGCGATAATACTGCAAAAATGCATCGTTTCCGTCAAACATCTGCGCTGCTATCTCATCAATGAAGCTGTCCGCATCCTGCCGGAGCTGCGCTTTATCTGAGTCGTAGCGTTCCTCGATCATATCCCGCAGCTTGCCGATAGCCCGCGCATTCAGTTTCAGTCGCTCAATTTCACGATCATAGTTTGCTGCAACGACTGCGGTGTTATTCGGATTTAGAAACTCCGGCATCTCCGTAAAGCCCGCCGAATCCACATAGTACGCCGTTTTGCTGCCATTTTCTGTCACAACAATGACATCGCTGACGCTCATCGAATGCCCGCGGAAGTCTGCCGGATGATCGACATTGAATCTCTGAAACAGGCTATCAAGTCGCTGCTGAACGGAATCGCCGGAAACTTCACTCCAATCGCTGGTATACACAAGATCATAGTCTGCAACGCTCAAACCCGCGTCCTTATTGGATTCCAGACTTTCAAAGCGGTGATAATGATACTGTTCGCCGCCTTTCATCTGGTAAATCTCATAGGTCGCAGCAGGCTGTACGCCGGTGACTGTAAAGCCCATCTCCTGCACACCATGCAGAACAATCTGGCTGTTTACCATTGTGAAATTGCGGAGCATCAGGTCTTGTTCGGTGTCGCTGTCTGCCATCAGAAGATAACCCTGTTTCGGCTCAAAATGCAGACGATAATTGTGGAGATCGGGCTTCCGGGCATCGGTAACCGGATAGGCTGCGTTCTTTTCATCCGATAATTCAAGGTACACATCGCGGTGATGGTCGAGCGCGTCATAGGCTTCCATGTTTTCTGCAATATCGCGTTCCCACGCTTCTTCCGCTTCGCGCTGCACATCACGTGTCAGCTCCGCCGCTTCCTGCAAAAACATACCGATTTGCTGCCAGCTATAAGAAACGCTGAACGGATGCTCCGAATCCGGCTCGGCGGTTACGGTGACACCATCGGTATCTTTTTTGACGGCGAACACCGCCGCCTCAAAGGTTTCATGATCAGAGATGATGTATCTGCTCTCGTCGATGAAATCCATTGCAACCGATGCCGCATCCTCGCCCTCATCCAGAATCCGGTGTGCGATCTCGTCCATTTCATCACCGGCGACAAGCTTGTCAATGAACATCGGCATATTGTCCTCGTTCATCAGATACTTTGCAGCGGGGGATAGTTCTGCGGGAGCATCCGGCGAGAAATACTTGTCAATCCGCGCTTTTCCGGCATCGGACAGCAGCGGATGACTGCGCAGCTTTTTCAATTCATCGGTATACCAGTCGTGCTCATGATCGTTCAGATGTGCAACATCCTCCAGATAATACAGCGCATGGTCAACCGCGTCATACACATCCTGCGGCGTAATGTATTCGCCGCGTTCGATCATCCCGCGGAGTTCCTTTGCAGCTTGCGTCCATGTGTAATGATAATTGCCTTTTTTATCGGCGGAGATGATATGAATACCTTTGCCGCTGTATTCCACATCCGGCATATCCGGTCCGGAATGTCCGGCAATCCCGTATTCTTTTTGAAGAAATGCAGCAAGCTCCTTGTCAGTCGGCTGATGCTGTTCAAAGTATTCCGCAATCCGCAGCTTGCCGTTCATAAATCCAGAACCGCGACCGAGATCATCCCGAAGAAGCTGCGTTTTGTCATCGACTTCTTCTGGTTCATCTTCCATACCGAACAGACGGAGCTGTTCCGTAGGTGCAGGCATAGAAAAACCGCCAGCCGAATCGGTTGACGGTTCTTCGGTATTCACTTTTACGGTCTTGTCAGCGGAATCAGGACGCGCTCCCGCATCACTGTCCCGTCCGTGTAAAACGCCCGTGTCTTCTCCCAGCGGAGATTCTCCTCGAATGTCCCGTTCGGACGCGGATACATCTGCTCGTACTGCCGGTCGAGAAGCTCCCGATACTCCCATGCGCTTCTGTCCACCGAGCGCGCCGTTGTCAGAAACTTGTGCTGCATCCGCATCACTTCCACCAGCTCCGGGTGATTCTCCTCCATGAAGTGCATCCACGCCGTCCCGTAACTGCCGATCGGCTCCTGCTCCGTCGTCGGCTCCGTCTCGATCTGCATCTCGTATGTCCCGTTCATCGGGTTGAAGCGATACCACATCGGGATTCCGTTCACTTCCTGTTGCTTGTGCTCCGCGAACCAGAGCGTCCGCGAGCCGTTCCGGATCTCCTGCGTCACCGTCCAGCCGATCACGCCGTCCCGCTTCTCCGCTTTCGCCGCGGTCAGATGATTCGTCAGCTGCGCCTGCGGAATCTGCGGCATTTCCGCGTCCGTCAGCCGCATCTTCTCGTCCTCGCTGAGATTCAGCCATTCTTCGTAATTCAGCATTTTTCTCCTCCTGTTCTGCAAGCATCGCCTGCACACTCGTTTCAGTTACAATTCGTTCCACCTGCCGCAGCGTGTCCCGCGCCGCCTTGCCGATGATTGCCAGAAAAATCATGCGCTGTTCCGTTGTTTTCAGCGATTTGAACGCTGTATTGTCGGTTGCCAGACGGAAGTTTCCGCCGTTGACGGAAAGCCGCCCTGCGATGATCTGCGCCACCGAGCTGACCATTGACTGCTGAAACGCTGCATGATTCTGCGGCGGCGTGTTGAGCATCTGCATCGCACGGACAATCTGTTCTGCGTCAATGGATTTTGATACAAGACCGTCGATCAGCTTTGCGTCCTGCGGAATGCTCATGCTTTCCTTGACTGCCGCAAGGTTCTGATTCGTCACCGCCCAGATCATCGGCGGTGCTTCTTCCTCGCACTGCGAGAAATCGTACATCTCGATTGTCTTTCCGTGCTCGTCGAAAAACTTGATCGCATCGCTGCCCGCGGTCACGGTGAAGCCGGCTTTTTCCCATTGCGCGGCAGTTGCGATGAATGTCGCATCGGGCTTTTGCGTGAAAAACTCCAGCGCAACCGAAGCCGGATGCTTGAATACTCTGCCCTGAAACCGGAGAAAATCGGTCAGCAGAGCCGCGTTTTCAGCCATGCTGCGGAGCATTTTCGCTCCGGCATCGCTGTACCCGCCAAGCGGGGTGAGGTGGTTCATGTTTGCCATAGAACCTCTCTCCTTTCATAGTTTACCACTTTAATTCGTGAAAGTCAAGACTTTTCGGGCGAAATCGGCGATTTTTTCATAGTTCGTCCGAATGACTAAAAATCGGTCACTTCACTTGTGCAGATTGCTGCGTGGCGGGCTTCTTCCGCTTTCGAGCATTGGCAACACGAACATGATGCAGAATGCGGTAACCGATGCAAGAAGTAATGCGCCGTAGAAAATCAAACGATGCTTTGTTTGCTTGTCCATAGACATAATCCTTTCTGATGCGAATACACACACCTTGACATTTTTCGTTGCGTATGCTATACTTAAATCAGAGAATAACGATTTTTGAATGGAGGTGTGACCATGACGATCAACGAATTAAAACAGAGAATCCTGTCAGCCATTCAAGGCTATCCGGTCAAAAGCATTATTCTGTTCGGTTCCCGTGCAGCCGGAACAAACCGCGATGACAGTGATGTTGATCTGATTGTTGAGTTTTCGCAGCCGGTTACGCTGCTGACGCTTGCGGGCTTGCAGTTGAAATTGGAAGATGCGCTGAAGCTGGATGTTGACCTTGTTCACGGTCCGGTTCAGCCGACTGATCTGCTGGAAATCGGCAAGGAGGTTGTGCTGTATGCAGCGTAAAGATGTTATCATTCTCCGAAAGGTGCTTTCCGAGATCAGCATTTGCTTTGAAATGCTTGGGTGTGCGTCAATGGACGCATTTCTCGCAGACGAAAAGCTGAAACGTGCCGTTGCGATGACTGTCATCAACATCGGTGAACTTGTGAAAAATATCTCTGATGAAACCAGAGCAGCATATAAACAGGTTCCGTGGAAACAGATCGCCGGTATGCGCGATATTGCAGCGCATAAGTATCAGACGCTCCGTATGGAAGATGTTTACAACACCGTGAAAATGGATTTTCCCGCATTGCAAACGCAGCTTTCTGAAATCTTGGAAAATGAAGAATAAACCATACAGCCGCAGTTGTTTTTGAACGCTGCGGCTTTTGTATTACAAAATTGAAAAGAGAAAACCGCCCCGCGCCTAGCCGCACCGCCGCATCCATGTGTTGTTGAAAACTGATCTGCGCGCGGTAAAGATGCCATGTCAGAACGGATATATAACGATCTTTCTTTTTCAATTCGTAAGTAAACTTGGGTACTGAATATAGAGATGCATCTTAGGGACTACCCCTGATCGAAATACATATATCCGCAGGATATAACATAATAACGCTAGATACGGTTTTAGCAGTTCGCCGCATTTTCGGCATCTTCACGCGGATTCGCCCTACCTCAAACCGCACAATAGAATAGTGGTTGTCCACATACACGCGCCGGTTTTCACACGATCTGCGCTGCATCCGGACAATCAGTCCGGCATCGACCAATTCTCCGATGATCTGCACGACGGATTCACGTTTCATCCCGATCTGCGCGGAAATGTCATTATAGCTGTTCCAGCAGTCATGCAGCACCGTGCTGAACGACTTGCAGAGAAAGAGATACACATGCATCTGCCGCGGCGAGAGCATACCAAACACGCGGCGGTCAACCGTGAAATAGCCTTTGTCCGTCTGCTGCACGGTGACCGCATAGCTGTATGTCCCTCGCCGTCCGTTTGCTTTCGTGCTGCGCTCCAGATGCTCGACCAGCCCTTTTTCACGGAGTCGGTCGATTGTTCTGGATACGGTAACAGGCGATTTCATGCCGCAATTCAAAGCGATTGTGCGTTGCTTTACCGACACAACAATGCAGCCTTGCAGCGTGGCTGCGATGGGAAAAAGGCTGCACAGATACGCATATACCGCGATTTCCTGCGCATTCAATCCAAGCGTGAAAATGTCATTACTCAATCGGAATATGCTCATTGTGCAGCCCTCCTTCCTTTATTCGTCGGTTTCGTCCGGTAACGGTTCAGTTGCTGCGTCAAATACTTCCTGCGCTTCAACCGCCAATGCGCCTGCATGATTTGCCGCACCGTTTACCACTTCTGCAAGCTGCTGAATACTCAGCATATCAAAGGCATCTCCGACAAGAGCAAGAAAATCCAGCGCTTTATTGATCTGTTCTGTATCGACGGTACTGCCCGTAGTTTTCAGTTCAGCGAGTTTTTTCATGACCTCCTGCGATTGGAGATAAATGCAGATCGTCTCCAAATCGCGGATGGCTGCACGGTCCTCCTGATTCTCCAACTGCAAAGCCGTTATCCTTTCCTGCCGCTTCTGAATTGCCGTTTCCTTGCGCTGAATTGCTTGACGCGCGGAACGGAGGGTATATTTGTGCGCTTCGGTTTCAACCAGATCACCGTTTGAAAGTTTCGTGCCTTCGACGAATTCATTTTTCTTTTCCTGCTCATTCATTTGTATCCTCCACAATCGTTTTTGTGAGCAAATCCGAGATTTTCTCCGGATATGCAAGGCTTCCCTGTTCATCGCCGAACACGCCGTTTTCTCCGAACATGAATGTTCCGGTGTAAATCTCTTTCGGATTTACGGGATTGACGGTATTCCTGTTCAGAACCGTCAGAATATTCTCCTGATAATAAGCATAATCCGGTGCCTGCCGCACAGTATCATCGAAAGACGAGCGCGTTTTCTGCCCGATCACCATGAAATCCGCATGAGAAACGGAATTGATAATGAGATGCCCATGCTTTCCGCTGCCGTCCACGGCAATGATGCCGCCGACCGTACCGGCTTTGATGCACTCCACACGCTCCGCATCCTTGAATACGCCGCAGGAGAAATCCAGTTCATTACAATAGCAGTTCGAGATCAGCGCACCTTCGGCATCGGTCGTACCCTCTGCCGCAATGCCGCCCGCAGCGGTTTCCGTTTTCAGAATGACGTTCCGCGCAAGACAGCCCTGAATGCTGCCGCCGTAACAATTCGGCAGTTCTCGTCCTTTTGCATCGTATGACCGCGCACCCGCC
>CAMOOV010000113.1 GCA_946621745.1 uncultured Ruminococcus sp.
ACAAAAATGCAAAATGCAAATCCATATCTATAACTCCCCGATTCATCCACTCCCTACAACGATATAGCCCGCCTCGGTCAGCGCCTCGACAGCCCGTGCAAAGTTTTCGTCCTTGACGAGAATATAGTCTGTGTTATAGGTGGAGACTGCGAAGATGCCGATTTTCTGCGCCGCGAGGACGCCGGAGATCCGCGAGAGAATGCCGATCAGCGAAAAATCGAGCACGCCCTCAATGCGGAAGCCCTTCCAGTGATCGTCGCGGTCGGTGGTATGGGCGGGCGTGGCCTCGGTCTTGCAGACGAGTGACAGCTCCTCGTCGGTTTTGCCGATGAAGAAGAATTCCGCGTTCAGGTCGATATCGCTGATGTTTGTCAGCTTGCAGACTGTGAGCTCATAGGGCAGCTTTTTCAGTGTCACGATGATTCCTCCATATTATGAATAACGCCGCAGCATCCTGCATATTCTGGGATGCTGCGGCGTTTGCGTTTATCGGATCACTCTGTGCGCAGAGCGATGACGGGATCCTTCTTTGCAGCGAGCTTCGACGGGATAATGCCCGCGATCAGCGTCAGCAGAACCGAGATCGCAACCAGGATCACAGCGTAGACCGGCCGCAGGAATGCGATATCCGGTGCGCCGGAGGCTTTCTCAATGATCATATTGATCGGGATATCGAGCAGCATTGTGATCGCCACGCCGATCAGACCGGCGACCAGTCCGACGATGAATGTTTCCGCATTGAACACACGGCTGATATCGCGCTTGGAAGCACCGATCGAGCGGAGAATACCGATCTCCTTGGTGCGTTCGAGCACGGAGATATAGGTGATAATGCCGATCATGATCGACGAAACGACCAGCGAGATCGAAACGAATCCGATCAGCACATAGGAGACCATGTTGATGATCTTCGTCACGGAGCGGAGCAGAATGCCGATGTAGTCGGTGTATTCGATACCGGCATCCTCGTCGGTCTGCTCGTCGTTGTAGCGCTTGATGAAATCCTCGAACTTTTCCTTTGCCTCAAAGCTCTCGGAGTAGATCTGGATCGCGTTCGGCGAATCCGGATCACGCAGGCCGAGTTTTTGCAGGTTGCCGTCATAGGTGTTGTCCGTGGACTGCGCAAGGATCTGCTCCTTGAAGATCTTGAGCAGCATATCTTCATCCATTGTCGCGAGCGCCGCCTTCATGCTTTCGCGGTCTCTTGCGGGATTGAGCGACTGCGTGAGCTGGGAGATCTGCTCCTCGGTCATATCGCCGAGCTGCTTGCGGATCGCGTCCGCCGTCAGCTGGGATTCCATCATGCCCTTATAGAGTTCAAGCAGCTGATCGTCCTCCAGTCCCTGGAGCATCTTCGGATCGGGATCGGTGCCTGCCTGCTCCGCGAGCATCATCAGCAGCGCGCCCTGACCTTCCTTTGTTTTCGCAAATGCCTTTGCATCGTCGAGCGTGATGCCTTCGAGCATGACCGGCGCAACGGCATTTGTCAGCTCCTCATCGCTCATGGAATTGAGACTGTCGAGCACATCCTCCGGCTTGATCGAATTGCCGTACATATTGGAGAACATTACCTGAAGCTGTGCAAATTCTGCTTCGCTCATGTTGTCGAGATATTTGTATACATCGTCGATTGTGACATCCTCATGATCCTCGAATTCATAGCCGGTAAAGATGTCGATATCGGGATCATCCTGCTGTGCCTTGACGATCTCGGTATCCGCGATCTCGTCGAGCAGATAATCGACCAGCTCCTGCGTATAGCAGATCGTTCCGGGCATCAGCGCACCGGCAACGGAGCCGGACTTCTTCCGCACGATACCGGAGATCTGAACGGGAACGCCGTCCTCGATCTTCTCCGCCATATAATCTTTATCGCGTGTGCGGTCCTTCCAGCAGTTTTCGGTCTCGTCGAATTCATAGCAATCGGTGTTGAGGATCACGCGGAACTGCATATTTTCGAGATCCTTGTAGTCGAAGCTCTCGGATCTCGCCTCGATGCCCTTGCCGGACATGATATCCTCAAACATACCGGAGATCTCATCCGGATCGTGCAGGCCGAGACCGTAGAGCGTCATGCCGTTGATCTCGTTGTAGTCATCGACGACGAGGATCGCTTCATTCATGTTCTCCGGCCAGTGACCGCTGATGACATCGTACTGCTGATCGAGCAGAGCGCGGTCACCGTAGATCAGCGTCCAGACATCCATGCCGTTCGTGCTTGCCTGCATGATGCCCGTATAGGAGGTGGCCATGCCGTTCAGGTCGTAGCCGAGCATATCGTAATAGGCATTGACCAGCGGGTTCGGGTTGACGGGCGTGATATCGTCCGTTGTATCCGCAAGATAGACCTGCGGCTGAATGTTGTAGGAATATTCGATGTTGTAATTCTTCAGTTCATCGGAATGATCTTCGATGTACTTTTTGAATTGCTTCATGTCATTCTGCTTGACCTCGGAGACCATCGCGTTGATCAGCTCAGCGCTCTGACCGGAGTGATAGACCTTGTCGAGCGGATGCTCCTCCTTATGCTCCGCCTGACCGGAGATATTCTCGACCAGTCCGGAGAGATCGACCGACTGCGAAAGAATCGTCAGCGGGTAGGAGGAAAGCGTATTTTCCTGCACTGTATTGATATAGGTCTGGAAGCCGTCGGAGAGCGACAGGATCAGCGAGATGCCGATGATACCGATGCTGCCGGCAAAGGAGGTGAGGATCGTCCGCGCCTTTTTCGTCAGCAGATTGTTCAGCGAGAGCGAGAAGGCGGTCGCCGTGCTCATGGAGACACGCTTATCCTTTTTCTTTTTGCCGTCCTGCTCCTTGGCAGCGGCATCGAGAATCGCCTGCCGGTCCTTGACGGCGGTCTCCTCGTCATAGGGCATGGAGTCGCTCTGGATCTTGCCGTCGAGCAGGCGGATAATGCGCGTTGCATACTGCTCTGCAAGCTCCGGATTGTGTGTGACCATGATAACAAGGCGATCCTTTGCGATCTCCTTGAGCAGATCCATGATCTGCACGCTGGTCTCGGTATCCAGTGCGCCGGTCGGCTCATCCGCGAGCAGGATCTCCGGATCGTTGATGAGCGCACGGGCGATTGCGACGCGCTGCATCTGGCCGCCGGACATCTGATTCGGCTTCTTGTAGATCTGGTCGCCGAGACCGACCTTTTCGAGCATCTTCTTGGCGCGTTCGCGGCGCTCGGATTTGGAGATGCCGGAGAGCGTCAGCGCCAGCTCCACATTGGAGAGGACGGTCTGATGCGGGATGAGGTTGTATGTCTGAAAGACAAAGCCGATCGTGTGATTGCGGTAGTGATCCCAGTCTCTGTCCTTATATTCCTTTGTCGATTTGTTGGCAATCGTCAGGTCGCCGGAGGTGTAGCGGTCGAGACCGCCGATGATGTTGAGCAGTGTGGTTTTGCCGCAGCCGGAGGGGCCGAGGACCGCAACGAATTCATTCTGGCGGAATTGAATGTCGATGCCTTTGAGCGCCTGTACTTCGGAATCGCCAGCCAGGTAATTCTTGGTGATGCCTTTCAGTCCGAGCAAGTTATCACAGCCTTTCCTCAATTTGTATACGGGGATATTTTCCCACAATACGAACGCAGTATAGCACAGGAATGTGACAATTACATGATACCGCAAAGATTTCGGCGATTTGTGCATATGGCTGAATTTGGCAGGTGATTTTTAGCAATATTTACAAAATCAGCGGCAAAAAAACAGCAGGGGAGCGCTCCTGCTGCCGTTTACGATTCTTCGTCGAGAAGTGCCTGATAGAGCTGCCGTTTGGGATAGCCGCATTCCGCAGCGAGCTGCTTGCAGACATCCGATGCGCGTTCGCCCGCGGCAATGCGTTCCCGTGCAATCGCCAGAACGCTTTCAAGTGTCGGGCGGGCGGATTCTTCATCCGGTTGTGCGCCCGCGATCACCAGCACAAATTCGCCGCGGGGTGTATTCTCGGTATAATACGCGATCGCCTCGGAGAATGTCGTTTTCCGCATTTCCTCATGGATCTTCGTCAGCTCACGGCAGATGCTCAGCGAGCGGTCGCCGAATGCCGCGTACATATCCTTCAGGGTATTGAGCAGCTTATGCGGCGCTTCATAAAAGACCATGGTGCGCTGCTCATTTTTGAGCATTTCAAGATGCGAAACGCGCTGCTTTTTCGTGACCGAGAGAAAACCCTCAAAGCAGAAGCGCGTCGTGTCCTGACCTGAAATCGCCAGCGCAGAGATCACCGCGCTCGGCCCCGGAACGACCTGCATCGGGATATTCTCCGCGATGCAGCGCTGCACAAGCAGTGCGCCGGGATCGGAGATGCAGGGCATTCCCGCATCGGTGACGACCGCGCAGGATTCCCCTGCGGCAAGCCTGTCCGCAATCTGCCGGATCACCGCCTCCGGGCTGTGCTCGTGATAGCTGACGAGCGGCGTATGCAGATCAAAATGCGACAGCAGCTTGCGTGTGACGCGGGTATCCTCCGCCGCGATGAAATCGGCGCTGCCGAGGATCTCAAGCTGCCGCTCTGTGATGTCGCCGAGATTGCCGATCGGCGTTCCGACGATGTATAATGTTCCACTCATAAATACTTGTCTCCGAAATGACAGATCTGTGCGGCCTCTGCGGTCATGTCCCCGCCGGAGCGCACAAACAGAGCAGGCTCGATCTGTAAGAAAGGCTTTGCAGATTTTCTGCCCTCCAATAAAAACAGCCACGGCGCCGATTCCGGCGTTTTGCTGACCATGCGCAGGCGCTTCGGCTCTATGCGGTTTTCACGCATTGCACAGATGACATCGGCAAGGCGCTCCGGCCGGCAGCAAAGGCAGAATCGTCCGTGATACTGCAAAAGCCGTGATGCCGCCGCGCAGATATCGCGGATATCGCCGGCAGTCTCATGCCGCGCTGTCTGCCGCTGTGCATCGGCGGACTGAATGCCGGAATTTGCGGCCTTATAGGGCGGATTGCAGGTCACAAGGTCGAATTGTCCTGCGGGCAGCATCGGCAGCTCGCGCAGATCGGCGCAGACCGGCTCAATATTGCGCACGCCGCTTTTTTCGATGCCGAGACGCAGCTGCTCAATTGCATCCGGCTGAATATCGACCGCCCAGATTTTTTTCGGCGGACGGTGCCGCTGCATGAGCAGTGGGATGATGCCGCAGCCTGTGCCGAGATCGCAGACCAGATCCTTTTCGCGGTAGCGGCAGAAGCCGGTCAGCAGAAAGGCATCGGTGCCGAAGGTATGCACATCGCTCCGGCAGACATAGAGTCCTGCTTTCAGTTCTTCGTAGATCATAGGGCGGTCTCTCCGCGCAGCTCCTTTGAGGCGACGGCATTCAGCGATTCATCTGCCGTGATGCCGGCAGCGAGGTTGAAATATCCCTGCGCCGCGATCATGGCCGCATTGTCTCCGCAGAGCGCAACAGGCGGCATATAGAAGCGGAAGCCGTTTTTGCGGCAGGCCTCGGAAAGCATATTCCGCACGCCGGAATTCGCCGAAACACCGCCGGAGAGCGCGATTGTCTGATAGCCCAATTCCTTCGCTGCTGCGATGGTTTTCTTTGTCACATCCGCGGCGATCGCCTGCTGCAATGCCGCAGAAAGATCGTCGGTATTGACCTGCTCGCCGACCTGCTCCGCATGATGCAGCAGATTGACGATATAGGTTTTCAGGCCGGAGAAGCTGAAATCGTAGGGGCTGCCCTCCATTTTCGCTTTCGGCAGCTTGAACGCCTTTGCATTGCCGCGCTGCGCCGCCTGATCGACATGAACGCCGCCCGGATACGGAAATCCCATAGCACGCGCACATTTATCAAAGCATTCGCCTGCGGCATCGTCGCGTGTGCGGCCGACCGTGCGGAATGTCGTATAATCCAGCACCTCCGCGATGCGCGTATGTCCGCCGCTGACGATCAGGCCAAGATAGGGCGGCTCCAGAACGGGCTGATCCTCCGTCGCCGGAACGAGATAATTCGCGGCGGCGTGTCCTTCGGTGTGATGCACGGGGATCAGCGGCTTGCCGGACATCATCGCGAGTCCCTTTGCAAAGCTCACGCCGACCAGCAGCGCACCGATCAGCCCCGGCGCATAGGTCACGGCGATGCCGTCTACCTCATCAATCGTCATATCCGCATCGGCCAGCGCCTTCGACACGACCGGCAGGATATTCTCACAGTGCCGGCGGGATGCCAGCTCCGGCACGACGCCGCCGAACTGCTTATGCTCCTCCGCCTGCGATGCGATGACATTGGAAAGGATGCGTCTGCCGTCCTCAACAACAGCCGCCGCCGTTTCATCGCAGGAGCTTTCAATTCCCAAGATCCGCATATTGTCCCTCCCTCAGCCGTCTGGCGATCTCCTTTTCAAGCATATGAAAGCGCTCCGGCTTTCCGTTCGTTTCGGGGTTATCCATAGACAGATCGCGCACATAGGTCTTGCCGCCCCAGCCGTCCACATTGGCACGGCGCATTGCACCGAAAACCCGCGTTTTGAAGCCGGAATGCGCCTTTTCCTGTGCGCGGATGAATTCCTTCATGGATTCGCGAGAAGTGTGGCCGTCCACGGGGCAGCGGGATTTCACGATCTCCGGAATGCTCTGCCGTGCAGCGCGGATGATATCGCTCTCAGGCGCGAAGCTCAGCGGCCGGATCAGCGTCAGATCCTTGCGTGAGAGATAGGATTTCGGCGCATAGCAGCCGATCCGCCCCTCAATGAACAGATTCATCAGAAATGTTTCGATCGCATCGTCATTGTGATGTCCGAGCGCGAGCTTGTTGCAGCCGAGTGCTTTGGCATTGTCATGCAGCGCGCCGCGGCGCATTTTTGCGCACAGGCTGCACGGATGTGTCTCCTTGCGGTGATCGAACACGATCTGCCCGATCTGCGTCCGGATCACATGATACTCCACGCCGATCTGCTCACAGAAAGCCGACACCGGCGAATAATCCGTCTGCACGCCCTCAAACTGCGGATCCAGCGTGATTCCGACCAGCTCATAATCGAACAGGCCGAAGCGCTGAAAATCCCGCAGTGCCGCGAGCAATACAAGACTGTCCTTGCCGCCGGAGATGCCGACCGCGATTCTGTCACCGTTCTGAATGAGGTCAAATTCCTGCACCGCACGGCGCAGATAGCCCAAGATCCGCTGCATATTCCTCTACCTCTCTGCACAAAAAACGGGAAAGCATAAATGCAATCCCGTTTCTGGTATGCGGTTCCTTTTGATTATTCCTTGTCGACTGCATCCTTGATCGCGTCAGCAGCGTCGTCAGCAAGATCCTCAGCTGCATCTGCGATGTCCTCTGCTGCGTCCTCGACAGCATCGGCAGCCTTGTCCGCGAGATCCTCAGCTTCTTCCTTAGCCTCGTCGCAAACACCGCAGTCCTCGCAGAAGAGATCGTCATCATCATCGAATTCATCTGCATCGTAACGGCAGCTTGCTTCATCCTGACGCTTTTTCAGGATCATTGCTGCAACAGCGGCACCGGCTGCTGCGGCTGCGAACAATGCAATAGCTGTACCTTTTTTCATAGTCAATCCTCTTTCTCCGCAAGGTGATTTGAGCGGCAAACGCCGAATGACCGTGCCCATGCGGCTGCAGCGGTTCCTCTGTTTATATTATAACACAATTTGCAGAGAATTTCAAGCGCTTTTTTATGTTTTTTTCAAAAAACTTATATGAGCGCTATGTGATAATCGTGATTTTTATGTGCTTCGCAGTCCAGACGGTACTGTCCGCAGCCCTCCGGCTGCATTCCCATGGACTCGTAGAAATGCTCGACCATTTTGTTTTTCGCGGTCGGCAGATACTCAGCATGGAGATACCGGAATCCGGCTTCGCGGGCCATTTTTACGATATTGTCAAACAGGCATTCCTCGACACCGCGCCGCAGGACACGGCAGCTCATCAGCCATGTATCGACGAACAGCGTATCCTCCGATTCCTTTTTGCAGATGACAACACTGATGAGACCGTGTTCGCCGAAGCGGTCGGAAAGCGTCATATATCTTGTGAAATATGCAGGATCCGCCGCCATTGCAGCGACATCGGCCTCGGAATAGCGCTGTGTGCGGAGATTGAACTGGTTGGAGCGCTGGGTGAGCTGCGCGATGCGCGGGAAATGGAATGAATCAAAGGGACGGATCTTTCCCTGCATTTCGAGGGATTTCAGGTAGTCCTCATAGGATGTGAATGAAGCCTGCGCAGCGGTGCGGCTGGCCTCCGCCTGATACTGTGCAGTGCGGGCGGCATCCTCCTCCGAGTAGCTGACCGCCTCAAACAGATGCAGGGAACGCAGATAGGCGGGCACCTCCGCCGGATCCTCCGGCAGCTCCGGAACGGTCACCTCCGGCAGCATTTCGCGGACGAGATTGCGCTCAAAGGGATTGTCGTCGAGAAAGACGAAGCTGTCCATGCCGATATTGAGCGTATCGCGGATCTTCTGAATATTCTGCGCCTTGTTGTCCCAGTTTGCGACGAATGCTGCAAAATCTTCGAGATGCAGCACCATTTCCGGATGCTTCTCAAACGGCTCGCGTGCGGTATCATCATTGTTCTTGCTGCATACTGCGAGCAGAATGCCGCGGCGCTTGAGCTCAAGCAGCCAGCTTTGCAGATCCGTGAAAGCAGGGCCGTCGCCAAGCTCACCGAGCTGGATGCCGTCGATGCCGTCATCGCCGATCACACCGCCCCAGAGCGTATTGTCCAGATCGACGACGACGCATTTCTTCACGCGGCCGGCCAGCGCCGTCACCGTATCGAGAATCCGCGATGCGACGACCGGCAGCGCATCGGTGCAGACGGCCATTTTCGCGAGATACCAAGTTCTGTCCTGATAGAATGCATCTCTGCCGAGCTGCGCCTGAATGCTGCTGAGTGCGATCGGATAGATGCTCGGATAATCCTGCGCGGCGGATTCGGAGAGCAGCAGATTCAGCTTGCGAACCTGATACGCAAAGGATGCAGGCGTCCGCAGGGCAAAGCTGCCGAAAATGCTGTCCTCCGGCTCCGGAAAATCGACCTGAAAGATCTTGGCTTTGGAGACCGCACCGACCGCGTCCCAAAACTGCCGCAGGCGGTTAATCTCAGTATTGGCAAATTCCGTCCGGCTTGCCGGAACGGTATCATAAAATCGGATCTTCAGCTTTTCGAGGGATGTAAAGAGCAGGATGTAGTCCGGCTGAAACGCATAGACCTCTGAATCCGGATCCATGAGCTGTGCGGCGAGCTGATCGTAATCCGCATCCAGCACCTCGACCGGGAATTCCCGCCGCACGGATTCTCCGCGCAGGGCGGTCGCGAGCTGCTGTGTCGCGCAGTCGCCGACGACTGCCAGACGCTTTTTTCCGTCCCTGCATTGCTTTGCGAGCTTCTTCAGCTCGGTGTAGCTGACTGTTTCCAAATTGATTCGTCCTTTCTTTTGTATCACAGTAATGCAAACCGGAGTATAGTGGTGTCTCCGACGGATTTATATTGGGGCTCCGCCCCAAACCCCGCCCAAGG
>CAMOOV010000114.1 GCA_946621745.1 uncultured Ruminococcus sp.
CAAGCGGTATGCCGGCTGCACACTGGATGCCCACTATGGAAGCATAAAAGCAACGGGCTGTACGCAAAACCGTACAGCCCGATTTTTTATGCTCGCTTATAGAGGAAGATGTTCTCGAAGGTCACATTCGCCGCCCCCGCTTCACCGAGCAGGAAGACGATCTCGCAATCCTGCGCCGGCGCCTTCATCTCAAAGGTCTTGGAGATTTCCGCCGCCGTGACCGTGCCGCTGCAATAAACGGTTTCCGGATCCGCCATGCTGCGCAGCACATACGGGAACTCGATCTTGTCCGCGCCCTTGACCGTAAACGACAGCTCATAGGTGCCGGATTTCAGATCCAGCCCGCGCACATATCCAATCACATCCTCGGCAGTCTTGCCGCCGCTGGTGATGTTGATATTGAGCGACTTGTTCCATTCCGCGTAATACGGCCAGCCTGCCGCTCCGCTGTCGGCATTCAGCGCCGCTCCGTATTCGCCGTCCGCAGCAAAATCAAGGCCGATGCCGCTGTACTCAATACCGAGCGCTTTGCAGATATTGCTCGCGGCAAGATAGGAATTCAGCTCATGTGTGACCGGAGACGGATGCCAGTCCGCGCCGATGCCATCGCGCTGAATATTATGCGTCGGGGATTCGTAGCAGAAGATCTTCGGATCGCCGACCTCTTTGACTGCGGCCTCAATACTCGGATACAGCTCAGTGCAGCCCATGATGCCGAGTGTGCAGACGATCGCAGCATCCGGATTGCATTTGCGCACTTCCTTGAGGAAATCCACATACGCAGCCTGATAAAGCGGCGCACGGGTTTCAAGATCATCCTTCGCATAGCTGTCATCGTTCGTGCCGAGATTGATGAAGACAACATCATTCGGATTCGCCGCGAAATCCCACTTTGCATCATAGCCGCCGAACTTCGCGACCTGCTCATAGACCGGCGGAACAAGCGAATCGGCATTCCGCTTGCCGTCGCCGGAATAACCCGAATAAATGCCGTAGCCGCTGTAGCTGACCGCGCTGTAATCGGCATCGAGCAGCTGCGCCGCAAGATATGCATACGATTTCGAGAAATCCTCCGTCGCCGTCTCAAAGCTGACATACTGCGAATCCGCGCCGACGCCGTAAGCGCAGGTAATCGAGTCACCGACAAATTCGATCGTCAAATCCTTCTTTGCGGTCGGCTTGACCGGATCGGATTTCTTTGATGTGACCTTGAAAGACTTCACGCCGATCGCACCGTTATTCGCTTCGGAAAGATGCATGACCTTGACCGTCGCGGTGCGTTCAGTCGTGCCGGAAAAGAGCGAAACGGTCTGCTCAGTTTCACCCATGACAACATCCTTGATAAGCTCGCCGTCCACATAAACGCCGTAGCGCGGGCGGTATTTTTCATCGCCTGCGGTATTGCCGTCTCCGGCGATCGTGACGCTCGCTTCGGTTCCGGTCACGGTGCATTCCACAGCCGCGCCGCTCTGCACGAGCCATGTCACGCCGTCCTTCGTCACGGTTCTGCCGATGATCTTCGTGACCTCCGTAATGTCCGTGACCGTCTGCTCGGTCAGATCACCGAGATCCGGCGCTTCGAGCAGAGAACGCTTCATCAGCGTCAGGTCGATCGCATTGACCGATTTGCTGCCGTCGAAATCATCTGCTGCGGTGAGTTCACCGGCGCCGGTCAGCGACTTTGCAAGATGCCGGACATCCGTACCGGATACCGCGGCGGCCGCAACCGGCATGATCGCTTCGGCAGCGAGCATTGCTGTGCAGATCACAGCGATTGTTCTCAGTTTCATGATAGCCCCTCCCAAAAATATTCATACTATTTCAATTATACCATAGCACAGATAAAAGAGCAATGACATTTTGCGCACAAAAACTGACTGATTGCAGATTCAGGATGCAGCAAAAAATCCCGCACAGTCTCCTGTACGGGATTTTTTCATACTATAAAATTGTTCTTCGATGTACCTTCTGATTTGTCAGCTCTGAATTGTCATGGGATCAGCCGGCTGCACCGGTGCTCTGATAAACGAATTCAAACTTCGGAGACTTCAGACCAAGAACGCCGCGGAGGTCATTGCCCTTCACGCGAACTTGCCCGCCGATCACGGCATTGGCTACATAGCCGCCGTCACCGTACTCAAGTTGTATCCATTCATATGGGGTGCCTGAGAGCGTCAGGTTATAGGTCTTTTCGAGTTTGGATTTCAGTTCAGCAGTGGTAAACACCTTTGTGCTGCCGTAGTGCGGATCGGATGATTCATCATGCTTCACGGGGACACTCTGCAAATACGGAAGATCCGCAAAGAAAATGTCCTGGCAGGATGCGGTTGCACCGCCGCTGGAAGCATAGAAAGAGGTCAGTGCCGGTTCATTCTCATAATACACGACAACGCCGAGTACGGAACGAACAGCATCAACGATCTTCTCAGAGGGATTCGGCTTGCAGATCATACCGGCACCGTAACCGTTATACAGATAATAGGTATACGCTGCAACGGCCTGCGCTTTGATCGCCTCAACACTGAAGACATCGCCCATCTCATTGTTAATGATCTGGGACAGGATTGACACGACTGTGTCCGTTTTGCCGCCGACAGTCATCAGCTCATCCTCGGATGTACCGGTCTGAACGAGGACTGTGCCGGGGTAGTAAAGGCTTAGAATCTGATCGTAAGTCCAGCCGTCGTAGCTTGCATAAAAGTTTGCTCCGTTCTGGCTCATGCCGACGCCGTGTCCGTAACCGTAGGTATAGAACACAACAGTATCCGGCTCAGCAGCCACCGTTTCACGCGGAATGGAGATCGGTTCTGCGATTGTTGTCACAGAAGACTGTACGGTCGATTCGATGTTATTTTCAAGATTCGGTTGGGTTTGAGTTTGGGTTTGGGTTTTGGATTCTGCAGCGGTACTGGCTTCAGTTGTCACTGCACTGTCAGTCGTTGGCGTTTCGCCCGGCTCAGTAGTCACTGCCTCATAACTGACCAGCATCAGGCTGTTATCATATTCAAATAAGTCAGCCTTCGGGAGATCAGCATCAGAATATTCGTCTGCGCCCTTCTTGACATCGGGGGTGCTGCTTTGGATTTCCGGCATCGAATCAGCTCGTTCGTCTGTTTCGACTTCGATGAGATCCGCCGCTGCTGCAAGCGTAATATCGGCAGTGCCCGAGCTCAGCATAGCGTCTCTGTCGCTCTGAATTGCACAAGTCGTGGTGAAACACAGAGCCATTGCAACCAGAACCGCCATGTGGTTTCTTCGCGTTCGAGCTTGCATAGTTTCTCTCCAATTATCAATCTCACCGGGTATGTCCCGGCTTTATTTCCCCAAGATTGCTGTGGGGATTTTGTCTAACCGCATTGTGTCTCCTTATCACCGCAGAGACAGTCCCAATCTGCCGCCCGGTGTGCACCATTCAGGTTCGGTGCCGATACTTTGTTCTTTGTCGCGGCACGCCGCGTACATCTCTCTGTTCAGCTGTATCTTATCACACCGCGGAGATGTTGCACCGCAGCTCCCGCCGCGGGTGAGCATGGCCGTTCGCTCATGACTCATGATACGGTATGAAACAGCGAAACCGAAAGAAAACAGTCCGCTCAAAGCGGAAACTCGTCCGTTTACCTCCTTGACATCCCATTTCCCTTCAGCCTGATTTCACATAGAAATCAAATCCTGAATTACGCATTCGGCCCATAGGGGACAAACTTTTTGGGATCGTAATTAACAGGGCGGCCAAACCTATAGTAGGCCGATGGGTACAGCACATTTTCATTCAATGTGGCATTCTCCGTACCCTCCAAAAGGTCTTCGCCTGCACGAACTTCACGACACATCAGAATCAGCTTGGCATTGGCACACAGTCCGTTGCAAGTATAAAGCGACAGGAGCTGGTCCCCATACTTCACATCAACATTTGTGTTGATCATTGTGCGTTTCTTTGCTTCGTTCACATAATCATAGAACGCATCCTCATCGGCAAAGTCCAGTGTATTCCAGCAATCGAATGCATATTCGGAGGTGTAGTCTGCACCGTCCACAATGAAGATCGCGAAAATCTTGAACTTATAATCCTTGTAGAGTGAGGAATAATCGACAATCGGATGAGCGCTGTAGAAGGACGGATTGTTGACATAATCGCGCAGACTGCCGAACATCGTTCTATTGTTCATGTTGTGTCCGTAAATGAAAACATTTCCGGAATTATCGACGATTCGCCGATGCTCGACTACCTCATCAAACCGGTTCCGATAATCCATGAAGATACAGCCAGATTTGCTGCTCTCCTGCTTAAAGGTACGGTAGAGATAGTAGTCGTTCGGGTTGAGATCTGGATCACTCAATTCCTTTTTCTGGACGACAGGATAGCTGACCTCTGTGCCGTCAATTCTGACATAGCCGACCAGATCCGGATTCATACTCAGGAGTCTGTTGGCAATATCATTATATTCGAGCCACTCAATCATTTCGCCTGTCTGAGGGTCTTCCACCATGTTGTTCCCGGAAAAGCCCCTGTTCTTCCGCGTCTCCTCGATCATGGCCTGTATTCCCTCGTAATACTTCTTGGCCTTGTACCGGTCAATATAGTAATCACTGATGAGGAAAGAACAGATTCCTACGACGACGATTGCAGTTGAAAAGATGATCTTTCTGGTCGCTTCAAAGGCAGTGTCGCCTCTCCACGGAATGAAGTACTTCAGAATATCAACCGCTGTATTGGATTTGCGCTTCTTCTTTCCGGATTTCGGCTGCGGCGTGTCGGCTGGACGGGCTGCATGATTCTGAACAGCTGTATGCTGAACAGCGTGCTGCGCACCGTTCTGCGGACGGTCGGTTCGCTGCGGCTGTCTTGTGACAGGCACCTCGTTCCGCGCGTGCGAAGGCACTGCGGCCGGCCTTGATCCATAAGAAGGGTATCCGGTATCAGGCTGAGAATTATGCTGCATACGACGCTTGAGCTCGACTTCATCTAAAATAGCCGTAATACCGTCCCGGCTGTGGTTCTGCGGCGCATTCGGCTGCGGATCTCTGTCATTGTGCACAGGCTTATCTGACGGTGCTGCCTGTCCGGCTGCGCCTTTCAGCACCTTATGCCCTCCGTAAGATCTCCGTGTACCGTTTGCATCTGCATCCGCCCGAAGCGGGGAACGCCCGCCGGGTACTGCTTTGTCTGCGCTGCCGTTTCCGGCCGCCGCATCCTCGCAGCTTGGTTCGTTAAAAGGGTCTCGCCAGTTTTCCATTTGAACGCCTCCATCATTCGCTTCCGCATTCGCATTGCGCACATCAGAATGCAATGTGCCCGCAGCTACGCATCGGCGCAGGTTCAGTACATAAAAAGCATTGTCATCTTTCAAGTGCTGTATCACACATTCGCGGTTTTGGCCGGATCGGCAGTCACCGTCTTTCAGCGGATCATGCAGCATTGCACGGCCGGCAGGTTTTGTGAGCCGCAGTCCGGTACAAGTAATACCATCCCGCGAACAAAACAGGGGCTTGCCGCTCTCCCCTCACCTTCTCCGGTGCGGTTTTCATACAGCCGTATGACGAACCGTCCGGTTCCGGTTCAGCTTGACCGGCAAACACACAGAGCGTGTCTCACTCTGTCTGGCCGGTGCAGTGCGCTCCGGTTACTCTGCACACGGAATGCGCCTGACACTGATGTATGCGTCCGGAGATTCGGCTCTTACGGATCACTCCGCAATTCGCCTATTCTCCGAATTATATTTTACTACACACATCATAAAATGTCAAGGCACGCTCCCGCTTTTCAACATGTGATACAAATATCGCGCATACAATACGATTTATTTTGTATTAGATGCACAAAGTCGGAATTTGCATTTTTCGACTGCTTTTGCAGAATTGTTCCACATGAAACATTTCAGAAGCTCTGCGACTCCGAAATATGCTGTGCAAACACCTTCTTCTCAGCGCCTTTCACAGCTGCCTCGATCATCGGTGCAAAGTCAACAGCTGCCTGCGCCTCGGCAACATCTGCAAGCCGCGGGCGCAGCTTCGGATGACGGGGCGTAAACACCGTACAGCAATCCTCATACGGCTGAACTGATATATCAAAAGTGTCGATTTTGCGTGATATTTCTACGATTTCCACTTTGTCCATTCCGATCAGCGGGCGCAGTACGGGCATCGTCGCAACAGCATCCGTACACTGCAATGCACTGAGCGTCTGGCTTGCGACCTGACCGAGACTTTCGCCTGTGATGATCGCGCCGCAGCCCTCAATCTCCGCCAGCTTACAGGCAATCTCCATCATCAGGCGGCGCATCAGGATCGTGAAATATTCCTCCGGACAATTCCGCTGGAGCTCCTCCTGGATCTCCGTGAACGGCACACAGTAAAATGCCATGCTGCCGCACCACGGTGTCAGTTTCTCACATAACTGCTCAACTTTCAAACGCGCACGCTCCGATGTATACGGCGGCGACGCGAAATGGCAGGCTGTCACGCGCAGACCGCGCTTCGCCATCATGTACGCCGCAACCGGACTGTCGATGCCGCCGGAGAGCAGCAGCATTGCGTTGCCCGCCGTACCGACCGGCAGACCGCCCGCGCCCTTTTCGCGCAGCGCATGAACATATGCATTCTCGTCGCGGATCTCGACCGTCACGGTCACATCAGGCTCGGTGACATTCACCTTCAGATGCGGATATTTCTCCAGAAGAATGCCGCCCAGCTCTGCACAGATCTGCGGAGACTTCATCGGGAACGACTTGTCCGCCCGCTTTGCCTCAACCTTGAATGTCTTTGCGGCATTCAGCGCTTCCGCAAGATACGGGATCGCCTTTTCGGTGATATCCGCAAAATCCTTTTCACAGGTCAGCGCACGGCAGAGCGCCGCAATGCCGAAAACCTTTTTCAGCCGCGGCATCGCCTCCGCAAGCAGCTCCCCTGCTGCGGCATCGTTCTCCGCTTCGGGTACTATATAAATAGTAGACTGCGCCTTCGAGTAGGTAAATTTGCCGAGCTTTTTCAGCCGGTAGCGGATATTCCGCAGCAGCACATCTTCAAATGTACTGCGGTTCAGCCCTTTCAGCGCCATTTCACCGTATTTGACCAGAATGATCTCTCTCATGTCATTACTCCCATCCAGTTTTATTTGTCAAGCGTGCGGTACATGGTTATCATTGCTTCGTTCTGCACAAAGCCGTTTTTCAGATAAAACCGCTCGCTCGGATATCCTTTTGTTGTATTCAGCACGATGCCCGCGAATCCCGCATCGGTCATCTCTGCCGTGATCTGCCGCATCATTGCGCCGCCGATCCCTTTCCCCTGCATTCCCGCAGAGATGCAGAATTCGTCGATCACATATTCCTTTCCGTACAGATATGTGACTGTCCGCCCCGCAGCAAATCCGAGAATCTGCCCGCGCTCCTCATATATATAGCCGAGAGACAGCGCCGTTCCGGTCAGCTCCGCAATGCGTGTTTCCGCAATTTCCTGTGACCATTGCTCATTCCACGGCTCGCAGGCGAATGCGCTGCAAAATACCGTGCCGCAGGCAGCCAGATCTGCCGGCTGATAATGTCTGACAGTTCCCACCACATTACCTCTTATGCACAAGCCGTGCCTGCGCTGCTTTAAGCGCACTGCACAGCGCAGTGATATCCTCCGGCCGGTTGTCACGGCAGAAGCTCACGCGGATCGTACTGTCAGCCAAACCTTGTTTGATGCCGAATTCCTGCAAAACGCCGCTCAGCTTTCCCTTGGAGCAGGCCGATCCGCTGGAGACATAAATCCCCTGATCGGACAGAAAATGCAGCACGGTCTCCGATTTCAGCCCCTTGACGGCAAAGCTCAGGATATACGGGCTGCCGTCCTCCGGCGAATTGACCGTAATGCCGCCGATCTCCGAGAGCTGCCGGATGCATTCGCTGCGCAGTCCGGAAACATATTCCGCACGCTGCGCAAGGTCGCCGCACAGCTCGCTGACTGCCGCACCGAATCCCGCAATCAGCGGAACCGATTCCGTACCCGGACGCAGCGGCAATGACGCACCGCCGGAAAGCTGCATGGACTCCTGCTCGCCGCCCTTG
This sequence comes from uncultured Ruminococcus sp., assembly GCA_946621745.1. GTDB lineage: Bacteria > Bacillota > Clostridia > Oscillospirales > Ruminococcaceae > Firm-04. The sequence continues at coordinate 8,049 of CAMOOV010000114.1, forward strand.
AGCAGCGGAGTCAGGCGGATACCTCTTTTATGGTATAATGCGCCGATGCCCTTGCAGGCATGGACCTTGTGGCCGCTGACAGTCAGCAGATCGGCGCCGAGCTTTGCCGGATCGACCGGCAGCTTCATAAAGCCCTGCACGGCATCACAGTGCGTGATGACATGGCTGAACTGCCGTTTGATCTGCGCAAACGCCTCCTGCACCGGCAGGACCGCACCTGTCTCATTGTTCACGAGCATCATGCTGACAAGGCAGGTGTTCTCATCCACAGCCGAAGCGATGTCCGCCGCCCGCAGGATGCCGTCCGCATCCGGCGATACACGGATCACCTCATAGCCCTCTGCTTCGAGCATATCAAATGCGCCGCGCACGGATGCGTGCTCGACGCTCGTTGTTACGACACGCCTGCGGCGTTTGCCGTAGGATGCCGCAGCGCCGCGGATCGCCAGATGATTGCTCTCCGTCGCGCAGGATGTAAATGTCAGTGCAGACGGCTCGCAGTGCAGCGCGGCCGCAATCTGCTTCCTCGCCTTTTCCATGCAGAGCTGCGCGTCAAGTCCCATGCTGTGCAGCGAGGACGGATTAGCGTATACTGTACGCATGGCATCTGTCATCGCGGAAATACAGGCTTCACCGGGACGCGTTGTCGCAGCGGAGTCAAGATAAATCGTCAGAATAAACACTCCCTCACCATATGCTGAGCCTATTATAACACACTTTTGAGAAAAATGCAAAAAAAATTTTTGAAAACTATGCGAAAAGGGCTTGACAAATCTTTTGAAATGTGCTATAATAAGCAAGTCGCAAGGGAAAAGCGGCAAATGCGGATATGGCGGAATTGGCAGACGCGCATGGTTCAGGTCCATGTGATAGCAATATCATGGAGGTTCAAGTCCTCTTATCCGCACCAAACCCTCATACGAATGTATGAGGGTTTCATAATATGCAGGTGTAGTTTAATGGTAAAACATCAGCTTCCCAAGCTGAGGTCGGGGGTTCGATTCCCCTCACCTGCTTGCAAACCGGTCGGGGCATTCCGCTCCGGCCGGTTTATTTTTGTATCAAAGGAGCTAAATCATGCAGACAGACAAAATGCAATGGACACGCAGGCCGCAGCGCTGCTCCGTCACGCCGGAGCGGATCGAGATCGTGACCGAACCGCATACCGACCTCTGGCAGCGCACATATTATCATTTTCGCAATGACAATGCACCCGTTTTGCAGGCGGAGACAGACGAAAGATTCTTTTCGTTTATTGTAAAGACCGATTTCACGGACAGTCACCGCCGCTTCGACCAGTGCGGCATTGTGATGTATCTGGATTCCGAAAACTGGCTGAAGGCTTCCGTCGAATATGAAAACGATACCTTTCAGCATCTCGGCTCGGTCGTGACAAATCACGGCTATTCCGACTGGGCAACG
>CAMOOV010000115.1 GCA_946621745.1 uncultured Ruminococcus sp.
GGAGTCCAGAGGGATAGTATCCCTCTGGCAGGGGTGTGGGGGCAGCGCCCCCACAATGAAACACTTACCGGAGAGACCGTCTCAAACCGCAGGAGGGCAGGGCAATGACGATATATCTGATGCGGCACGGCGAACCGACCTACCGCGACACGACGGCGCTCGGTCTGCCGGGCATGGGCGCGGAGCTGGGGCAGCTCCGGCCGGAGGGCATCCGGCAGGCGGAGGAGGCCGCAAAGGATCCCCGCATTCAGGATGCTGACCTGATCGTAGCCTCGCCCTATCCGCGGGCGCTGCAAACGGCGGCGATCGTTTCACGGCGGATCGACCGGCCGATCGAGGTCGCAGTTGGCATTTTTGAATGGCTGCCGCGGATCGACTATTCGGCGCCCACGCATACCGAGATCAAGGAGGCGTGGGAGGAATACAAGAGAAACGGCGGCGTTCACCGGCCGGAGGATAAATATCCCCTCTGGGAAACGCATGAAATGCTGCGCGCCCGCGCACTGGACGCGATCCGGCCGTATCTTGACCGGAAGGACATCGGCAAGCTGCTGATCGTCTGTCACGGCGGCATCATGCGGGCGCTGATGAAGCAGCCCTCGCTGCCGAAGATCCATTTCTGCGAGATCCGGGAGCTGACACCCGAAATGCTGGAGGAATGAACAATGATGCCGAACGAAGAATTGAGCGAAAAGGTCAAAGCAATGAGCGAACAGGCAGTTGCAATGGCTGCGGATGTATTTGAGATCCGGCTCAGCTACCAGAAGGAAGACATGGATTTGCTGGAGGAACGGATCTTTCCGGTGCTCGAAAAAATGATCGCCGAGGGCAAGATTAATGAGAACGGAACAGTCCAGATGGCGGTGTTTTTCGGCGCCTATCTCGGAGAACTGATCCTCCGCAGCTTTGCCGCAGAGCTTGGCTATGCGTGGCATGACGAGGAGGACGGTCCGCCGAGGATCGTCTGCGGCACGAACAAATTCAATCCGCTCGCAAAGGTGCGCAAGCGGCTGACGCAGGGCAGCGGCGATGATATCCGCCCGTTTTACGATGTATGTCAGAAGGTCGCGCAGGGCGGCTTTCAGTGAGCAGAATGCCGGAGGATTATGCAATGGTCGATATTGAGAAAATCTGTGCGGATGCGATCGAAAATGCGGCAGAGCTCGGTGTCACGCTGCGCTATCAGCCGGAGGATATTGCGGAGCTGGAAAACAAAGTGATGCCGGTATTCAGCGAATGGCTCCGCGACAGAACGATTACTGAAAACAAGGGCGCATGGAATCTCGCAGTGCAGTTCGGCATCTATCTCGGCGAGACCATGCTCCGGAATTATGCAGCGAAATACGGTTATCACTGGGGAACGCCGGACGGCAATTTGCCTGTTCTGATGAAGGACGGGGGAAATCAGATGTCCCCGATCACAAAGGTACATAAGCGCATCCTGAACGGCGCTGAGGACAGCATCAAATCGTTTTATGATGTTGGTGTTTTCATCGCGGACGGGCGCTTTGATGCAGCGCGGCGCAATCTCAAGCCGCATCAGGAATAAGAATCTCCGAAAGGAAACAAAAGTTATGAAAGTATTAGTAGTCGGCGGCGGCGGCAGAGAACACGCCATTGTCATGAAGCTCAGCGAATCTCCGCTGGTCACCGGTCTCTACTGTGCACCGGGCAACGGCGGCATTGCAAAATACGCAAAGTGCTGCCCGGTCAAGGCGACCGACCTCGAAGGAATGCTCACGCTCGCGAAGGAGCTGGAGGTCGATTGGGTATTCGTTGCGCCGGATGATCCGCTCGTCATGGGCATGGCGGATCTGATGCGCGAAAACGGCTTCCGTGTCTTCGGCCCGTCGAAGAATGCGGCGATCATCGAGGGCAGCAAGGTGTTCTCGAAGAATCTGATGAAGAAGTACGGCATCCCGACCGCGAAGTATGAGGTATTCACCGCGGCGGAGGATGCGATCCGCTATATTCAGGAGCAGAATACATATCCGACCGTCGTCAAGGCGGACGGCCTCGCACTCGGCAAGGGCGTCATCATCGCGCAGACCGAGCAGGAGGCGATCGACGCCGTGCGCTCGATCATGGAGGACAGGATCTTCGGTGAGAGCGGCTCGAAGCTCGTCATCGAGGAATTCCTCACCGGTCCGGAGGTCTCTGTGCTGGCATTCACGGACGGCGAGAGCATCGCGCCGATGATCTCCTCGATGGATCACAAGCGTGCGCTTGACGGCGACCGCGGCAAGAATACCGGCGGCATGGGCACTGTCTCGCCGAATCCCTATTATACCAAGGAGATCGCGGAGCAGTGTATGCGGGAGATCTTCCTGCCGACCATGCACGCGATGAACGGCGAAAACCGCACCTTCCGCGGCTGCCTCTATTTCGGCCTGATGCTCACGCCGAACGGCCCGAAGGTCATTGAATACAACTGCCGCTTCGGCGATCCGGAAACGCAGGTCGTTCTGCCGATGCTGGAAACCGATCTGCTGGAGATCATGGATGCGGTGGAGAATCAGAAGCTCGGTGATCTGTCGATCGAATGGAAAAAGGGTGCCTGCGCCTGCGTCATTCTCGCAAGCGGCGGCTATCCGGAAAAGTATGAGACCGGCAAGGAGATCAGCGGCCTTGACGATATGGGACAGACAGCCGGTGCAGCGGTCTATCATGCCGGAACAAAGCTCACCGAGGACGGAAAATTCCTGACTGCCGGCGGCAGAGTGCTGGGCGTCACTGCTTCTGCGGATACGCTGAAAAATGCACTGGATGCAGCTTACAGGGCGGCAGAGCAGATCACATTTGAAAAAGTACATTATCGCCGCGATATCGGTCAGCGCGCACTCGCTGCAAAGAAATAAGCAGACCGGCGGCTGACGCAGAAGGAGACACAGAGCTATGGGAAAGAAAAGATCTGCAAGGCAGGAGCGCCGGAGTGCGCAGCGTGCAGAACAGCGGTCTGCGGCTCCGAAGCGAAGCCTTGAGGATCGGCTGGAGGAAAAGGGCAAGCGCCCCTATACGCTCAAGGACTGTATGCGGTTCGGACGCATTGCCAATATCCTCTTTGTTGTGTTTATCGTTGTCTGCCTGATCTACTACTATTCGTTTGCAAAGCACGGATCATATTTCATCCCGTTCGAGGTCATTGCCTATACGATCGAAGCTACGGCGTTTGCACTGTTTACGCTCAGCGTTGTCTGGATGGACAGGCTTGTCCGGGCACGCGGTCTGATGAAGGTTGCGATGATTGTCTATATCCTGACGGAGATCGTATTGATGCTGCTGGAATTCGGCCTGCTGCAATTCATTCCGTATAACGGCCTGAAGCTCTCGGTTATCATCGTTCATGTTCTGTTTTCCGCTGCTGTTGCATTTTCGCTGCTGCTGCTGGAGCCGCAGAATAAGCGCGTGCAGCGGGTGGTCGGCATCACAACGGTCATCATCCTTGCGGGAATGCTGCCCGGCATTGCCGGATACCGCGTCTATGCGAGCATTCTGATCAATGCGTTCGCCTATATCTTCTTCTTTACGGCAACGGAAAGGCTGATTACGCTGGAGGAGATCGAGGTCGATTGCTACGGCGATCAGGCGAAGGTGACGGAATATGATTCCACAATGTTCGCAAATGTGCCGACGATGATTGAAATCCCGCAGGCGGAAAAGAAGAAGCGCACGCTCCGTGAAAAGGCGCGGCGTCTTGCGGAAGACCTGAGCAGCGAGGAAATCTCTGTCCTGACCGACAAGGATGAAAAGTTTGAGTATGAATTCGGCGTGGACGATGATGATGACGACGACGATGATGAATACGATGACGGATATGAGGATGACGCAGAGCCCGAAACCGATGATGACGGAGAGGATGAGAGCGAGGCATGAATCCGCGGCTGCCCTATTTGCAGCGGAAAACCGCTGTGCTGACAACCTCGCCGGGCGTCTATCTCATGAAGAACGCGCAGGAGAAGATCATCTATATCGGCAAGGCAAAGAACCTGCGGAACCGTGTGACGAGCTATTTCCGCGATCATCCGGATCATACGCCGAAAACCGCGCAGATGGTCTCGCAGGTCTATGATTATGATTTTATCGTCACGGCTTCGGAATATGAAGCGCTGATTCTCGAATGCTCGCTCATCAAGCAGCACAAGCCGCGCTACAATATTCTCCTGAAGGATGACAAGGGCTATCATTATATCCGCGTTTCCCCGCCGCCCTATTCCCGCATCACTGCGGAGCTGCACGCGGACAGCGAGGGAACCTATCTCGGCCCCTATATGAGCGGCTTTACCGTCCGGCAGACTGTCAATACGGTCAACCGGACATTCCGGCTCCCGACCTGCCGCAAGGCCTTCCCCGAATGCTTCCGCAAGGAGCGTCCCTGCCTGAATTATCATATCGGGCAGTGCATGGGCGTCTGCCGCGGCGATATTCCGGAGGATGTCTATGCGGAGTCCGTCGCGGATGCCGTGCGCTTTATCAAAAACGGCGGCGACCATACCGTGACCGCGCTGGAGCAGCGGATGACGGCCGCCGCAGACCGCCTTGACTTTGAGGAGGCGGCAAGGCTGCGCGACCGGATCGCCGCGATCCGGAAGGCGGGCGAAAAGCAGGATATCATGGATGCCGTCACCGCCGATACGGATGTCATCGGAACGGCTGTCTCAAATGAATCGACCGTGATATCCGTGACGGTCTACCGCAGCGGCAGGCTCTACGATCAGAACACCTTCGTGATCTCGTCGGATGCGCTTTCGGAGCATCCGCTGGATGAATTTCTGCCGCAGTATTACAGTGCAAAAAGCGGGAGCGATCTTCCGAGAACGATCCTGCTGGAGCAGCTTCCGCAGGAGGCGGAGCTGCTGGAAAATATGCTTGCGGAGCGCGCAGGGCGAAAGGTCACGCTGGAGGTACCCGTGCGCGGCGCAAGACACCGGCTCGTGCTGATGGCGAAGCAGAATGCCGGCGAAAAGCTCTCGATCCGGGCAGGGCGCACAAGCCGTGAGCTGCTCGGTCTGGAGGAGCTTGCAAGAGCGCTCGGTCTGGAGCATCCGCCCGTGCGCATCGAATCCTATGATATCTCGAATCTTTCCTCGGCGGATATGGTCGCGGGCATGGTCGTCTTTGAGAACGGCCGTCCGCTGAAGAATGCATACCGCCGGTTCGCCGTCAAGGAGCTGCGGCAGCAGAATGACTATGCAGCGATGCAGGAGATCATCCGGCGGCGCTTCGGCGAATATTTCAAGGCGCAGGCGGAGACCGACGAGACCGCAAAGGCGCTCAATTCCTTTGCAGTCCTGCCGGATCTGATTCTGCTCGACGGCGGCAAAACCCATGTCGGCGCAATCGCTCCGATCCTCGAAGAGCTGGGGCTTGATATTCCGCTTTTCGGCATGGTCAAGGATCAGAAGCACCGCACACGCGCCATCGCAACAAACGGCGGCGAGATCGCAGTCCGCGAAAAGCAGGCGGCATTTGCCCTGCTGACGCGGATCCAGGATGAGGTTCACCGCTATGCGATCACATATATGAAAACAAGGCATAAAAAATCGAGCTATGCGCTGACGCTGACGCAGATTCCCGGCATCGGAGAACGAAAGGCGCAGAAGCTCCTGCTGACCTATAAAACCAGAGAGCAGCTCAAGGCGGCATCGCCGGAGCAGCTTGCAAGGACCGCAGGCGTCAATCCGGAAACGGCACGGCAGCTCTATGAACTGATTCAGGATCTGCCGGACGCGTGAGCCTGCATATCAATCACGGGAGGTAACGGAATGGAACCCTTAAAGCTGAAGCCTGCCTTTCAGGATTATATCTGGGGCGGCACAAGACTGCGCGATGAATTCGGCAAGGAATGCGATCTGGAGCGCATTGCCGAAAGCTGGGAGCTTTCCTGTCATCCGGCAGGCCCCTCCACGATCATGAACAGCATCAACAAGCGCCAGACGCTGAAGGAATATCTCGAACAGGACTGGGCGGCCAGAGTCGGCGAGGGTGCCTCCCGCTTTTCGGGATTTCCGGTGCTCATCAAGCTGATCGACGCCTGTCAGGATCTCAGCGTGCAGGTGCATCCGGATGACCGCTATGCGCGGGAGCATGAAAACGGCGAGAACGGAAAGACCGAATGCTGGTATATCGTCGATTGCGACGAGGGCGCCGCACTCGCCTACGGCTTCAACCGTGAGCTGACGAAGGACGAATTCCGCGCCGCGATCAAGAACGGCACACTGCTCGATTATGTACAGCTTGTTCCGGTTCACAAGGGCGATGTATTTTTCATCGAGGCCGGAACGCTCCATGCGATCGGCGCAGGCATTCTCATTGCGGAGATCCAGCAGAATTCCAATCTGACCTATCGCATCTATGATTATGACCGTGTCGGTGCGGACGGCAAGCCGCGGGAGCTGCATATCGACAAGGCCGTCGATGTGACGAAAACATGGTCTGCCCCGCCGCGCCGGAAGCGTCCCGCGACAGTCTATGAGGGCTACAGCTCAGCCGTGATCGCGGACTGCCCGTATTTCACGGTCAATGAGCTGCGCATCACCGATGAAGCGCATTTTCCGGCATCGGAGGGTGTTTCCTATACGCATCTGCTCTGCACGGAGGGCGATGCGGCGCTGATCTATGATGACGGCGTGGTCATGCCGGTCTCGAAGGGCGAATCGGTCTTTCTGCCGGCGAATTTCGGCGCATATACGATCCGCAGCAAAAACTGTGTTCTGCTTGCGACGCAGACACTTCCGCGGAGGTGACGGCCGGTGGATCTGAGCAAACTCATGGGAATGTTCGGCTTCGATCCGTCAGCAGCGGAGGAGCTGATGCAGGATGAACAAATGCAGGAAATGATGCAGGATCCGGAATTGCAGCAGGCAATGGAGCGCCCGGAGACTGAGCAGTTCATCGGACAGCTGAACGGTATCTTTACGCAGGGCGGCATTATGCCGGGTGATCTTGAAAACCTGTTCGCCGGATTCGGCGGCGATGCGGATGCAGGCACCTCGGAACAGCTGGACGGCCTGATCGCCGGTGTTGAGCAGCTGTTCGGCGATCTCGGCTTCGGCGGGATCAACCTTGACGAGGAGGCCGAGGCCTATCAGCCGGAGGCGGAGGATGCCTCTGACCGCGCATTCCTGACCGAGCTGAAGGCATGGATCAAGGATACGGCAGCGGATATTCCGGAGAAGGATGTCTGTATGCTGGAGATCGGCTCGCATCTCAATTTTGATGCGGACGGTACGCCGACCGTCGATCTGTGGCTCGGCTACAATACGGCTGCGGCCGATGCAGAGAACCGTGCGAAGAATGCGGAGCGCTGGAACATCGCAAACTGGACGGAGAATCATTTTCGCTCGCTGGATGCGGATCCGCTGGAGGACTGGTGTCAGTCGCAGGGCTTCGATCCGCAGGATGCGGATTTTGACGAGAACGAGATGAAGCAGCGGATCTATGATCTTGCAGCGGCGGCGGTCATGGAGCTGCACAGCGAACGCTTCACCGAGCAGCTTTTCGGACAGAAGCTCCCGTTCATCATCGAGGATTATGAGTATAATCAGAAAACGGCGATCCGTGCCGTGAAAGCAAACGGCGGCAGGGAGCTGTTCGATGCGGAATTCTTCGATGACTGCGGCTTTCCGGAGGATGGCGAGGGCTGACCGCACGAGACGCATTCCGCGAATTCTTATGAAATAATCTCTGAGGTTCCGTTCATGAAACAAAATCTGAAAACATACGCCTATGCCGGAATCGCGGCAGATATTCTTTATTTTATCTCCGTCACGCTGTTTCTGATCCTGAAAGCAGAATGGGCATTGACATTATGGGAATCCATGACAGTTGCCGGTGCGTTCACAATGCTGATCGTATTGACCGTGTTCGCGGAGGCATTTGAGATCAAGCCGCTTCTGCGCAGATTCATGCTGACCGCACTGAGCGGTACCGTGATCCTGACTTCGGCCGCGCATTTTACAAGCATCGGCGTCATCAGAAGGCTCATCGCACAGGGCGCGGCCATTCCCGATTATTTCAGGATCGGTTATTTTCCGAGCATTGAAATGACGGTGGATTATACGGCATGGGGACTGTTTATGGGCAGCGCTTTCCTCACTTTGTTTCTGGGGATCAGGGACAGGGCGATCCGGATCATTTCGGTATCCTGCTGCATACTTTGCTTTATCGGCTTTGCCGGAAGCTTCTTTGCAGAATCGCTCTGGTATCCGGCACCGCTGGGCTACGGGATCGGATTTCTGATCCTGTGTATCGCTGTTCTGAGAAAAGCAGCGAAGTCCGGTTTTCAGCACGGCATGAGCCGTGTGTTATAAAAGATCAATACACCGCTGCGGTGTAGAAATTTGGAGGATAACATGAAGTATTACATTGGCATTGATCTCGGCGGCACGAATATCGTCGCCGGACTCGTAGACGAGAATTATCAGATTCTCAAAAAGGTCTCGCGCAAGACCAACCGTCCGCGCCCCGCAGAGGAGATCGCGGCGGATATGGCGGCCTGCGCGCTGGACGCGATCGCGGAGGCAGGTCTGACGCCGGAGCAGGTCGAGTGGATCGGCATCGGTACGCCGGGCATTGCAAATTCCGCGACCGGCATCATCGAATATTCCAACAACCTCGATTTCCACGATGTCCCGATGGTCAAGTGGATCTCCGAGGCGACCGGCAGACCGGCATTCGTTGAGAATGACGCGAACGCCGCAGCCTACGGCGAATTTGTCGCGGGCGCAGCAAAGGGCGCGGTCAATGCGGTCTGCATCACGCTCGGCACGGGCGTCGGCGGCGGCATCGTCATTGACGGCAAGATCTATGCAGGCTCCAATTTCGCGGGCGCAGAGATCGGCCACACCGTTCTCAATGTGGACGGCCCGCAGTGTACCTGCGGCAGAAAGGGCTGCTTTGAGGTCTATTCCTCGGCGACCGGCCTGATCCGCATGACGCAGGAGGCGATCGACAAGGAGCCCGGCTGCCTTATGGCGAAAACGGCAGCGGAGCAGGGCAAGGTCTCCGCACGCACCGCGTTCGACTGCATGAGAAAGGGCGACAAGGCCGCAAAGGAGGTCGTCGATCTCTATATCCGGATGCTCGCGGCGGGCATCACGAATACGATCAATATTTTCCAGCCGGATGTTCTGTGCATCGGCGGCGGCGTCTGCAATGAGGGCGACGCGCTGCTGCTTCCGGTCAAGGAGCTGGTCGCAAAGGAAGTCTATACGCGCAATTCCGAGAAGAATACCGAGATCGTCATTGCGAAGCTCGGCAATGATGCCGGCATCATCGGCGCGGCATTCCTCGGCAAAGCGCTCTGATCCCCGCAGATCAAATTGGGTATGAAAATTTAAGATGGTCTAAATATTATTATTAAAACAAATAGTCTGGATGACGCCCATATCAAAAGTTTCGCTCAAGCCTTTTCAAAGGCTTGCGGAGTCCAGAGG
>CAMOOV010000116.1 GCA_946621745.1 uncultured Ruminococcus sp.
CGCCTAAGCCTGATATACCAATGTTAATGTTTGTATCTGACGGAAAAGAAACAGGTATTGAAAAGTGGTCGGATATACAAAAAGAGTATGCTTCTGAACTGTCAAATGCAACTGTTATTGAACTTGATTGCGGACACTATGTTCATAATTATAAGCAGGAGCAGATAAGCGAGAAAATGAAAGAATTTATTGGTAATATTAAGTGATAACTTCTGATTTATCTTAGCAACCGTATAAAATATAATGCCCCTGAGTGCTTTGTAACACTCAGGGGCAAAACTTCTATATGGGTATCCGTCTTAAGCCTTCGGGCGTTTTTTTATATGATAATTCCTGAGGGGCAGGCGCGCTGCATCATGCATCAGATAAAGTTTCCGCTTTCATTTTTTGCGATGTTCATTTTCAGCAGCATCTTTTCTGCATTGAAGAGCAGGTAGCGGATAAAGCGCATGAAGGTATCTGCCATGATGCCGAAATTGATCGTCAGCAGCCAGCCCTGCGTCGAGAGCGGCTCCATATCAAAGACACTGTCGAAGATGCGGAAGGCGACCATCAGGCCGGCGATACAAAGCAGCCGGACAGCGGATTTGAACGAAGTATGCGGCTTGCAGATATGCCGCAGGAACAGGAATCCGACGATTGAAAGCAGCAGCGTGGAGGCTGTCGTGATCTCCGCCTGCGAGACCTCGAAGATCTTGCCGAAGGTCACCATTGCCATGACGACGATCAGATCCGTCAGCGCACCGGGCAGCGCCCGCTGCACGACATTCTGTGCGAATTTGCCCTTTATCATGAAGTGATCCGGCACCTGTGAGAGCAGGAAGGCCGGCAGGCCGATCGTAAAGGTACTGATGAGCGTGATCTGCGAGGGCGTCAGCGGATAGGTGATGCCCCGAATCAGCGCCACGATCGTGAGCAGAACAGAAAAGAGATTCTTGACCATGAACAGGGAGCCGGAGCGCTCCAGATTGTTGACGCACTGTCTGCCCTCCATGACGACATCGGTCATATGCGCGAAATCGGAATCCAGCAGAACGAGCTGTGCCGTATGCACCGCCGCATCGCTGCCGGATGCCATTGCGACGGAGCAGTCCGCGTCCTTCAGCGCGAGGATATCGTTGACGCCGTCGCCGGTCATGGCAACGGTCTTGTCCTGTGCCTGCAATGCCTTGACGAATTGGCGCTTCTGATCGGGTGTCACGCGGCCGAAGACCGTGTAATTCTTCATCGCCTCTGCTATGGCATCATCGGTTGTCAGCGTGGAAGCATCGACATACTTCTCTGCATTCGCAATGCCGGCCTGCCTTGCGACCTCCGAAACCGTGATCGGATTGTCGCCGGAGATGACCTTGACCTCAACGCCCTCATCCTCGAAGAATTTAAAGGTCGCGGGTGCGGATTCACGGATCGGATTCGTGATGAGGACGAGCGCGAGCGGCTCGCAGTCTTCGGTCAGCGCCTTGCCGTCCGGTGTGCCGCTGTAGCGCGCAAATGCCAGAACACGGTATCCCTTGCGGCTGTCAAATTCGATCTCCTCGCGGAACTGTTCATACTTTTCGCGCAGAATCCGCTCCGGCGCACCGAGTACATAGGCGGCCTTTTCAAAGGTCACGCTGGAATATTTGAATTCCGAGGAAAAGTCCGTATGGGAAACGATCTTTGCGCCGGTCGGCGTTGTGAAATACTGCTTGAGCGCGGACATGGTGATATTGTCGGCAGACTGCTCTGCGGCAAAGTCGCTCAGCAGGCCGGTCAGCATATCCCTGTCGGCATCGCCGAGCGGGACGACATCCGTCACGCGCATGGTGTTCTCGGTGATCGTGCCGGTCTTATCGACGCAGAGCACATTGACGCGGGCGAGTGTCTCGATGCATTTCATATCGTGAACGAGAACCTTCTGCTTTGCCAGACGCATTGCACTGAGCGCCAGTGTCACGCTGCACAGCAGGAACAGTCCCTCCGGAATCATGCCGATCACGGCGGCGACGGTCGTTTTGACGCTCTGCGCATAGGAGAGATGATTGGTCACGAAGCTCTGATAAAACATCAGTCCGCCGAGCGGAATGAGAATCACACCGGCGATCTTGAGCAGCTTGTTCATGGAGCGCAGCATTTCCGATTCCTCGGCATTGTCAACGGTTTTTGCCTGAAGCGTCAGCTTGGAGATATAGGATTCCGCGCCGACGCGGGTGAGCCTTGCATAGCAGGAGCCGGAGACGATGAAGCTGCCGCTCATCAGCTCTGCGCCGGGCTCCTTGATAATCTCATCGGATTCACCGGTCAGCAGGGATTCATTGACGGAGACCTTTCCGGAGATGACCTCTGCATCCGCAGGAATCTGGTCGCCGGCCTTGAACAGGACGATATCATCCAGCACGAGCTGATCGGAGGCGATCTTCTGCTCCTGCCCGTCGCGGATGACCTTTGCAGTCGGGGAATTCAGCACGGAGAGCTGATCGAGCAGGCGCTTGGAGCGCAGCTCCTGAATAATACCGATCGCAGAATTGCAGATGATAAGCGGGAGAAATACAAGATCCTTGTGAAGTCCTGCCGTGAGCAGCAGTGTTGCGAGGATCGCGAAGATCAGGTTGAAGTAGGTGAACACATTGCTGAAGATGATCTGCCCGATGGATTTCGAGGGCGGCTCGACGGGAGTATTCGCTTTGCCCTGACTGATCCGCGAAGCGACCTCCTGTGCAGAAAGACCGTGCAGCTCCGGTGCTGTGGGCTTCGGATTGTCGTTCTGTGCCATTTTCGGTTCTCCTTTTTATATGTATTGATACTATTATACCCTCTTTTTGGCAGTTTGGCAATAGCATATTTGCATTTTTTCAATATCTGTTGATTTTTTCGCGGATGCGGGGTTGATTTTTGCAATGTTACGGGTTTATTTCCGCAGCAGATGCGCGTTTTTTGCGGGCAGCATTCGTATAGGGCAGATCAGGCGGGATTTGCAGTCAATCTTTGTATCGCTGTTGGGTTTCCGGCTTGGTCTGATTGTTAGATTTTCGTTTTTGGGGCTCCGCAGGGTGCGAGGGGGAACCATAAGAGAGGAAAGAGACAATCCGGCGCCGGGCACTGCCCGGTCTCTCCTCTCTTAAGGTTGCCCCCTCGCGCTCCCCTTCCTTATCTCTCCTCTCTCCAAGTTCCAGCCATTTCGCTTGATCGTTAATTAAAGGCTTTTGTCGTGCCGTTCGCATAACAAGTGCGCCGTGCGCGGGCTATGCTCCCGGCGGCAGTGCCCGCCGGCGGTGTTTACTTTTTTCGGGGAATGTGTTATAATGGAAATACAAGCGGCTGAAAGCCGCATTCCGGAAAGGGGGAATCTTTTGTGAGACAGATCGACACATTCCCGACCGACCGCTTCCAGGAACTCGGATATTGCTGCGGACGGGTATTCCCGTTCGGTGCGACGATCATCGACAGCGGCGTGAATTTCAGTATCTATTCCAAGGAGGCGACCGGCTGTACGCTGGTGCTGTATCATCACGGACAGAATGAGCCGTTTGCCGAGATTCCTGTGCCGGAGGAATACCGCATCGGCAATGTCTATGCGATCATGGTCTTCGGGCTGAATATCGAATCCGTCGAATACGGCTATCGCTTTGACGGCCCCTATGCGCCGGAGAAGGGACTGCGCTTTGACCGTGACCGCGTTGTGTTGGATCCCTATGCGAAATCGGTTTCCGGCAGAACGGTCTGGGGCAGGGAGCATGATCCTGCCGATCCGTTTCAGCACAGAGGACAGCTGATCTATGAAACGTATGAGTGGAACGGCGATAAACCGCTGGAGCTGAAAAGCAGCAGCCTCATTATCTATGAGCTTCATGTCCGCTCCTTCACGGCGAATCCGGCAAACGGTATCAGGCATGGCGGTACCTTTTCCGGCCTCAGGAAGAAGATTCCCTATCTCAAACAGCTCGGTGTCAACTGCGTGGAGCTGATGCCGATTTTTTCATTCGATGAATTTGAAAATGCGAGAGAATACGGCGGGGAACGGCTGCTCAATTACTGGGGCTATTCGACGGTCGGCTTTTTTGCGCCCAAGGCGGGCTACGCGGCATCTGCGCCCGGCGGGACGGAGACCGAGGAGCTGAAAGCAATGATCATGGAGCTGCACCAAAACGGCATTGAGGTCATTCTGGATGTCGTGTTCAATCACACCGCCGAGGGCAATGAAAACGGCCCTGTGATCTCCTTCCGCGGCATCGACAACCGCACCTATTATCTGCTCACACCGGACGGATATTATTATAATTTCAGCGGCTGCGGCAATACGATGAACTGCAACCATCCGGTCGTGCGGCAGCTGGTTCTGGACTGCCTGCGCTACTGGGTATCGTCCTATCATGTGGACGGCTTCCGCTTTGATCTTGCATCCATTCTCTCCCGCGACGAGGACGGCGCGCCGATGCTCGATCCGCCGCTGCTGGAGATTATTGCGAATGATGCCGTTCTCGGCAAAAGCAAGCTGATTGCGGAAGCATGGGACGCGGGCGGACTGTATCAGGTCGGCAGCTTTCCGGCATACCACCGTTTTCAGGAATGGAACGGCAAATACCGCGACTGTCTGCGCCGGTTCATCAAGGGCGGCGCGGAATGTATGCCGGAGATGATCCGCCGGATCCGCGGCTCGGACGATCTCTACGGCAGCCGCAGACCCTCTGTCTCGATCAATTTTGTGACCTGTCACGACGGCTTCACGCTGCGCGATCTGGTCTCCTATAATGAGAAGCACAACGAGGCGAACGGCGAGGATAACCGCGACGGCTGCAATGACAATGCGAGCTGGAACTGCGGCGCAGAGGGTGTGACGGATGATCCGGAGGTCAATGCGCTGCGTGAGCGGCAGGTGCGGAATATGCTGACCGTCCTGCTGACGAGCCGCGGCATCCCGATGCTGCTTGCCGGTGATGAATTCGGCAATTCGCAGCAGGGCAACAACAATGCGTACTGTCAGGACAATCCGGTCTCGTGGCTGGACTGGAGCGATCTGGAGCGCAATCAGGCACTGTTTCGCTATGTGCAGGGACTCATCGCATTCCGCAAGGCGCATCCCGTTCTGACGGCAGACGATTATCAGTTCGGCCACAACGGGACAGGCTATCCGACGCTCTCCTTCCACGGAACAGAGCCGTGGCAGCTGGATGAGAATGCGCCGGGGCTGACGCTTGCCTATTTGTATGCGGAGGATCACGAACGCTTCGGCACCGATGCGGACTGCTTTATTTATATTGCAGTCAATGCGCACTGGGAGGAGCACCGCTTCGGGCTGCCGGTCATTCCGGCGGGCTTTGGCTGGCATACGGCTTTTTCCTCGCAGACGGATATTGCAGATCCGGAGGGGACGGAGCCGCTGCTTGATCCGTCCGGCTATACGCTCGCGCCGCGCTCCTCGGCTGTTCTGATTGCAAAGAAGTAATGCTGTTCAGAAGGGAGAAAGGACGGTTTCGTCAAAGTCCGTGATCTTTCCTTTTCACGGCATATTTCCCGTATAAACCATAATAGCAAGGAGACATTTGAATGACAAAGGATTTGACTGTCGGCGATCCCGCGAAAGCGCTGCGGAGCTTCTGTATTCCGCTGCTGGGCAGCATCGTTTTCCAGCAGCTTTACAATCTCGCAGACAGCTTTACCGCCGGAAAATTCGTCGGTGAGGATGCGCTTGCGGCAGTCGGCAACAGCTATGAGATCACGCTGATCTTTCTCGCATTCGCATTCGGCTGCAATATCGGCTGCTCAGTGACGGTCTCACAGCTTTTCGGCGCAAAGCGCCTGAATGACATGAAAACCGCAGTCTATACGACACTGTTCGCGACCGGCGCACTGTGTCTGCTGCTCATGGGCGGCGGCCTGCTGTTTTCGGCGGATCTGCTGCGCCTGATCCATACGCCGGAGAATATCATGGCGGATTCCAAACGCTATCTCGATATCTACATCTGGGGACTGCCGTTCGTATTTTTCTATAACATCGCAACGGGCATCTTCTCGGCGCTCGGTGATTCCAAAACGCCCTTTTATTTTCTCGCGGCATCATCTGTTGCGAATATCGGCGCGGATATCCTCTTTGTGACGGCCTTCGATATGGGCGTATCGGGTGTCGCATGGGCGACCTTTATCTGTCAGGGCATCAGCTGTCTGCTGGCTATGGCGGTCGTGCTCCGGCGGCTTCAGAGGATCCGGACGGAGGGCTATACGCCGATGTTCTCGATGCATCTGCTCCGCCGGATCGCTGTGATCGCAATTCCGAGCATTTTGCAGCAGAGCTTTATTTCGGTCGGCAATATCATTATCCAGGGCATCATCAACGATTTCGGCTCCGCCGTGACAGCAGGCTATGCGGCGGCGGTCAAGCTCAATAATCTGGTCATCACCTCGCTGACGACACTCGGCAACGGCGTTTCAAATTTCACCGCACAGAATCTCGGCGCCGGCAAGCTCAGCCGCATCCGCGACGGATTCCGCGCAGGCGTGCAGCTTGTGTGGATCGTCTGCGTGCCGGTTGCGCTGCTGTATTTCTTCGCCGGACGCTGGCTGGTCTATGTCTTTCTCGATCATCCGACCGGAACGGCGATGGATGTCGGCATCCGGTTTTTACAGATCGTCTCGCCGTTCTATTTTGTGGTATCCGCAAAGCTGATCTCGGACGGTGTTCTGCGCGGTGCGGGACGGATGCAGACCTTCATGATCGCGACCTTCACCGACCTGATTCTGCGCGTGGTGCTGGCAAAGCTGCTCTCGGCGCATTTCGGTACGACGGGCATCTGGGCGGCATGGCCGATCGGCTGGACGGTTGCAATGATCCTCTCGGTGCTGTTCAGCCGCGGCGGCGATCCACGGTATTACAGCAGAAAAGCGGATTAGGCATGACGGTATTGCAGATCATGAAAAAAGCGCGAAAAAAGCGTCTCTTGTCAGGAGACGCTTTTGTTTATATGCAGTATTGATCGCCGGCTTCGCCGCTGCGGTCGAGGATATCCTGGATCGTGATGCTGTTGAGATAATCAGCGACGGCCTTGTTGAGTCCCTCCCAGATATAGAGCGTCACGCAGAATCCCGCACGCGGGCAGTCGTTGTATTCCTGATCGAGACAGGAGACCGGTGCGAGGCTGCCCTCCGTTGCACGCAGCACATCGCCGACCGTGCATTCCGAGGCGGGCTTTGCAAGCATATAGCCGCCCTTGTTGCCGCGGTTTGTCCGCAGGATACCGCTTTTATTGAGCATCGGAACGATCTGCTCCAGATATTTCTTTGAAATGTTCTGCCGCTCGGAAATCTCCTTGAGCGACATATATCCGCTCTCCTGATGCCGCGCCAGCTCGACCAGCATCCGGAGGGCATATCTGCCCTTGGTTGAAATTTTCATGTACTGCACCTCTTTGCCGTAGAATATTGCTGTTACATTTATTATATCACATTCCGCACGCTTTTGCAAGGAAAACGGGCTCGGCATTCTACCGTTTTTTCGGGCGGAATGGCGGCTCGGTTTACGCAAATCATACAAAATTCCTATGCAAACAGGTGAATGCGGGCGTATATGACCGGCGATATGTGTGATGATTTTTGTGCAGTCTGCCGAATTTGTTTGATTTGCTTGACTCTGACGCTGCGTCATAGTGTATACTGAAATCACGCGGAGGAGGGATCGGAATGAGAACCGTGAAGGAGGTCAGCGAGCTGACCGGAATCAGTGTGCGCACACTGCAATATTATGACAGGATCGGGCTGCTGCCGCCTGCGAAGCGGACACAGGCAGGCTACCGGCTGTATGACGATACGGCGCTGGAGCGGCTTCAGCAGATCCTGCTGTTTCGGGAGCTGGGGGTTCCGCTCGGTGAGATCAAAGCGATTCTCGCTGAGCCGGATTTTGACCGGAGCAAGGCGCTCCGGCAGCAGATCACACTGCTGGAGCTGAAACGGGAGCATATCGAGAATCTGATCCGCTTTGCTCGCGGAATTGAAATGTCAGGAGGAAACAGTATGGATTTTACGGCATTTGACAAATCAAAGCTCGAAGCCTATGCAAAGAAGGCACGGGCAGAATGGGGCGATACGCCCGAATACAGGGCATCGCAGGAAAAGGATGCGGCTCGGAGTGATGCGGACCGCAGCAGGCTGGCGGCGGATATGATGCGGCTGTTTACGGAATTCGGGGGGATGCGCGGGCTTTCGCCGGATGCGCCGGAGGTGCAGCAGCAGGTCGGGCGGCTGAAGGCATTCATCACAGAGCATTTCTATCCCTGCACGGATGAGATCCTCGCCGGTCTCGGAAAAATGTATGCTGCCGGCGGGGAATTTACGGAGAACATCAACCGCGCAGGCGGAGCGGGAACGGCGGAATTTGCGGCTGCGGCGATCGGACATTATTGCGGGCTTGAATGAACACGGATTCGCATAAAACGGGATTGCTCTGCAAATGAAGAAAAGCGCATTGTCCATTTGGCAGGACAATGCGCTTTGTGCAATGTGAAAAAACGCAGGACTCAGAGATAATGGATGCGGCTTTCGTCAAATCTGTCCTGCTGCGGGCGTGTCTCCGCAGGATATCCGACCGGTATCACGGCAAAGGCGCGAAGCCCTGCGGGATTGCCGAGCGCGGCCTCCGCTTTTGTCATTCTGTCCTCCAGCGGTGCGGCGCAGAGCCAGACACCGCCGAGACCGAGCGAAGTGATCTCCAGCAGCATATTTTCAACCGCGCAGGAAAGATCAAGCAGGACGGTCTCATTCCAGCGGAGCCCCTCTGTCCGCCGGCAAGGGACGATAACGGCAGGCGCATTTTTTGCACATCGTGCATAGGGACTGATCTCGGAGAGTGCGCGGATCTTTTCCCTGTCCGTGACGACATAAAACTCCCACGGCTGCTGATTGCCGGCGGAGGGCGCCTGCATCGCAGCTTTCAGGATCTGCGTGAGCTTTTCCGGCTCGACCGGTCTGTCCTCAAATTGCCGGATGCTGACTCTGGTGAAGATTTCGTTCATATGGGGATACCTCATTTCGTATGATGAAGCAGCTGTGCTGCTGCTCTGATTATAGCACATTATGCCGAAAAGTGCAATGAATACAACAAATATTCATCAGCCGTTTCGCGGCCTGATATCATATTGGAGGCCGGCACTGCCGGCTTATAGCATATAATGACGAAAAGTGCAATGAATACAAAAAAAATAATAAAGGCAACACCGCACAAAGCCCGCCTGACGACCGGAGCCCGGCTGGCAGCTTGGCAGCGCATCTACTTGCAGATTGTCCGTCATCTCGCACGAAAACTCCTTACCGGGCGTCTGAACCGCCCCATTTTGTACGGACAGCACAAAAAGCCGCCTATGGCAAAATGA
>CAMOOV010000117.1 GCA_946621745.1 uncultured Ruminococcus sp.
TTTCCGCATCATGGATGAAACGGAATCCAAGGAGC
Source organism: uncultured Ruminococcus sp. (assembly GCA_946621745.1). GTDB lineage: Bacteria > Bacillota > Clostridia > Oscillospirales > Ruminococcaceae > Firm-04. Next base: position 36 of record CAMOOV010000117.1, read on the forward strand.
TGTATGCGAAATGCGCAGCCGAGCTGCTGGAGGAATGCAGCCGCCGCGCCGCAGAGGATCCCGATGCCGCCGCACAGCAGAAGCTGCTCTATGATGCATTCTGCGGACACGACGACAGCGCGCTGGAATCGCTGCTGCTCTCGCTCCGTGCACTGACTGACGATTATCCGTTCGGGGAAACGCTGCTCTCCGAAGCCGCAGAGCGCTGCGCCGGCGATGCGATGGTGCAGGATATCCTTGCGATGCTCGGCAGGGAGCTTGCGGAGATCGCCGCACTCTATCCGCACGCCGTCACGCTCGCGGAGACCATGTCCTCCGAAAAGACCGTTCTGCTTCTGAAGGAGGAATACAATCAGCTCAGCAGTCTCGCGAAGGAGATCGCGGCGCTCGATGCAAAATCCGCCGCCGATGCGATGCAGAATGTCAGATTCGGCGCGATGCGTTCGCTCCCCCGCAGCGGCTGGGAGGAGGAAAAAAGCGCAGTCCGATCGCTGCGGAGCTTTGCAAAGGACCGCTTTGAGGATCTGCGGAAAACATGGATGACGCCGCTGCGCTTTGCGGAATCTGATCTGCCGCGCCATGCCGCATTGCTGCGGGCGCTCGCCGAACTTGTGGATGCGCTGAATGCGCGGAGTATGCTCGAAAAGCGCGCCCGGAACGCTCTGACCTTCAATGACGCGATCCGGATGACGCTCTCGCTCCTTGCAAAGCGCGAACCGGACGGCAGCATCGTCAAAACGCCGCTCGCGGAGCAGCTCTCACAGCAGTACTGCTGCATCATGATCGACGAATTTCAGGATGCGGACAATCAGCAGGATCTCATCTTCCGGATGCTCTCGCACGGCGGCGATGCAGAGCATTACGGCGACAATCTGTTCGTCGTCGGCGACAGCAAGCAGTGCATCTACCGCTTCCGCAATGCCAATCCCGAAAACTTTTACCGCGCCATGCGCGAGGGCGCGCCCTATCATTCCCCGCAGCTCACCGAGAACACCTGCATCCTGCTCAACCGCAATTTCCGCAGCGGACAGGAGGTCGTCGATGTCATCAACCATATCTTCGGGATGCTGATGACCGAGGGTGTCGGCGAGGTCACATATGACGCATCGCAGGTACTCGTGCGCGGTGCGGAATATCCGGAGGGACGGCGGCCGGCCGAGGTCATTCTCATTCCGAAGGCATCGGATTCCGATTCCAATGAACCGGCCGTCATCGCGGAGCGCATCCGCACGCATCTCGAAAAGGGTACGCCCGTGACGGATAAGGACGGCAGCACGCGCCCCTGTCAGCCGCGTGATTTTCTGATCCTGATGCGCACCGGAACGCATATGCAGGAGGTCGCAGATGCGGTCGCGGCCGCAGGCATCCCCGTTTGCAGCATCGAAAAGGAGGATTATCTGAAATCGCCGGAAATGCTGCTGCTGCTCGATATTCTGCGTCTGATCGACAATCCGCTGCCGGAGGTTCCCGCGGCGGCTGCGATGCTCTCGCCGCTGTTCGGCTTCACGGTCGATGAGCTGATCGCCGTCCGGCTTTACCGGAAGCATTTCCGGCTCTATCAGTCGATGCTGGAGATCCGCAAAGCGATCGAAGCAGGTCAGGCGCTGCCGGAGCATATCCCCGCAGACAAGGTGCTTGCGCTGCTGCGCTTCCTCGATGAGATGCAGCTCTGCGCGGCAATGGATACGCCGGAGCAGCTGATCCGCCGCATCTTCCGCAGCACCGATTTTCTCGGCCTGATGCAGATGACCGCAGGCGGCGCACAGAAAAAAGCGAATCTCCGCGCCCTGACCGCCTATGCGCATACCTTTGAGGAAAACCGCGGCGGCGGGCTTTCGGCATTCCTGCGCTGGCTCGATGCCGTGCTTGCAAGGCGCGACGATCTCACTGCGGGCAGCATCCCCGCCGGAACAGAGAATCTCGTGCAGATCAAGACGATCCACAAATCAAAGGGACTGGAGGCGCCGTTTGTCATTCTGGCGGGCGCGGATCAGCCGTTCTCCTCAAAGGATGCGTCGGCTGTGTATCAGTATCATCCGAAGATCGGGCTGGGCTTTCAGCTCCGCGATCCGGAGACCTTCAGCAAGGGCAAATCGCTCCCGTGGACGGCGGTCTATCAGCAGATCCGCAGGGAGACGATTTCCGAGGAGCTGCGTCTGCTCTATGTTGCACTGACACGCGCCCGCGAATATCTCATCCTGCCGGTCAGCTATACCGAAGGACACCGCAAGGATGCATTCATCATGCTGACCGATGTGCAGAAGGTCTGCGGACAGTCCGACAGTCTCACGCGGGCTGCGGGCTGCTATGCGGACTGGCTCGTGACCGCACTGGCGCGGTCTCCCGCCTGTGAAGCGATGCGGCGCATTTTGCAGCTGCCCTGCGAGAGCGATCCGGCGCAGCCGTTCCTGCCCGCGGCGGTCTGGGAGGAAAACGATCCGCCCGCGCCTGCAAATGCAAAGGACGGGGCGCAGGAGCCCGCTGCCGATCCGGCGCTGACCGCACAGCTTGCGGCACAGTGCAGCTGGCAGTATCAGAGCAGGCTCGCGGATCTGACCGCGAAATACGGCGTTTCCGAGATCTCGAAATCCGAGGAAAACAAGGTGCATCTCGACCGCCCGCGCTTTGAGACCGATGCGAACGGACTGACCGGCAGTGAATTCGGCACGGCGGTGCATACCTTTATGCAGTACGCTGATTTTGAAGCAGCCGCCGAGAATCTATCCGCGGAGATTGAACGCTGTCATACCGGCGGCCGTCTGACCGGCCGGCAGGCAGAGGCCGTCCGCCGCAGCCGGATCGCGGCATTCTTCACATCTCCGCTCTATGAGAGACTGAAGCAGGCAAAGCGCATCTGGCGCGAGCAGAAATTCATGGTGCGGATCGCAGATCTGGCGCTGGACGGCTCTCTCTCGGAGATCGGCGCGCAGTACGCCGGAACGGACGGCATGGTAACAGGCATCATGGACCTCGTATTCGAGGAGGAGGACGGCATTGTGCTGGTCGATTACAAGACGGACAGCGGCAAGGATGAAGCGGCACTGCTGGAAGCCTACACCGAGCAGGTTCGGTTGTATGCAAAGGCACTCGGCCTGCTCATGAAAAAACCGGTCAGGGACTGCTGTCTCTATTCCGTCCGGCACTGCAAGGTCATTCCCGTCGAGGTCTGAAAAAAATATATACCAAGGAGGAATCACTATGAACGAAATCGAAAAACTGAAAAATGCCGTTGACAATGCAAAGACCATTGTCTTCTTCGGCGGCGCGGGCGTTTCCACGGAGAGCGGCATCCCCGATTTCCGGAGCGTGGACGGTCTCTACAATCAAAAATATGACTATCCGCCGGAGACAATCCTCAGCCACAGCTTCTTCCTGCGGCACACCGAGGAATTTTACCGCTTCTACCGCGACAAGCTGCTCAGCCACGACGCAAAGCCGAATGCCGCACATTACAAGCTCGCGGAATGGGAGCAGCAGGGCAAGCTCAATGCCGTCCTGACGCAGAATATCGACGGGCTGCATACCGATGCCGGCAGCAAAAAGGTACTGGAGCTGCACGGCAGCGTGCTGCGCAATTACTGCATGGACTGCGGCAAATTCCATACCGTTGACATCATCAAAAACGGAAAAGGTCTGCCGCGCTGCGAATGCGGCGGGCTCATCAAGCCGGATGTCGTCCTCTATGAGGAGCCGCTCGACCAGAGCGTCATGGAGGAAGCCATCCGCTGTATCCGGGAGGCTGACATGATGATCGTCGGCGGCACCTCGCTGGCGGTCTATCCCGCTGCCGGACTGATCGAATATTTCCGCGGCGATACGCTCGCACTCGTCAACCGCGATGCCACGCCGCTCGACCGCCGCGCCGATATCGTCGTTCACGACAGCATCGGAAAGGTGTTTTCCGTGCTTTGATTTTCAAGCAGATACGCGGAATTTCTGCTGTTATCAGTTTGATAACGGACTGTCACAATTTTTTCACTTGACTTTTCATGCAAAAAACGGTATAATGATAGGGAACCGTACAGCTACGGTCGTGAAACGGAAATCAAACTGATGATGCAGACATTCTGAAAGGAGTTCACATATTATGAACCGTTCCAAACGCATTCTCGCAGCCCTGCTTGCAGCTGCACTGGCGCTTCCCGCTTTCTCCTGCGGCGAAAAAATCTCGCAGGCAGAGGGCAACAACGCCGTGAGCAATGCCGAAAACAGCGCTTCCGCCGAAAGCAGTGAAGGTGCGCTCCCGCAGGAGACACAGGCCGGCGAAGCAAGCAAAGCCGAGGCCGGCGACAACAGCAGTGCTGACAAGCCCGCCGAGGAATCCAGCAAGTCCAATGCGGAACAGAAATTCGAGGAGGGCATTATCACCGATCCGAACGGCGGACGCAATCAGAAGCTCTCCTTTGAGACGCCGGAAAATGTCGATGATGATGTGATCGTCTCGACAATCCGCGGCACCGACGGCAAGATCTATGCGCCTGTCACCGATATCAACAAAAAGCCTGTCACCGAGGCAAACGGTGAGCAGAAAACCGAAATCTATACCGGTGAGACCAATGCCGCTTCCTACGCCGATCCGGCCTATCAGCCTGCACTCAAGACCTATCAGGCATACTGGCTTGATATCTCCGAACGCAAGGACTTCGTCTTCGACGGCAATCTCATTGAGTTCGAGGCAAAGATCGCGGACGATGCCAAGGACGGCGTGTATCCGGTTGAGGTCTATTTCGCCGACCTCTCCAACTACAGCGCCAATTCCGATGACAATGCACCGAAGCTCAAGGATGTCGCGTTCCGCGCCGGTTATGTCTGCGTCAATGCAGAGAAGCCGGAGATTCCGGCTCTGACGGACAAGCTCACGCTCACACCCGATACCGTGACCGCAAAGCCGGGTGATACGATCCGCATGAACATCCGCATCGACAATAACCCCGGTCTCGTCGCATTCGTGATCCGTATGCACTACGACAGCAAATTCATGACCATCACCGAAGGCGGCGCCGGCAGCGATCTCGGCGAGCTCGCTCTGCTGACGACCAATACGCTCGATGACTGAGCGCTGAATCGAATCAACATCTGAAACAAACACCGCAGAGCCGCTCTGCGGTGTTTCAGTCTGTCCGGGAGGTATCTATGGAATCGGAGCGCATTCTGCATATTCTCAACTATCTCACCCGCAGCACCAATGAGACAAAGTCCGTCACACTGCGCGAGATCCTCGATCATCTCGCTGCAAATTACGATCTGCAAAATGTTTCCGTCCTGACCGTCCGCCGCGATATCGACCGGCTTATCACCGCCGGCTGTGATATCCGCATCACGCACGGTGCCCATAATACAGCTTATTACGCGCTCTGCGGCCGTGGCTTTTCATTCAATGAGATTCGCTTCCTCGTCGATTCGGTCTCGATCAATCAGTTTCTCTCCGAAAAGCAGAAAAAGCAGCTCATACGGAAATTTGAGGTATTCTGCTCCGAGGAGGAGCTGCGAAAGCTCGTCAGCCGTGTCGTGATCGCGGGACAGGTCACGCCCTCGACCGATCTGCTCCGCAATCTCGATCAGGTTCACAGTCTCATTGCCGCAAAGCAGAAGATCGTCTTTGAATACGGCAAATACGATACCGGCGGACAGATGCGGTTTTACAGCAAAAAGCGCGAGATGATCCCCGGCCGTGTCGTCTATTTCGACGGCAGATTCTATCTGCGCTGCATGGACGAGCAGACCGGTGAGGAGCGCACCTACCGCATTGACCGAATGCGCAATATCCGTGCGGGCGGAAAGGCCGGGCGCGCCGCAAAACTCTCGCAGCCGGACGGTGTTCAGCTCGATATGTTCCGGCCGGAGCGCTTTGCATCCGTCACGCTCCGCGCCGACCGCGTGCTGCTCGATGATATGCTGGAGCATTTCGGAAAATATGCCGGCGATGTGCAGCCGGATTCCGATCCGCAGCGTGTCCGGATCCGCGTCCGCATCGGCATCGGCCCCAGCTTCTATCGCTGGGTGATGCGCTACGGCGACCAGCTGGAGGTGCTTGCGCCCGCAGATATCCGCAGCGAGATGCGGCGATATGTCCGGCAGACGCTTGCACTCTATGATGACGAAGGGGGACTGTAAATTGCAGAAGCCCAATGACCGTACGCTCGGCATCGTATTCATCATCGCATCCGCATTCTGCTTTGCACTGATGAATCTGTTCATTCGTCTGACCGGCGATGTGCCGACGCTCCAGAAATGCTTTTTCCGCAATTTTTTCGCACTCATCATTGCCGTCTCATCGCTGCTGCGGACGCATACGCCCTTCCGCATCGGCAAGGGCAATCTCCGCTGGCTGCTGGCGCGGTCAATCGCCGGCGGCCTCGGCATGATCTGTAATTTCTACGCCGTCGATCACATGGCGCTCTCGGATGCATCCATGCTCAATAAGCTCTCGCCCTTTTTCGCGATCCTGTTCTCGATCATTCTGCTGAAGGAAAAGCCGACGGTTCCGGAATGGCTTGCGGTCGGCGCGGCATTCGCCGGTGCGCTCATCGTCGCAAGACCGCGGTTTGATTTTTCCGCGCTCCCTGCGGCAGCGGGCTTTCTCGGCGGGCTCGGTGCCGGGCTTGCCTATGCGAATGTCCGAATTCTCGGCCTGCGCAAGGAAAACAGCATGATCATCGTCGCATTCTTCTCCGGCTTCACCTCGCTGATGATGCTGCCGAATCTGATCCTGCGCTATCATCCGATGACGGCGCGGCAGTGGGCAATGCTGATCCTCACCGGCCTTGCTGCCGCGGGCGGGCAGATCTTCATTACAAAGGCATACGCAAAAGCACCTGCAAAAGAGATCTCCGTCTACGATTTTTCAATCGTGATCTTTGCGGCGGTCTTCGGCGTTCTGTTTCTTGACCAGACTCCGGAGCCGGTCAGCGTGATCGGCTATGTCATCATCATCGGTGCCGCCGTGATTAAGTGGCAGTATACGATGCGGCACGCAGAGCAATAAACAGCAGCACCGCTGCATATCCGGCCTGATCGTCGGATATGCGGCGGTGCTGCTTCTGAGAACCTGTGCGGAATCATCCCCTCACGCCTTGAACAGGCAGCGGATGAAATTATACATCAGCGGGATCACCGTGCTGCTGTCATGGCCTCCGCCCGGCACCGGAATAAAGATATTCTCCGTTCCGTGCGCGGAGAACAGCTCGTGATACTGCTCCGGATAGCTGCCGACCATGCCGTCATTCGTGCCGCCTGCGATCATCAGCACATACGGCTCATAGGGCGCGTCAATGCGCATATCGTCCTTGCTCATGACACCAGGATGCTCCATGAACTGATCCCTTGTCGGGAAGATGCCCGGCGCCGGTGCAGCCGCACCGATATAGCCGACCTTGCCGCAGCATTTCATGCCGATATACAGCGACTCTCTGCCGCCCATCGAAAAGCCGGCAACGGCTGTGTTTTCGCGTCCGGTTTTGACCGGATAATGCGATTCGATAAAGGGCATCAGGCTGCCCGGCAGATCCTCAACAAACAGGTCATAGCCCGGAACATCCGCCTGACCGTTGCCGGTCTGCTTCGGATGCGCCGGATCGGAATACTGATCCGTAAATACAATAATCATCGGCACTGCATCGCCGCTCCCGATCAGATTCGTCGCGATCTCCCGCACGCCCATGCCGCTGACCATCGCCGATTCATCGCCGCCGTAGCCGTGATTGACATAGAATACCGGATATTCTTTGCTGCTGTCATAGCCGGGCGGGAGCCAGACATTCGCGCCCTTATCGCGGTTTGCCGTCTTTGAGAAATAAGTGATATGTTCGAGCTTTCCGCCCGCATTTTGCAGAACGGAAGCGGGAACGCTCGTCGTGATCTGCTCTCGTACCGTTGTCATATAGGCCTTCCTTTCTTCGTCTCTGTTCTGCTCCTCCGGCTGCATCAGCATCCGCTTGAGCAAGGTCAGATCGGCCGCAGAAAGCACGCCGTCCGCATCGAGATCGGCCGTATCTGCATAGATATCGCCGCCCTTTGTCAGCAGCCAGTCCAGCAGCGCGGATGCATCTTTGCTGTCTGCCGTGCCGCTGTGATCCGCGTCGCCCTTTTTGTAATTTGCCGGAATCTGCGAGCCGTCCGACTTCATGACCGTGACCTCATCGAGCCAGAAGTCGCAGCGGTCGGTATCCGTTTCGATATACAGCACCGGATTTTCGCCGTCCTGCACCGTATAATCCGCCGCCGAAAGCGTCAGCCATTTGCCGGATTCCGCATCACCCTCCGCAAAGGTATCGTAGATCACGCTGCTGCCGCTGCCGTACTGCATGGTCATTTTGAAATGCACCGGCGCATCAGTTTTCTGCATGACCTGCGCCTGTACGCTGATATGCATTCCCGCCGGACATTTTCTGCTGCTGAGCGCATAGGCGATGCCGTTCCATGCGGCAGTGCGGCCGGTCACCTCGGCAGCACCGCTGCCCGCCGCTGCCGCATCCGTCGTCCGTGAGACGGATGCTTCGCCGCGCCCCTGCCAGCCGGAAAGCCCGCTCTCAAAGTCCGAATACAAAATCACCGGATTATCAGGATCCTCCGGCACGCTCGTCTCATCAAGATAATCGCCGATCACATCCGCCCAATAGCGTCCCATTTTCTCATAGCCTGCGCCGCTCGGATGCAGCTTGTCGCTTTGCAGATCGGCTTCTCCGTTCAGGCAGCCGTGAACATCCGCAAAGCGCACATTGTCCCCATAGGACGCCGCAACCTTTTTCACGGTATTGTTATAATTCGCAACGCGCTGCGCATTGCCGCCGTATGCGGTGAAATCCGGGATCGAGCCCATGAACACCGTTCCGCCCTCCGGCAGATCCGCGAGAATATAGTCCATCAGCGTATGCAGATCGGATTCGCAGTCAGTGAGATTGCGGTTCGCCGTCATGTCGTTCGTGCCGATGATAAGCAGCACGATATCCGGCTGCGCCTGCTTCACGGCATTCTTTGCCTTGAGCTTTTCGAGCAGTCCGTTTTCGCCCCAGCTCGGAATCGGATACTGCTGCTTGATCGTATAGCCGCTGTAGCCCGCGTGGTTGTCGTCATACTGGCAGCTCTGACCTTTGTAATTGAAGCTCGCGCTGCTTTTGCCCTCCGGCCCGACCATATCAAATTCGATGTCCTTCTGCTTCAGCGCATAGTCAAGATATTTGCGGTAGCCGCCGTCCTCGCCGTAGCCGAAGGTGATCGAATCGCCGATCGGCATGATGCGCACCGGATCGGCGGCAGCGGCAGTCTCAC
>CAMOOV010000118.1 GCA_946621745.1 uncultured Ruminococcus sp.
CACGGCAAAAAGACAAGCAGATATCTTCAAGAGATAGTTGGGACATCAATATAATACGACTGATCGCTGTCACAGTTACAGCAGAGAAGAAAGATCCGTGCTGTCGTTCCGGAGTGACGCTGCCATGTCACAGTAGATCCGGCCGAATTGAAGCATTGCGTCACGCGAATAGCTGCCGGCATTGTAATGCAGCAGAAGGGAATAGCTCCCGTCCGCATTGGATATGATCTCGAAGTCCGGTGCATCCGGAGCGGCTGTTGCATCACCCGGCAGCGGGATAATTTCCGCCCATGTATCGCCGAGCTTCAGCCTGCCGTTTTGAAGCGCAGAATCCCGCCGCATGATATAGCAGGCGGTTTCATCCTCTGAGCCGGCATCATAGACAGCGCCGAGACTCGCACGGTATGCCGCGCTTTCCTGGATGCGCGCACTGAGCCCCGCAAGGAATTCGGATGCGGTCTGCCCTTTGGCAAAATTCCAGCGGATTGGGTATTGCTCGGTTGTCAGTCCCATCGGAACGCGGTTTGCCTGAGATGTCCTGCCGTCATCCAGCCGGCTCATGATGACATCGCTTCGTCGCGTCAGCTTCGCAAGTGTCAGCAAGGCTGCACCGAGGAAGAATGAATATGCACTGCCATCCTTTTCGCTGAAAAACGCCTTGCTGACAGTTTCCGCCGGAATCGCGATTATCTCCGTCAGATATGCATTCTCACCGGAGTGATCCGCCGGAGGTAGATGCGTCTGCGCCGAAAAGCCCTCCAGCATTTTCAGCCAGTAATCGTCACCCGCAGCAATCTGTTCCGGAGCAGTCTGCATCTCTCCTGCAAGAAAATCTGCATAGCTTGTTCCCTTACTGCTGATTTGTCCGCTGTCGGAACTCAGCGCTGTATACCGGCGATCCAACTCGGGCAGAAATGCACAGTCAATCGCAGCACTGTCCATAATGCCGGGGCAGAAATCCATGAATAAGTAACTGCCGGCGGGTGTGCTGATGATTCGGACAGTCCAAAGCGGCTCGCCGTTCAGTGCAAACGGCTTGCGGAGCGTTGCGATGATCTGCTCAAATTCCTCTGCGGGCATTTCTTCTGTTGTAACAGCCGGCAGGTCACCGTCAAACCGCTGATTGAATACGGCAAATTCGGGATCCTGCGCAATTCTGCACCGGAAGATGTCGTTGTCAGCAATCACAGAATTGACCGCATCGGCAAGGACTGGCAGATCGACAGTAGGAGCAAGACGAAACAGTCGAGCCGTATTCATCATGCCTGTCCGCGCTTTGACAGACCGTGCGCCGAGCATACGGCGCTGGATCGTGCGCAGCGGGAATGTCTCCGCTGAACGGGATTCATCTTCTTCGTCAGAAATGATATCAATGATCGTGTCAAGGCCGGTTACGCTCAGGATCTCCATAACGCTGTCGGTCGGTGAGACGAACGCAAATGCTGTACCGCTTGCATCAGATGCTTTCTTGGCAGACAGCAAAGAACGGATGCCCATTGATGCGATATAGATCAATTCTGACATATCAATCCGGATCTCACGCTTATCGCCTGACGATTCCGCAAATGCTCTGTCGAATTCAGGAACAGTGTTAAATGTCATCCGACCGGAGAGCTTGATCGTCAGTACATCACCCTGTCTCTGAACAGCAATATTCAGTTCCATCTCAGATTCACCTTTCATTCACTATGCTATATCCCGGCTATCCGAAGCCATGTCAGCATATTATTTATATATTTGAAAATGTCATTTTCATTCGTCTGTTTCTATTATATCACAGATTACATCAAATTTCAAGGATATTTTGCGAATTTATAGCATTATTTCATGGAAAGCAGCGGGGCAATTCGCCTGCTAAGGGAAGAATGTGACGGCATGAAAATGAAAGATTTAACAGTCCGGTTTCCTTCTCCGGTGTGAAACAGTTCAACTGATTTTGTTAAGGCAGCACCGTACAAAGCCCGCCTGACGACCGGAGCCCGGCTGGCAGCTTGGCAGCGCATCTAATTGCATATTTTCCGTCATCTTGCACGAAAACTCCTTGCTGGGCATCAGCAAGGATTTCTAACGCAGTATCACGGCAAAAAGATAAGCAGATATCTTCGAGAGATAGTTGGGACATCAATATAAAAGCCCACATTGGCAGAAATCATATTTGCCAATGTGGGCTTGTCTATTAAATCTGCTTCAAATGCGATTTCAGCATATCAATATATTATTCGCTCGGTTTTCAAACATCAATATGATAAATAGCCGCATCCGCTTCCGCACCGATGATCTCCCGTACAGCTTCTTTGTACGCATCAAGCTGGGCGGCGTATTTTTCAGAAAGACCGGCACTTTCGGCATTCGTTTTATAGTCGATGATTTTCCACTTTTCGCCGCTGCGGCAGAGCAGGTCAATCACGCCGTTTACAATCTCATTTCCGCGCCGCAGACAGAACGGTACCTCACAGTATACTGCATCTGCCTGCCGCAGTGCCGACAGGAGATCTTCCGGTACATCATCCTCCTGCGGATAGCCTCCGTCCGTCATCGTTCGCAGAACCTTTTGCAGCATAGGTGCATAGATCACGGGATTTGCATTGTATTCGTTCAGGACATAAGCGATCAGGGCATCTTTATCAGCAGGAACACCGCCTGATACGATGCACTCCATGAGCTTATGCACCAGTGTACCGGTCAATGCGGCATCTCTGCTGAGCGGCAGGCGATCATCATCTGCATCTTCCGGTGCTTCGGAACGGATTGGTTTCAACTTGATCTTGCTGGGACGAATGATCGTATATGTCGGCTCGGCTTCGGCAGCACCGGCAAGCACGGATTGCTTGTCAGCTTTTTCGTAGAGCAGATCACAGTCTGTCCGGACAGTCGGCGCTTCAACGGCAGTCGGATTCGGCGGAATGCAGTCAGCAGCCGTTCCTTCTGCAAACGGAAGAAAGGCCTGCCACGGGTTTGCAGAATATCGTTCGCCGTTTTCCTTGATGCTGTCTCCGATGATCAGGATATTCTCGGCGCGTGTTGCAGCGACATACAGCAGACGCTGCTTTTCGGCGGACATGCATTCGCATTCAGAATTGAAGTCGCTTGAGAATCCGTCTGTTTCCGCATAAACAATGTTATCTTTTTTCAGCGTAAATACACGGCATTCGGTTCGGTCAGCCCGGTGAACGACACGCAAATCCGGAGCATGGTCGGATGCTTTCGGATCGGCAAGAATGACAATCGGTGCCTGCAAGCCTTTGACCTTATGCAAATTTGCGATATGGACACGGTTGTCATCCGGCTCCAGACTGACACAGCGTTCCTTTCCGGAATTTGTCAGCAGCTCCGACAGGAATTTTGCTGCATCACAATGCAGCAACACCTCACCGCCGGCTTCTGCCTGTCGCAGAAGTTCCAGCGCATAAAAAAAGTATTCCAGCGATTGGCTGCCTGTTTTTGAGAAAAGCCGGAGATCGTCTGAGATGATCTCAAAAAGCGCAGCGCTGTCGCAGCTCCTGCCGGACTGTGCATATTTCCGGAGCTTTGCCAATGCGGAGCCGATCTCCGGAAATTTAAGGCAGATTTCTTCCTGTTCAATGCAGGCATTCAGTTTTCCGCCTATACTGCAAAAGCGGCGGATCATCTGCTGAGAGATCCCGAAGATTTCAGAGGTCAGGGCGCTGAATACGGACATTGCGTCTGTCGGATCCGCTGCTGCTGCGAAAATGCGGGCAGCTGCGATCAGCGCGGGGCAGTCTTTTAGGTTGATCTTCCCCTCTACGCGAACGGGAATTCCTTGTTTTTGCAGCTCCTTTGCGATCTCCGCAGTCTGATCCTTTCGGTAGGAGATTACCATAATGTCAGAGAATTTCGGCGGTTTTCCGTTTTTCAAACGGACAGCCGGATTGCCGATCAGCATTTGGATGACCTTTGCGACCTGTGCGGGATCATCTGTCAGTCTGCTGTGCTCGCCGATCGCAGACGGATAGGTATATACACCGGTGAATGCAGTATCCGTTTCCGATTCGCCGATCGGAATGGGATGAAATGCACTCTGAACATCTTCGGATTCTGTGAGCATATCCGGAAACACCTGATTGAACCAGTTCCGGATTCTGACGGTCGAACGGAAATTGCGGCTCAGCATCAGCACCTCACCGGCTTTTTCCGCAAACAGACTTTTGACGCGCATAAATGAACTGACATCGGCACCGCGGAAACGGTAGATTGACTGCTTCGGATCGCCGACGATAAAGAGGGAACCCGGACGCGGCACACATGCTGTCCAGTCCGGCTGCGGATCCTTTGCCGCAAGATAAAATACCGCCTCGGCCTGCAGGGGATCGGTATCCTGAAATTCATCGACAAGATAATAGCTGTGGCGTTCGGCAATATGCCGGATCAGCTGCCCGCCCTTTTCCGCATCCGCTTTCAGCATATCCCGCAATGAGATCAATGCATCGTGAAATGTCATTGTTCCATTTCTCCGCATCTCCTCAGCAATCGCCGAGGCAGCTGCGGAGAGAAAATCCATTGTAGCTGCGTATTGCAGCCGTTTCAATGCGATGTACGCATCTGTGTCGGTTGTACTGATATAGTAATATGCGGGCGAACCGTTCTTTTTCAGATGCGGATGAAAGACCTCCGGCAGCTCCAGATTCAGTTCATCCGGTGTCATGATGTGTTGAGCAGTATGCTGAAGACGGAGGTTTTTATCATGATACCGTTCACCGTTATCGAGCTTTTTCAGTGCATTGATGACTTCTCCGGCAGCCAGATTCCAGTCCTTTCCGAGCGCGGCCGTAATCTCCGGCAGCATCTGATATGCTTTTCGGATTGTCTTATTATCCGAAACATATTCACTGTTGTTATGCAAAAATTGAAGAGTATGGATCAGTTTGATTTTCCAGTCCCGGAACTGACGTTCAATATCGGCATCCGGATCCGGCTTCTGATAAATAAATTCAGCCTCGCGGCGCTCTGTGAACCGGCTGATGCAATTTGCAAATACCGTATCGGCGCGCAGCTGCACCGAGCGGAACAACTCATATTTTTTTTGCAGTTCCTCGCCGTATTCGCCGCGCTTGATCCTGGCATATTCCGCCAGATACTGCGGCATCGCCTCATTTCCGGCACAGACAGCGGTCTCTGACGGCATCCCGGCTTCCAGCGGATGTTCATGCAGCAGCAGATTGGAAAAAGCGTCGATCGTTCCCATAAAGCACAGGTCGATATTGCGGAGTGCAGCAGCATATTTTTCTCGCAGATCCGCATTCGTCTCATGGCTGAGCTTTTTTGCAAGCGCATTCTGAAAGCGTCCGTAGAATTCTTTTGCGGCAGCTTTTGTGAAGGTGATCGCGCAGATCTGACTGACATCAATTCCGGCGCCGACCATAGCGATCATGCGATCGACCAATGAAGATGTTTTTCCGGATCCGGCGGCTGCCTCGACAAAGAAATTTCTGTCTATTTCACGTGTGATCCGATCGCGTGCAAGGGTGTCCTGTTCCATGAGCGTTATCATTTTATTACACTTCCTTCTGCGCAGATATGTTTGTAGGGGCAGTATCGGCAGTTTTCTTTTGAGGCGTTTGCCGGAAAGCTGCTGTTCCTGACGGCATCGGTGATCTCATAGAGTAAAGCCGAGATCTGTTCATGCCGGTCCTGCGTATATTCACAGGAAACGGTTTGATCGAGATACAGATACAGATAATCGCCGCCGGTCACAGAGACACCCTTCTGCTGCATCATATCTGCGTACAGCATGACCTGAATGCATGACTGCCAGTCTTGATCCGTATGCTTTTTCTCTCTGCCCGATTTGTAGTCAAGGATTCGGAATGAGCCGTCCGGCAGCTTGGCAAGCGCGTCCGGCCGGCCCTGCACAGTCATGCCGCAGTCGTATTCCGCATGGATATCCTCCTCGGCCTCGGTGATCTCCAGATCCATAACAGCATGATATCCGTTGTCAGCGGCTTTGATGAAATTCTGATGCGCCTGTTTTGCATCCTGACGGTTCATCGGGGGACGCTCCGTCAGATAGCGTTCAAAGATTTTTTTCGCATTTTCGATGAAGTCCTCATGCTCAGGCAGCCCGCCGCGGCAGAATTCCATTGCTTCATGAACGAGCGAACCAAGCTGTCTCGGACTGACCACCTGAAAGACATTATCTGTTTCCTGTATATCAAGCCGCATGATATTTTCATAGCAGAAGAGCTTCGGACATCTGACAAATTGCTCGATCTTGCTCGGCGACAGTACACTGACGGATCCGCTGACATCCGGTTCGCCGGAGACTTCCGCCGGTGTGCCGGCAACGGTCTCACCGCAGAGATATGCACGGCCGATCTCCGTCATGCCGGGAAGATCTGCGGAAAAATAAGCAGTTTTTCGTACAGAATCTGAGAATGCTTTTTCATCGGTTCCGCCGGATTTCAGGTACAGCGCATAGAGAACAGACGAAGCATTGTTCTCCTTCAGCTCTGCGGCATCGTAGCTGCTATAGCTCAGCTCCGTGTGAATACCGAGGGCATCTGCTGTTTGCAGGAGATCATAGAGTGACTCCTGTGTCTGCCGAATCCGATTCCGGGAGGTCGGTGCGTTTTCGCCGAAAGCAGATAATTCATCATCGAGCAACAGATAGTTTTCTGTCGGCTCACCGGGAAAGCGCTCGGCGGAAAGCCCCATGACAAACAGATTGTCCCGCAGGGATGACAATGCGCCGGAAATGGTTGTAATATGGAGTGCGCCCTGTCTGCTGTTTTCCGCGCAGATCCGCACCTTGAGCAGATCCGGGATCAGCTTGTCAGCCGGTTCGCCGGTCATTTCAGTGAAATGCTCCAGTGTATTGCAGATCTTTTGCACGGCGGCTTTGTCCAGCTTGCCGAGTTCGTTTTTCCTTATCACTGCATATCTCCGGATCAGCTCTGCACAGTTCATGCCAAGCTCTGTGAAGACAGCGTTCAGCTGTGCGAGCATCGTTTCATCCCGTTCAGCGCCGGCGCGGTACAGTTCAATCCGGCGGGCATTCTCTGCCAGATCCGCAGAGAGCCGCATGGAACCGGCAGTCTGTATCAATCTTTCAAGATTCCGGATGCTGTAATCCGCACAGAATTTTCCGGTTTCAAAGCAAGGATGAGAAAGGAGATCCCGCAGTGCATCTATGCCGCAATGCCCGTCCGTCATCCAGAACTGATAATCGCGCAGAATTGCAGCCGGATTTGTGAGCGTGACCGGCAGTCCGCAGCCGAAGGTCACGGCTAAATCAAATCGCTTTGCTGCTTCAAAGAACAGCTGTGCATAGCTGACATCCGTCACGGCAACGGTACAGCGATCCGGTTGAGTTTTCCTGCGGAAGATTTCTGCGATTACGGATTCCGTTTCATTGGCAGCACCGTATGCTTCGGTGATCGGCGGGAGAGAGAATGGCTTTTTCGCTTTTCCGAATAGCTCCCGCATCCGGATTGTCTGCGGATTTCCGTTTGCGGCAAGTGCGGCCACAGCCTGCTCCAGCGGCGAGAGCGGATATTCCGTCAGAACGGTACATTGTGCTGTCAGCGGCTTGGCAAACCGAAGTGCAGTCCGCATTTTGCCGATCATATCCGTCATTCCGCGCTGCTGCAATGCTTCAATATACCGGTCATAGACGGAGAGCAGCGCAGCGTTCTTTTCGGAAAACGGACTTTGGCTGAGCCCTTCTGCGATCGTTCTTTGCTCATCCTCCGTAATCTGTAAACGGAGCGTCCGGAGCGTTTGTACAAGATTCTGCGCATCGTGATAGGAAGCACTCTGAAAATACGGTATCTCCGGGAGAAAGCGCCGGATCAGTGCCGCTTCGGTGTCGGCCGTGATCTCCGGTTCGCCGAACGGGATGCCGGAGCGCATCAGCATGAACTCCGCGAGCTCAGCCGGCTGCATCACCCGCAGGCCGAGCGTTGATATTCCGTGCTGTGCCAGTGTTCGCAGAAGCTCTGTTTCATTCGGGGCAATCAGGATCCGTTCCTGCATGATTTCGACTTCCTTTCTTTCTTTGAATTTGAGAAGAATTATGAATATATTATATCATTTTTGCATCGTCGTGTCAATAGAATTGTAGATTCTGACAACTGCCGTCAGAGCGGTTCGTATTTGAAACAGTCGATTTGCATAAAATCGCTGCTGTAAATCTGTGCGTGATGCTGATTTTTCGGAAATCGCGGACAAGGTATTGACACCGTGTCAAAATACTGCTATAATATCATTAGTGACACAATGTCAGAATAAGCAGAGGGAGGGAGCGATCATGCCGAAGGGTTCACCGGAGCTGACAGCCTCACGCAAAGAGGAGATTATCAATGCCTGCGAGCAGCTCTATCAGACCATGAGCTTCAAGGAAATTACAATCAAGGAGATCGGTGAAGTCACATCATTCACACGCACTTCGATCTACAATTATTTCCAGACGAAAGAGGAAATTTTTCTCGCGCTGATGCAGCGGGAATATGAGCAGTGGGCAGCGGAAATGAACGCGCTTGCAGAAACGCATGATGCTATGACAGCAGCAGCCTTTGCGGATGCGCTGGGACATTCGCTCGAAAGCCATGAGCAGCTTCTGAAGCTGCTGGCCATGAATCATTACGATATGGAGGAGAATTCCCGTCCGGAACGCCTAACGGAATTCAAGGTCGCATACGGTGCGTCCCTCGATGCCGTGCGCGGATGCGTAAAAAAGTTCTTTCCGGCAACGGACAGCGAAAGATTTGTATTCGTGTTTTTTCCGTTTTTGTTCGGTGTTTATCCGTATTCTGTTGCGACGGAAAAGCAGCTGACCGCCATGCGTGAAGCAAAAATGCAGTTCCGTATGCATAGCATTTATGAAATCGTGTCTCAATGTGTGATACAGCTTTTGGGAGGTGCGAAATGAAATATATCAAACTCGGCAATTCCGATCTGAATGTATCGCGGATCTGCATGGGCTGCATGGGCTTCGGCGATGCTGCAAACGGGCAGCATTCATGGACGATAGACGAAGCGCATACCCGTGAGATCATCCGTCGGGGACTGGAGCTCGGCGTCAATTTCTATGATACTGCGATCGCCTATCAGTCCGGCACGAGCGAGCAGTATGTCGGCAGAGCGCTGCGTGATTTTGCAAAGCGCGATGAAGTCGTCGTTGCAACGAAATTTCTGCCGCGCACATCTGCGGACATCGAAGCCGGCATCAGCGGTCAGCAGCACATTGAGCGCATGATAAACAAGAGCCTCAAAAATCTCGGTATGGATTATGTCGATCTCTA
>CAMOOV010000119.1 GCA_946621745.1 uncultured Ruminococcus sp.
TGCTGATCGGACACATGAACAAGTCATCCGGTCAGAAAGCGTCCTATCGCGGTCTCGGCAGCATCGACTTTGCGGCGGCAGCCAGAAGCGTTCTGATCGTGGCACGGGACAGGGAGAGTCCACAGATTCGTGTGATGATTCACGCAAAGAGCAGTCTTGCGCCGGAGGGAAAGCCGGTTGCGTTTGAACTCGATAAGGATAACGGATTCCGATATCTCGGAGAGTATGACGGTGATCCAAGCGAATTGTTGACTGGCTCCGGCGGAAAGAAGAAGGGCAAACTCGCGGAAGAATTGCTGCTGTCTGAACTGGAAGCGGGTGCAAAGGCTCAGAAAGATATTCTCGCCAAAGCGGAGGAATGCGGCATCTCGAAGCGCACAATGGTTGCCGCAAAGAAAGCGCTCAATGTGAAATCAGAGAAGAAGGCGGACGGCTGGTATTGGTCTTTGCCGGACGGCAACGATGCAAGGATGCAAGAGTGCAAAGACACAGAAAGTTTGCATCCTTGCACTCTTGAACAGGGAGGGGTATGAACATGAAGAGAACAAAAAGCGAAATCATGGCAGAAATCATCGCGCTGATCGGTCAGCTTGCGAATGATGAGGAAGAGACGACTCCGGTCGAGAAGAAGCCTGCCGGAGACAATCCGGTCGAGATGCTGACGATCAAGGAATGCACCGGCGTCATTCACGGGCTTTCTGAGCATACCGTTCGGCAGCTGATTGCGCAGGGCAAGCTGCCGAGCATCCGCACTGGTCAGGGTGTACGCGGCAAGATTCTGGTCAACAAAGCTGATCTGCTCGCGTATTTCACGGGGGTATAACGAAATGGGACAGAGAATTCCGAAGAACGCGCTGCCGTTGTATCTGCCGCGGAACCATGTGAACAGCCTGCTTGCAACACTTGATCTCATCATTCATGCGGATGAGAAAAACGAAATGTCAGTGTCCGCGCAGAAGCTTAAGGACAAGATTCTGCGGTATGGCAAGGCGTTTCAGTCGAACGGTGAGGACTGCGTTTCGATTCTCCTTTTTCAGAACGAAATCCTGCCGCTGCTGAAAATCCTATTGCTGATCGTGTCGGTCAAGGTGGATGCAGTCAGGGATTATTATCCGATCATCGAACACAAAAAGAAAGGATGAGTGCAATGCCGAAGGGAATTAAGAAGCGGACTGCCGCAACAGTGCGCGCGGAAATGGAGAAGCAGGCTGCTGCAATCAATGATATGCGTGTGGCGCTTCGGAAAGCGAAAGAGGATTACGAAAACAAGGTCAGGCAGATGCGCGATGATCTGAAAGCGAAAGAGAAGCGGCTCGGCGAGCTGCAAAAAGAGTTCCGGCAGCTGATGCAGGACGAGCAGAGAGAAGCCCTTTCCACGATGATGTTCAACGGCGACCTGACGCCGAGCGACATCAATGCCGCGCTCAATGCACTTGGCACTTTGTTCTCCGGTCAGGGGGATAAAACGGTGGCAATTCGACGGCTTCAGGATATTGCAAAGGAACAGGACAACTCCGCGATCTCGAATCTGGTCAGCGAGATCGGTAATGAAAACGGATAAGTGAGGGGGTCTGGGGCTACACCAGCTGCGGAGTGGAAAAAATAGCCTTCCGGATTTTGAATCCGGCCCGATTCAGTAGTGGATGCGCAAGTGTCCGCTACTGACATTGGGTGAACATAGGTGCTAAAGTACCGAAACGGTAGGTCAGGTGAAGAAGAGAGGGGGAAATGACAGTGGAGAGGTTTAGTATCAGCTTTACGCTCGGAAAAGCAAGTGCCGCGCACGGTGCAAATGTCAATCACAACAACCGGAAGTTCCTCGCGGACAACATCAATCCTGCGGAAACATCGCAAAACATCAGCTACAAGATGCAGTCCGTGGAAAGCGCGTATCAGGAGCTGTTTGGAGAAGCGGTCAGAGAATATAACGAGAGACAAAAACGACCGTGCCGTCGAATAGCGGACTATTATTCGCACATTGCAAACGGAAACAGAGAGGAGCCGTTCTATGAAGCGGTCGTGCAGTTTGGAGATTGTAAGACGGTACAACCAGGAACACAGCGGTGGTATGCGGCACAGACAATGCTCAACGATTATATGAGAAAATTTCAAAAGAGAAACCCGAATCTTTATGTTTTCAATGCTGTTCTGCATCTGGATGAAGCCTCACCGCACCTGCACATTGACTTCATCCCGTTCTATACAAAGGAACGCCAGCGCGGATTGAAAAAGGGTGTGTCAATGCGGGCGGCACTGATTGAGCAGGGTTTTGTCCCGGAGCACAACGGCAAGAATCAGCTGACGCTGTGGGAGGAATCTGAGCGCCGGGAAATGGAACGGATACTCCATTATCGGGGATTCGTTCGGGAGGACAAGCACGCCGACTATGCGCACATGAGCGTCGGGGAGTACAAGGCATTGCAGGATTCCCGCCGCATGGAAACATTGCTCCGGCAGACGCAGGCGGTTTCTGATCGTGAAGCGACTAGATCGGAAGTTTACAGGCTGAAAGAAGAATTGCAGGCGGCGCGGCAATCCGTCCGGCAGCTTGAAGCGGAGAAAGAGTCGCCGTATGTGAAGTTCTTCTACGCGACGGATGATAAGCAGGCATATGTGATGCAGCAGCTGGAAGAAATGGGCATCCCGTTCCGCGAGACAGAAAATGGCTTTGAAGCACAGGAGTGTCACATAAAAACGATTCGCAGCATTGAAAAGAATTATCACGGACAGCCGGTCTCATATCGGGAGCAGCTCAAAGAGGATATTGATCGCTGCATGCTCGGCGCAAAAGATTTCAGGGACTTCCTTCAAAAGCTGGCGAATAAAGGATACAGTATTAGGACGGGTAAGTATATTGCTGCAAAACCGTGGGGCGCGGAACGGTATATCCGGCTCAAATCGCTGGGTGAGTATTACAGTGAAGCGGCGCTGCAAAACCGACTGCGGGCATTGCATGAATACGAAAAGCAGCTTGCGGAGAAGATCAAGGAAGCCGAAGCAAAGAAAGCGCCGACTGTTATGGTGCTTCTGACGGAGCAGCAATATATGGAGTGCTTTATCGAGTATCGGCTGCCGATTCGCAAGCGCAGGCAGGATAGACCGCTCACATGGGTGAACGATGCAGAGCTCGACAAGCTGTCCGCGCTGAATGCCGCGCTTAACAATGGTGAAACGGTCGAGACATTCCGCCGCCGGTTCCATGATCTGACGGAGCAGGAGAAAGCGGCGGAGCGGGCAATCGAGCACATGATCTATATGGGCGAGCGTGACACGAAAAAGCTAACAGAAGCCCGCGCACATCATGACGAAATCAAAGCCGCACAGAAAGAAGCTGCCGAAAAACTGGAAATGATTGAGAAGATCATGAACGGAACCTATATGCAGGATATGCTCGACAAGTTCAGCGAGAGGAAACGCTCGGAGGTTGTGCCGAATGGATACTACAACGCAAATACGGGGGTGAGAAGAAGATGAATCCGCACGAATATTGCATAACAGACCGACCTGAAACCGATAATAGACCGAGAAAGGGGCTGGCAGAATTTGCTGATTTACAACAGAGAACCGCAGGGATTCATCGAAGTGTGGATGACGAACGAGGAGCAGGAGACAATCGACCGCAAGGAGCTGACCGCGCAGATCCTGGAAGATGCCGGTCATCCGAAGAAGTGCAAGGTGGTCTATTTCCTTTCGGGCAGTGCCGATCTGACCGAGTGCATGAGCAGTCTGCTGCGGAAAAATCTCTGACGCAGATTTGTATACTTTGCCGATTGCATTTTGACACTGCTTATGTTACAATGATGTTAGCAAATCTCAGATTATTAAAATAACATTGTACGAAAGGAGAACGACATGGGCGACCAACTGCACATCGCCGGTTACTGCCGCATCTCCGTCGATGACGAGCTTGACCGTGACAATACCTCGATCGAGAACCAGAAGGCGATCATTGCGGACTATGTGAGCAAGAAGTTTCCGGCGGCGGACCTCGACTTCTACGAGGACCGCGACCGCTCCGGCTACACCTTTGAGCAGCGCGAGGGCTATCAGGTGTTGCGGCGTAAGATGATGCGGCACGAGTATGACATCCTCATTATCAAGGATTTCTCGCGCTTCTCGCGTCGCAACAGCAAAGGCCTGGTCGAGCTGGAAGACCTGCGCGATGCCGGAATGCGCATCATTTCGATCGGAGACAGCATCGACTATCCGACCTTTGATGATTGGACAGCGATCCAGTTCCGCTTCCTCATCAACGAGATGCCGGTTACGGACACCTCGAAGAAGGTGCGCTCGGTTGTGAAGCGGCGGCAGGAGGAAGGACGATGGATCTGCGCGGTTCCCTACGGCTACATCATGACGAACAGCAAGACGATGCAGTTCGAGGTTGACGAGCCTGCCGCAGAGGTCGTGCGCGAGATCTTCCGGCTATACAGCGAGGGCTGGGGCTACAAGCGCATCGCCAACTATCTGACCGATCAGCACATTCCCACGCCGCGCATGGCGGAAAAGGAACGCCGTGAGGCACAGGGCGAGGAATGCACCTTGCGCGGGAAACCGGAATGGAGCCTTGTCACGGTCAGCGAGATTCTGCGCAATGACTTCTATATCGGCACGCTGCGGCAGGGCAAATACCGCCGCAAGAAGATCAACGGCAGCGACATGAAGCTGCAAGAGACCGATCACCTTGTATTCGAGGACAACCACACGCCGATCGTCGATTACAAGCTGTTTGCGGGCGTGCAGGAGCAGATCGCACAGCGCACACGCTCCAACTACCGCGGCGTGAAGAAGTATGACAATGTGTATTCGGGCTATTTGTACTGCGGCGACTGCGGCAGTCCGATGTTTTCCATGAGCCGAGCCGACCTTGCGCCGGCATACCGCTGCGGCACCTATCACAGACGCGGCAGCAAGGCGTGCAGCTCGCACCATACCCGCGTGGATATGCTGGACGGGTTACTCAAAGCGTTCATTCAGAAGGTCAAGGAGAACTCCGAGACGATGCTTGAAAAGCTGCAGGAATCCATTGACCGCGAACGCAATGAGACTTCATCAAGCAAATCAGTTGTCGAGGTGTTGAATCAGCAGATCGAGGACACCCGCGCCGAGATCAAGATGCTTGCCCGGCAGCACGTCCGCGACATTGCAAAGCATCCGGAACGCGAGGATATGCTCGAAGAAATCTACACGGAGCAGATCGACGAGCTGACACTCCGGATTGAGGGCCTGCGCAATCAGATGCAGCTTGCCGCCGATAAGCACAACATGATCGTCAATGTCAACCGCACCGCGAAAACGGTCATGGAGGTCTTTGACACGATTCTCAGCAAGGACAGCCTGACGAAAGCCGATGTCGATTTCATCATCGAACGCATCACGGTCTATGAAGATCACATCGACATCAAGCTGCGGCCGGACATTGATATGCTGCTGAAAACCGGCACGATGCCGGAGCGGAATTATGAGGAGAACGCCGTAAATTTTCAAGATGACATTGAGAAATCCAAGGAATCGTCACAATTTGCCGTTGTTACGACAAGCACCGGCAAAATTCTCAGTGTCAATGTTTTCAGTGACGGCGACCCCCTCGAAATATACACGAGTCCGGAGGGTGAAGTGATCTTCCGGAAATACTCCGCGCTCGGGGAGATGAGTGAAAATGCGGTGCAGGTCGCGGAGATCATGCAGCGGCTTGCGGGCTGCGCGGTATTGGTTTTCGACCGTGACCATGTTGTTGCGGTGAGCGGCACGCAGAAGCGGGAATTTCAGGAGCGGCGTGCTTCACAGGAGCTGGAGGAGCTGATGGAATCCCGCGGCAGCTACTATGCAAAGGCGCAGGATCCGGCGCATCTGCGGCCTGCGGCGGATCTCCCGCGCACCGCATTCGCCTGCCTGCCGATTCTGACATCAGGCGATGTCACCGGCGCGGTTGCATTTCTGGATGCCGCAGAGCCGGCAGCCAAGACCGTTCCGACCGATTTGCAGCGGTCACTTATCACGGCAGCAGCGCAATTTCTGGGCAGACAGATGGAAGCATAACACAGGGCAGCGGGAGGAATGCGCAGTGCATGGCTCCCGCTGCTGTCTCTTTGGAGCGGTATTGCTTGGTTTTATGGATTGATAACAAAATGACAGCATGAATCCACGAAAATTCGGTATTCTGCCCCCTTTGCAAAAACGGAAAAATATGTTATAATGTCTGTGTGTGCAAAATGGTTGTTGCATTGCGGCTCTGGCCGCACAGAGGAAAGGAATGAATGAACCATGCAATCCGACATGACAAAAGAAAACGCGCTCTATGCGCTCTGGTGCGAGAATGCGACGGAGGACGCTGATCTGACGGCTGAGCTTGAGGCGATCCGCGGCGATCAGGATGCGATCCGTGAACGGTTTTACAAGGATCTCGAATTCGGCACGGGCGGACTGCGCGGCGTTCTGGGTGCAGGCACGGGCAGAATGAATATCTATACGGTTCGCCGTGCAACGCAGGGACTTGCGAACTATGTCAAAGAGTCCTTTGCAAATCCGAGCGTTGCGATCTCCTATGACAGCCGCATCAAATCCGATACATTTGCGCGTACCGCTGCCGCTGTTCTGGCTGCAAACGGTATCCGCGTACATATTTATAAAGAGCTGATGCCGACGCCGATGGCTTCCTTCGCTGTCCGCAGACTCGGCTGCTCCGCCGGAATCATGATCACCGCAAGCCACAATCCCGCAAAATATAACGGCTACAAGGTCTACGGCGCTGACGGCTGCCAGATCACGCTCGATGTTGCAAATACCGTCATCGGCAAGATCAATGCGGTCGATCTGTTCCGCGATGTGAAGATCTGCGATTATGACGAGGCAGTCAGATCCGGCATGATCTCCTATATCGGGCAGGATGTGATCGAGGAATATTTTGCAAATGTGCTGGCGCAGGGCATTCACACCGATATCTGCCCGACCAGCGGCCTGAAGATCGTTTATACGCCCCTCAACGGCACGGGCAACAAGCCGGTGCGCGAGATTCTGAAGCGAATCGGCATCAGCGATGTGACCGTTGTGCCGGAGCAGGAGCTGCCGGACGGCAACTTCACGACCTGCCCGTATCCGAATCCGGAGATCCGCGAGGCACTGGAATACGGCCTGCGCCTCTGCGATCAGGTGAAGCCCGATCTGCTGCTTGCAACGGATCCGGACTGCGACCGTGTCGGCATTGCCGTTCCGGACGGCAAGGGCGGCTATGCACTGTTCTCCGGCAATGAAGTCGGCGCGATGCTGCTGAAATATATCTGCGAGGAGCGCACCAAGCTCGGCACCATGCCGAAGAATCCGATCGCGGTCAAGACGATCGTCACGACCGACCTTGTCAAGCCGATCGCTGAGGAATACGGCGTGCAGCTGATTGATGTGCTGACGGGCTTTAAGTTTATCGGCGAGCAGATCGGTATGCTGGAGGAAAAGGGCGAGGAGAACCGCTATATCTTCGGCTTTGAGGAAAGCTACGGCTATCTTGCCGGAACCTATGTCCGCGACAAGGACGCTGTTGTTGCATCCATGCTGATCGTCGAAATGGCGGCATTCTACCGCACAAAGGGCATCTCGATGATGCAGGCGCGTGAGAATCTCTATGCGCAGTACGGCGTTTTCAAGCACAGCCAGGAGAGCTTCGCATTCGAGGGCGTTTCCGGCATGATGAAGATGAAGGAGATCATGGCCTCGCTGCGCACCAATGCGCCGCAGACGATCGGCGGACTGAAGGTTATCGGCTCTGCGGATTATCTCAAGAGCGAAAGCACCGATCTGGAGACCGGCGCTGTGACAAAGATCGACCTGCCGAAATCGGATGTTGTCTCGTTCATGCTGCCGGATCATGCCAGCGTGATCGTGCGTCCCTCCGGCACCGAGCCGAAGATCAAGGCGTATTATACGACCGTCTGCAAGACGATGGAGGAAGCAGCGGCGCTCGAAGAAAAGCTCCGTGCGGATATGCACAAGCTGCTTGTCTGATCTGCGATATGAAATCAAAAAAGCACAGCCCTGCGATTGCGGACTGTGCTTTTTCATTTTGCTGATAAACGGAAAACACGGCTGATGATCGGTCAGCCGTGTTTCGGGAAGAAGTAGAGAGGTATTATTTATCATGTTTACAGCTATAGTATATCACACAGTCTCCAAAATTGATTGCATAATTTCTCAAATTTTCATGAACAACCTGTGAACCGGTCAAAGGAGGCGGGGATAATGAGTGATACTTTGTGCATATTTGACAGCCATTCGCATTATACCGATGCGGCATTCGATCCGGATCGGGATGTGCTGCTGCGGTCATTTCCGGAAAAGGGCGTGCGGCGCTGCATGGTCTGCGGCACGACGCTGACGGATTCCGCAGCCGGCATTGCGCTTGCGGAGCAATATCCGGCGCTGCTGGTTACGGCGGTCGGCGTGCATCCGGAAAGTCCGCTGCCGGCGGAGGGCTATCTCGATGCGCTGCGGGAAATGGCTGCGCATCCGTCCGTGAAGGCGATCGGTGAGATCGGTCTGGATTATCATTTTGAGGGATACGACAAATCTGCGCAGCTTCGCATTTTCCGGGAGCAGCTCGCGCTTGCGCAGGAGCTTTCGCTGCCGGTCATCCTGCACTGCCGCGATGCGGTCGGGGATATGCTGGCGGTGCTGCATGAATTTGCGCCGCTGAAGGGCGTGATGCACTGCTTCCCCGGCTCGGCGGAAACGGCACAGGAGGTGCTGCGCATGGGACTGCACATCGGCTTTACCGGCGTGCTGACATTCAAAAATGCGCGGCGGCCGCTGGAAGCGCTTCGCAGCATTCCGCTTGACCGCCTGCTGATCGAAACAGACTGCCCCTATATGGCGCCGGTGCCGTTCCGCGGACAGCGCTGCGACAGCACGATGCTGACGGAGACTGCCGCGGTCATGGCGCGGGAAAAGGGCGTTTCGCTGCCGGAGATCTGCCGCATCACGGCGGAGAATGCGGCGCGGCTGTTCCGCACACCGCTTTAGGGCGTGTTGACACTAAGCCTAACACGCGTCTTTTTGGCTGATTTTGCCCC
>CAMOOV010000120.1 GCA_946621745.1 uncultured Ruminococcus sp.
AAGGGGCTGACGCGGAGCAGAAATGGGATTCCCAAGGGGCAATGTCCCTTGGGCGTGGTTTGGGGCGGAGCCCCATTATGAATGCATCGCAAATACCCTATAAAAGCAGACACTGTTGATGTGATACATACAGAAAGGAGGCGGCCGGATGCTGCTTTCATGTTCACAGATACACAAATTCTATCAGGATAACCATGTGCTGCGTTCGGTCAGCCTGACCGTTGAAAATCAGGATCGGATCGGACTGGTCGGCGACAACGGCTGCGGCAAATCGACGCTGCTGCGCATCCTCACCGGGCAGGAGCTGCCGGACGGCTTTGAGCGCGAGGAGCCCGCGATCGCAAGAGCGCCGCGTCTCCGCATCGGCTATTTGGCGCAGAATGCCGGTCTCGACGGCAGCCGCACCGTGCTGGAGGAAATGAACGATGCCTTTGCGCATCTCAATGCGGCGCGGGAGACCATGCGGGCGCTCGAAGCGCGTATGGAGCAGGGGCTGACCGATGAGGAAACCGACGAATATGCGCGGCTTTCCGCATTCTTCGAGACGAACGACGGCTACACGACCGATGTCCGCATCCGCACCGTGCTTTACGGCATGGGCTTCGGTGAGGAGACACTTGCGCGGCAGATCTCCGGATTCTCCGGCGGCGAAAAGACACGCCTTGCGCTCTGCAAGCTGCTCCTCGAATCGCCCGATCTGCTGATCCTCGACGAGCCGACGAACCATCTGGATTTCCAGACGGTCGGCTGGCTGGAGGATTACCTCAAAGGATGGCGCGGCGCTCTGCTGATCGTCAGCCACGACCGCTTCTTCCTCGACCGGCTCTGCACGAGCATCTGCGAGCTGGAGCGCGGCGAGCTGACGCGCTACAAGGGCAACTATACCGCATTCACAAAGCTGCGCGCGGAATCCCGCGAGCGTCAGCAGAAGGAATATGAAGCGCAGCAGCGCGAGATCGCGAAGCTGGAGGATTATGTCGCACGGAACAAGGTACGCGCATCGACGGCAAAATCCGCGAAATCCCGCGAGAAACAGCTTGAAAAGATCGAGCGCATCGACAAGCCCTATGCTGCACAAAAAACGGCAAAGCTCAGCTTTACATACAGCGTGACACCGCCGATCGACCTGCTCGAAGTCCGGAATATCGACCTGACCGTCGGGCACGGCGCACAGCAGAAAACGCTCATGGAGAATCTTTCGTTCACCGTCCGGCGCGGCGACAAGATCGGCATTATCGGCGAAAACGGCGCCGGCAAATCGACATTGCTCAAGGTGCTGCGCAATATCCTGCCGCACAAGGGGCTCGTCAAATGGGCTGCCGGCACACGGCTCGGCTGCTTTGAGCAGGAGAGCGAAAGCCTCAATCCCTATGCGACCGTCTTCGATGAGCTGCACGACCGCTATCCGGCGCTCAGCGATTTTGAGGTGCGAAGCCTGCTCGGACAGGTGCGGCTGACCGGCGAGAATGTGTTCAAGGAGACCGGTGTGATCTCCGGCGGCGAGCGGGCAAAGCTCTGCTTTGCGATCCTGATGATGGAGCACGGCAATGTGCTGCTGCTGGACGAGCCGACCAACCACCTCGATCTGACGACCAAGGAAATACTGGAACAGGCACTTGCCGAATTTGACGGAACGATCCTCTTTGTCAGCCATGACCGCTATCTGCTGGACCGCATTGCCGATCAGCTTCTGATCCTCGCGGACGGCGGGCTCAGTACATTCAAGGGCAGATTCTCCGCCTATCAGGAGCAGATCCGCCGCAGAACAGAAGCGGAGCAGGCCGCCGCTGCCGAAGAAAAGCAGCGCAAGGCGGCCGAATCCCAGAAATCCGCATACCGCTCCAAAGAGCAGCGTGCGCAGGAGGTCAAACGCCGCGCAGAGCAGAAGCGCATGGAGCAGGAGATCGACGCATTGCAGGCAGAACAGGACACACTTCAGGCATCTCTGTCAGACGAAGCAATCGCATCCGATTATGAAAAAATGCAGCAGGTCTGCAACCGGCTGGAGGAGATCCGGCAGCGGCAGGATGATCTGCTCGAACAGCTGATCTTACTGGAGGAGCAGGCCTGACAACGCTGCGCTCCGAAAAAATGAGAGGGTAAACAAATGAAAAAAATCCGGCTTTTCGCAATGGCCGCTGCAATGCTGCTCTCCGCCTGTGCGGTGACGGCCTGCGGCGAACAATCATCCGCGACAGAGGATCAGGCAGAGGAGGATATGCCCTACGGCGCGACCGTCGTTGAGAACCGCGACGGCGATTTTACGCTCTGCTATGACAGGCGCTTTCTGGACGACGATCTTGTTGACACGATCCGAAAGTATTATCTCTCCATTCAGGAGAAGGACGGCGAGGCATTCTCAAAGCTGATGTTCCCGCTCTATCATGAGTATCAGCTTGACGAATTCTATGAGGGCGAGCTGACCGATCAGGACATCGTCGAGCGGACGCACGGTGCGATCGCGGAATATTACAGCATCGACTTTGCATACAGCTACATCGACATCAAATCGCTCATTGACACGGACAGCCAGTCGCAGGAGCGCGATTCGCTGCTGCCGATGCTGGACGAGCTCGCGGCAGAAAAGGATATGCCGAAGATCTCTGAAAAAACGGCAAAGCTCTATGAAATGACGATCGACCGCTATATCGGGGAGCGCGGCAAGACGGACAAGAATCCGACCGATATCGTTCTCAAAGACGAAAAGCTCTATGCGATCAAATATGAAGATCAGTGGTATCTGATCTATCTGTGAGGTGTAATATGAAAAAACAACTGGCTTTGCTGCTCTGCGGCATCATGCTGCTCGGAACCGGCTGCGGCGCAGGCAGCTCCGCGGATAACAGCACTGCGGAAAGCATTGCCGCAGAAAGCAGTACCGCTGCGGAAAGTGCTGCCGCAGAACAGTCTTCCGCAGAGGTCAGGGAATCGACCGAGGACGGCCTGACGATCCGCGCTGCTGCGGATGTCGATGAGGCCTATATCCCGCTGATCCGCAAGTATTTCAAGGCGATCGAGAACGAGGATTATGATACATATCTGACGGTGCTGTATCCGCCGTTCAAGGAGGCGTTTTCGGCATATATCGAATCCATGGAGGGGGATGAGACACTGAAGGATGTATTCAGCGATGTCTGTCACCGCTTCGACGAGGACGGCTACGACTCATGGAAACTGACGACACTTGAAATGGAAAATATGCCGGAGGAAGGCGTTGACATCGAGGACTTCTTCGACTCCTATATCAACGCCGGCTATTTCGATGAATCCCTGAAAAAGGAATGCCTCGAAAATACGGAGGATATTCAGGATATCCGCTTCAGGCTCTATGCGCTTTATGAGGGTGACGAGAAGCCTGTCAAGGTCGTCGATGACAATGAGATCATTGTACTGAAAACCAAGGACGGCGCATATCTCTTCGGATAAGCCCGTTCCGAAACGCTGCACGATCGCGAGGTGAACAGAATGTTCCAGATCATCTGCATGGGCATCGGCTATGAGCATGAGCCGGATTTTGTGATCGACCGGCGCGAGGGCTATCCGCATTATCTGGCGCTGCTTGTCCGGACGAAATGCCGGCTGCGCTGCGGCGATGAGATCCGCTCCTACCCGCCGGGCACCTTTGTACTGTATGATATGAATACGCCGCAGTATTATGCTGCGGACGATGCGCCCTATGTGGATGACTGGATCCAGTTTGCAAGCGAGCCGAAGGTCATACGCTCCTTCGGTCTGCCGCTGAATGAACCAATCACGATACCGGAATGGGCGCATCCGGAGCAGTATTTCTCGATCATATGCAGCGCATTTTTCCGCGGCTTCAATAATGATGCGGTCATCAATTCGCTGATGACCGCAATGCTGACGGATTACTCCGTGATTCCGCTCCTGCCGAATAAGCCGATGCCGTATTTCGGCGAGCTGGTGACGATCCGGCAGCAGATCGGCGCGCAGCCGCAGAAGGACTGGCGTGCCGAGGCGCTTGCAGATTCGCTGCATATCAGCGTCTCATATTTTCACCGTCTCTATAAGGAGACATTCCGCACATCTCTGACACAGGATGTGATCCGCAGCCGGATCGAGGCGGCAAAGAATCTGCTGCAATGCACCGGACTGAATGCGGAGGAGATCGCCCTGCGCTGCGGCTATGCAAGCCCGGAGCATTTTTCACGGCAATTCAAAAAATATACCGGCATTTCGCCTGACCGCTGGCGGCGGCAGGGTGCAGATTCCGACGGCAATACCGGGGATTGACAAAACACCGGAAATATGATATAATATGCCGGTAAGCCGGCGTGATGGAATTGGCAGACGTGCGAGACTCAAAATCTCGTGTCCGCGAGGACGTGCGGGTTCGACCCCCGCCGCCGGCACCATTATGATCGCAGGTTCTTACGCAGGACCTGCGATTTTTTCGTTTTCTTCATCTTCATCGTCACCGAGGACTCTTGCAATGGTTTCAGCAGAAGAAATCCTCGATGTGTAATCTAGATGACTGTAAAAATTCGCTGTTACGTTAAATGTCGAGTGTCCGAGCCAATCCTGGATGGCTTTCATGGACTCTCCGTTTGCAAGCAAAAGACTGGCACAACTGTGGCGCAGATCATGGAACCGCAGTTTCCTGAGACCATGCTTCTTTATCATGTTCTTGAAGTGGTCACTGACGAAGTTCGGCGTGATCAGCTTGCCGTATGCATCACGGCACACAAAACCGTCATATGTCCTGTCAAAGTCAGATTTCAGGAGCCTGGAATTCCCTGCATCCATAGTGACTCCCATACAGCGATGTATGGGAGTTATCGTTTTTCTCCCATTGGGATGTTTCACATCTTTACACGGGTTCGCAGGTTCTTACACAGAGCCTGCGTTTTTTTCGTTTTCATCATCTTCATCGTCACCGAGCACTCTTGCAATCGTCTCGCCGAGGAAATTCTTGACGAGTAATCGAGATGACTGTAAATAAAGCTGTTGCATTTTATTTCTCAGTATCCATTGCACTTTTCACAATAATGTGCTATAATATGTAGGATACCGAATATCATGAAGGGAGGAAGCCGGATGCCTGCTGTGGCCCTGCTGCTGATCTCACTCGGAAAATGGCGTTATTTCATCACCGGCCTTGCGATCGCGGCCTTTGCGGGACTGCTTCTGCGGACGGTCAGCCGCGTTTCGGCACCGCCCGGAAAATGGCGGCGCTTCCGCGGAAAATGCACAGCCGCCGAACCGCACGGCAGCCGGACTGCCGCGCTCATCACATTCACCGACCGCAGCAGACTGCGCCATACCGCTGCACTGCTGACCGATACGCCGCTTGCGCCGGAGGATGACGCTGTTATTGCGATCCGGACGGAGGTGTTCGCGGCCGGTGCGTATCCGCAGACACTTGCGGAGGCTTCCGACAAAGATATCCTCACCGGCGCAGAGTACAAAAGGCTGATCCGCCGCCAGATGGGCAGAGAGCTGCTGACAGGGCTGATCCTCTGCGGGATCTCGCTCGGCGCAGTGATCCTGACAATGCGGCTCTGCTTCGGTTCACAATGATCCCGCTACACCGCGCAGCATTACCATAGAAATATTATGAAAAGAGGGGCACCGTATGATCGCAACCGTTACCATGAATCCCGCTGTAGACTACACCGTCCAGCTGGAGGAACCGCTTCAGTTCAATGCCGTCAACCGCACCGAAAATGAGCAGATCACCGCCGGCGGCAAGGGTATCAATGTCTCGCTGATTTTGCAGCAGCTCGAAGTTCCGACGACGGTTTACGGCTATCTTTCCGGCACGACCGGAACCATGATCTCCGAACGCATTCAGCGGACACAGATCCCGATGGATTTTATCACGCTACCGAACCAGATGAACCGTATCAATGTCAAATTCAAGCTGCATAATCAGGTCACGGAGCTGAACGGCAGAGGCCTTTCCGTTTCGGAGGCCGATACGAAAGCACTGCTCGAAAAGCTCAGCAAATACGGCAGCGGCGATTACATCGTGCTGGCGGGCAGCATTCCTGCCGGCTCAGCTGCAACGCATTATGCGGATGTCATGGCGGCGCTCGCGGATAACGGCGCACGGTTCGCCGTCGATGCAGCCGGGAAGCCGCTGCTCGAAGCACTGCCGCATCATCCGTTCGTTGTCAAGCCGAATCTGCCGGAGCTGCGCGAGATGTTCGATGCGGAGATCCTCACATGGTGGGATGCGCTGCCCTACGGCAAAAAGCTCATAGAGATGGGCGCACAGAATGCGCTGGTCTCGCTCGGCGGCGACGGCGCACTGCTCTTTACCGATGCGGGCAGAGTGTGGCATCTTTCCGCGCCGCATAATACCGTCAAGAATGCGGTCGGCGCAGGTGATGCGATGCTCGGCGGATTCCTCGCGGCCTGCTATGCCGGAAAGCCGCTGACCGAAGCGCTCCGCACCGGCATTGCGGCGGGCTCTGCGACTGCATTCAGCGAATGGATCGCAAACCGTTCGCAGATCGACAATCTGCTGAAAGCGCTCCCCTGCCCGACTGAGTTGTTATGATTTTTCTGATTCCGGTCTGCATCGTGCTGATGACTGAGATCATGTTCATCATCCGGCAGTTCATGGCTTTGCGGGAGATCCTGCGGCGCAGCTCGTATGCCTGCCGCACGCGAGGTTCTGTCACAGAGCGCAGGCAGATTAACGGCGGCAAGGCTCCGACCTTCCGCTATACCGTGCAGTTTCTCGCGGATGAGCAGCCGTATCAGATCCGGTTTACGCGTCAGGATACTGACATGCCGATTCATGTCGGAAAACGGATCGTGCTCCATTATCCGGAAGGAAAGCCGTCTGCGGCATATGCAGCACTTGAAACAGACCGTTTCCAAAAGCAGTACCGGCTGACACTGGCGCATATCTTTCTGCTGTATCTGACAGCATTCGGTTTTGGTGCAGTCACTGAATTCCTTCCGATAAAAATGCAGGCTCCTGTTGCCCGCGCACTCTTTATCCTGTGGCTCGCGGCAAGTATGACGATTGCGCTGTATCTGATCTGTATGCGGATTTACTGGAGAACGCAAAGCGGGCGTACTGAGGCCGTCGTGCTGGAGTCTGTCAATACATCATACAGAGGCAGTACAACACACTGGCACACAGTCCGCTATACGGTGGACGGTGAAACATTTACCTGTACCTGTGCGCAGTCCGGCTTGTCCCGGTCCCACAGAAAAGATGACCGCATCCCAATCCGGTATCTCAGACGGGCACCGTTTGCTGCAGAATGTGCCGATCATATAGAACTGCTGCCGTGGTTCGGCGTCTTTATGGCACTGCTGTTTCCGGCGATGATGCTGTTCTGGTATCTGACCGGAGAATAACGAAACGAAAATCTGCGGTTACTGTATGGATCTGATCGGGCAACAAGCTGCACGCAGAGATCCCGCAATCCCGCAATTTCGCTTGACAAATCCTTATTTTTGCTTTATAATAGAAAGGCATATTATGGAAAGGCGGTTTTTCGCATGAAAAATACGGACAAGCAAATGGATCAGCTCGTCGCTCTCTGTCAGGGGCGCGGCTTTGTGTACGCAGGCTCCGAGATCTACGGCGGCCTCGCAAATACATGGGACTACGGCCCGCTCGGCGTTGAGCTTAAAAACAATGTCAAGAAGGCATGGTGGCATTTCTTCGTTCAGGCAAATCCCCACAATGTCGGACTGGACAGCGCGATCCTCATGAACCCGCAGACATGGGTCGCCTCCGGTCACCTCGGCGGATTCTCCGATCCGCTCATGGACTGCCGCGAGTGCAAAACGCGTCACCGCGCAGATAACCTCATCGAGGATTTCGACGGCACGAATGTCGCGGGCTGGACGAATCAGCAGATGATGGACTACATCCGCGAAAAGGGCATCGTCTGCCCGAACTGCGGCAAGGCGAATTTCACCGACATCCGCCAGTTCAACCTGATGTTCAAGACCTTCCAGGGCGTTACCGAGGACAGCAAATCCGAGCTGTATCTCCGTCCGGAAACGGCACAGGGCATCTTCGTCAACTTCGCCAATATCCAGCGCACAACGCGCCGCAAGATCCCGTTCGGCGTCGGTCAGATCGGCAAATCCTTCCGCAATGAGATCACGCCCGGCAACTTCATTTTCCGCGTCCGCGAATTTGAGCAGATGGAGCTGGAATTCTTCTGCAAGCCCGGCACCGATCTGGAATGGTTCCAGTACTGGCGCAGCTACTGCAAGGACTTCCTGCTGAAGATCGGTCTGAAGGAGGAGAATCTCCGCCTGCGCGACCACTCCGCAGAGGAGCTCTGCTTCTATTCCAAGGCGACGACCGACTTTGAGTATCTGTTCCCGTTCGGCTGGGGCGAGCTCTGGGGCGTTGCCGACAGAACCGACTACGACCTCACGCAGCACAGCAATACCTCCGGCAAGACGCTTGATTATTTCGATCCGGAGACGAACGAGCGCTATATCCCGTATGTCATTGAGCCGTCGCTCGGCGTGGAGCGCCTGTTCCTCTCGATCCTGACCGAAGCCTATGACACCGAGGTGCTCGGCACCGATGCAAAGGGCAAGGAGGATGTGCGCACCGTCATGCACTTCCACCCGATGCTCGCGCCGTTCAAGTGCGCAGTGCTGCCGCTCTCCAAGAAGCTC
The DNA here is from genome assembly GCA_946621745.1 of uncultured Ruminococcus sp. Lineage (GTDB taxonomy): Bacteria > Bacillota > Clostridia > Oscillospirales > Ruminococcaceae > Firm-04. Next base: position 8,632 of record CAMOOV010000120.1, read on the forward strand.
TCCGAGCAGGCATACAAGGTCTATCAGATGCTCTCCGAGCATTTCATGGTCGATTTCGACGACACCGGCTCGATCGGCAAGCGCTATCGCCGTGAGGATGAGATCGGTACACCGTACTGCATCACCTATGATTTCGATACGGACGAGAAGGATCAGTGCGTGACCGTCCGCGACCGCGACACGATGGAGCAGGTCCGCATCCCGATCACAGAGCTTGTTTCCTATCTCACCGAGCGCATCCACTATTGATCCGATATCCGCAAAGCACAGTCCCCGAAGCTGCCAAACGCTTCGGGGACTTTTTCTGTCTAGGGCGTGTTGACACTAAAATAATATGCGGATTTTTGAGATGATTTTGTTCCGTTCAAGGCAAAAATCCGCAGGCGGGCT
>CAMOOV010000121.1 GCA_946621745.1 uncultured Ruminococcus sp.
CCTCTGGACTCCGCAAGCCTTTGAAAAGGCTTGAGCGAAACTTTTGATATGGGCGCCATCCAAACTATTTGTTTTATCCATATTTTTCTGACTACTGAAAATGCTGCACACCCAAATATACTGCTATTTTTCCGCAATGCGGAACAAAACAGTTTTTTCTCTGACTGCATAGATAGGAGGCGCAAAGGATCCGGCGTTTCCCGAAGGGCGGTGAATCAAATGACCGATCAACAGATCATATCCTTATTTCAGGCGCGGGACGAAAAAGCCGTCAGCGCGCTCTCGGACAAATACCGCAGAACGATCCTGAATGTTGCGCGCAGTCATCTGCATTCCCCGGAGGATGCCGAGGAATGCACAAATGACGTGATGCTGAAGCTCTGGCAGAGCATTCCGCCTGCCGAGCCGAACAGTCTCGAAGCATTTATCGTCACAGTGACGCAGCGCATGGCGATCAATATGGCGGAGCGGCAGCAGGCGAAGAAGCGCGGCGGCGGCATTCCGGCGCAGTCGCTGGAGGAGCTGGCGGCGGCAGTCCCGGCGCGTGACAGCGTTGAGGATGCCGTGCGGCACAGAATGCTGACCGAAGCGGTCGAGCGCTTTCTCGTGTCGCTGGATGATGATGCGCAGACCATTTTCGTCGAGCATTATCATAACGGCTCTGCGCCGCGGGAGATCGCAGTCAAATTCGGAATCACCGGTATTCATGTCCGCAAATCCCTGATGCAGACACGCAGAAAGCTGAAGGCTTTTCTCACAGAGGAGGGGCTGTTATGAACGATAAGCAGATCAGAGAAATGATGCGGGATATCGACCCGCAGTTCCAGCAGAAAGCTGATGAAAGAGCGGCAGCAGTCAGACCGGCAGCGCGCCGCAGAATTCCCGCGCCGGTATGGATCGGCAGTCTCGCGGCGGGCTGTGCGGCAGTCGCAGCGGCGGTGTATCTGCCGAAGCTGCATACCGACCGTGCGGAGATCCCCGCAACGACACTGGAAAGCGAGCTGACGGAGGAGATCGAGGAGATTCCCGCAGAGGCCGCTATGCCGATCACGGATTTCTCCGAAGATACGATCCGGCTCATGGCGCCGGCCTATGCGCCCTATGCGCTGGATATTTCCGCAGCGCAGCAGAAAACGCTCGCAGAAGCGCTGCTGGCGTCCGTATGGACACCCTGTGATTCGGATGCGCCGCTGCCGGACGGCGAAGCGTACAGCATTTTCGTCTACAACGGCGGCGATCCCTACCGTCTGACCGAATACGGTGACGGCAGCGTGATCCTTGAGCGGAACGGCGGGGAAACGCGCTGGATGCTCTCCGGCGATGCAGGCCGTGCAATCGCGGAAGCGGCGAATCCCGATTCTGTCGAGGGGCATCTGACATGGTGCGCCGAGGATTCCGTCAATGCAGCGGATATCTGGAAGAATACACGCGTCGGCGCAAAGGAATGCGACATGACCGACAAGCGTGATATTTTCTATAAGATGAATAACACATTGGATTATTTCGACCGCTGCTCCGGCTATGTGAAGCACGGTTTCGGCGGCGAGATGACTGCCTATGAATTTCAGGTCGATCTGAACACGGCGCAGGCCTATCAGCATGAGGAAAACTATTACGGGCCGAGTGCGGAGGTGCTGATAAGCGGCGGCGACGGCATCCGTGACGCGGATTTCTCCGCGACCTATGCACAGGACGGCACGGACTGCTATTGGGTGTCGGATCTGATGAGCGAAAAATGCACAAAATTCCCCGGCGTCAAGCACAGGATCGACTCGCCGACAGTCGCCTATGAGGATCTGCATTCGACGGATCCGGACAATCAGGAATATGATTTCTGGAACAGCCGCAAACAGCTTCTCGGCGGCATTTCGGTGGACTGCATCGAGAATTACCGGATGGCCGTGGACTGGCTTCAGGATTTTGACAAATGGGAGATCGTCGGAACAGAGACTGTCAACGGCAGAGAATGTGTGCATCTGCAAGGCGAAACGGATTCAAACTATGAACACATCCGGCGCTTTGAGTTCTATGTGGATCAGGCGACGGGCGTGACCGTCCGGTTCCTCAGCTATGACGGAAACGGCACGGTGGGACGCTTCATTGATGTGACGGAGCTTGCATTTGACGGGGATGCTGCGCCGGTCAAAACGCTGGATCCGGAGGTCATCGCATCTGCGGTCCGGGGGGATTTTGTCAGTCAGGCGGATGGCGGCAGCAGCGAAATACCGCCGGAGGGCGCAGAGGTACCGGTACAGGAGCCGGCAGCGGATGCACCGGAGGAAGCAGAGATGCCCGTCCGGGAACCGGCTGCGGATGCACCGGAAGGCGCAGAGATGCCCGTCCGGGAACCGGCTGCTCCCCTGAACTGAATATACGAACAGAATGCCCGGTCAATGCCGGGCATTTTTGTATGCACTGAGCGGACAGCTTCTGTGTAATTTACAGGGATTATGCGAAAAATCCAGTGCAATGTACGGTCTGATCTGCGGATCATCCGGTAAATGCACTGTTTTATGCTGAAATACTGCTGTGATGCTTTGAATGCTGTGGTACAAGTATGATACAATACAGCATAAACTGCGGCTGCCCGGTATACCAATATGCAAATGCGGTGTATGCTTCATGACTATTACAGAAATCGCGATAATACGCGATTTTCGTTTTCTGTCCGGGCGTTCTGCCGCGGACTTGTCTGCCCGGCATCAGCGCACCGATCGGACAGTTTCTGCGGAATATCCGGCGAATGTACGAAAAATCCAGTGAAATGTACGGTCTGATCTGCGGATTATCCGGTAAATGCACTGTTTTGTGCTGAAATCGTGCTGTGATGCTTTGAATGCTGTGGTACAAGTATGATACAATACAGCATAAACTGCGGCTGTCCGGTATACCAATATGCAAATGCGGTGTATGCTTCACAACTCATGCGGAAATCGCGATGATACGCAATTTTTACTTTTCATCCGGACAGCCTGCCGTGTGCTTGTCTGCCTGATGCCGGTGCACTGAGCGGACAGCTTCTGCGGATTATCCGGTGAATGTGCGAAAAATCCAGTGCAATGTACGGTCTGATCTGCGGATTATCCGGTAAATGCACTGCTTTGTGCTGGAATCGTGTTGTGACGCCTCGGATGCATCTGACATATGTATGGTACAATGTATCCGGCGCACAGACGCGGGATTCCCGCAGAGACTGCATACAGCGGAAAATCCGGCTTCTGCTGAATTATGAGAACCCCGTATCCGCTGCAAACAAACGATTGCGCACACATATACGGTATTCGTCAGGTCAAAAAATTATCAGGCTGAATTGATTTATCCCTGAGATACCACTTGCAATACTCTCAAATCTATGCTATAATATGATGCGGAAAGGATCAGGATAGGGAGAGAAAGAAGCTATGGATTTATCATTTATGTATTTCTGGAGCCAGGTGACAGCAAATCCGCTCTTGCTGCTTGCGGTTTGTCTGACGCTCGGCGTGATCTTTGTAAACGGCTGGACGGATTGCCCGAATGCAATCGCAACCTGCGTCACGACAAGATGCATGGAACCAAGACCGGCCATTCTGATGTCTGCCGTTTTTAATTTTCTCGGCGTCTTCATCATGAGCTCCGTCAATGCAACGGTTGCGCAGACGATCGCCAATATGGTCGATTTCGGAACCAATTCACACAATGCGATTGTCGCTCTGTCCGCTGCATTGCTGGCAATCGTGATCTGGGCGGTGCTGGCGTGGTATTTCGGCATACCCACAAGCGAAAGCCACGCTTTGATTGCCGGCCTGACCGGTGCGGCAATCGCAATGCACGGCAATCTGGACGGCGTGAACGGTCAGGCGTGGCTCAAGGTCATCTACGGACTGGTGATCTCAGTGATTCTCGGCTTTGTTCTCGGCTATGCAGTCTGTAAGCTCGTGACCGTGATCTTCTTCAATGTTGACAGGCGAAAAACCGAAGGGATATTCCGCTTCGGACAGATCGGTGCCGCCTGCGCGATGAGCTTTATGCACGGCGCACAGGACGGACAGAAATTCATGGGTGTCATTCTGATGTGCCTGCTGCTGTCGAACGGCGGCGGGGAGACAAGCTCCGTGAAGATGCCGGTATGGATCATGCTGCTCTGCTCGGTGATTATGTCGGTCGGAACATCCATCGGCGGAAAAAAGATCATCAAGTCCATCGGTATGGACATGGTAAAGCTGGAAAAATATCAGGGCTTTTCCGCCGATCTCGCCGCCTCTGTCTCGCTGCTGATCAGTTCCCTGTTCGGTATTCCCGTCTCCACGACACACGCCAAAACAACGGCGATCATGGGTGTCGGTGCTGTGAAGAGAGCTTCTGCGGTGAATCTCGGCGTGGTAAAGAATCTCATGATGACATGGATCCTGACATTCCCGGGCTGCGGACTGATCGGCTTTCTCACAACAAAGATTTTTATGATGATCTTCTGATCGGGAGGAAATTATGGCAAACAAGAAAAATGATTTTTACTGGAACAATTATATAGAAGCTGCGGATACAGCCTGTGCCGCCGCTGATTATCTGCTGGAATGTGTGCAGAATTTTGACATCGCACAGATCAGCGAAATGCTGACCAGAATGCACGAATTCGAGCATAAGGGCGACTCGCTGCGCCACGGGATGACGGAAGCACTTGCGAAGTCATTTGTCACGCCGATCGACCGTGAAGATATGGCGGAGCTCTGCCAGAAGCTCGATCATGTCATTGACAGCATTGAAGAGGTGTTACAGGCGCTTTACATCAACAATATTGAGAAGATCGAAGCAGATGCCGTCGGCTTTGCAGGAAAGATCTGCACCTGCACCGCCAAAATGAAGGACATGGTCAAGGAGCTGCCGAATTTCAGAAAATCCGAGCTGCTGCACAAGCTCATTATTGATGTCAATACTGCCGAAGAGGAATGCGACAGGCTTTATCTGGAGTCTTCCTATCAATGCCGCAAAAATTTCGACAGCGCGAATCTGCTCAATGTCATCGCATGGCGCGAGATCTACTCGAAGCTGGAGGAATGTGCAGATTCCTGCGAACACGTTGCCGATACCATCGAAGCAGTTGTCATGAAGAACACCTGAGAAGCAGCAAGCCGAGAACGGGCACCGCAGCATCAGCGGCGCCCGTTTCTGCGCTCAGCAGTGATGCGGTGCAGCCGGTCTTCCCGGACAAATGAAAACACCTGCGGTTTCCCGAAGGGGCAGGATACCGCAGGTGTATTTTTTTATGCGTCTTTGCCGGTTATTTGAGCGTTGTGAGGATGACCTCGTTTCGTTTTATCATGAAATCAACGATGGAGATATTTTCGCCGCCGTAGGAGAACAGGCTGCCGCCCTGTCCCGGCCACATCATGCCCATCCAGCCCCACGGGTTCTGCTGACTGCCGGAGATCTGTAAGCCGTTCGGGCTTTTTGCAATATTCTTCTCAAACTGGTCGGCGGTGAACAGTCCGCGCGGATCCGCCTGCACATGGCTGCGGATGAGGGATGCAAAGCCGTTCACGGTCTTTTCGGGATCACTGTAGAAGCGGACGATCTGTTTGACATAATCGTTATAGAGCGCCTTGTATTCCGGAACGGCAAGCAGCTTTGTCAGCATCGGACGGCGGTTCGCATCCGCCTGATACATACCGGTATTGATATCGGAATTCACCGATGCGCCGTAATCCATGAAGTTGCCGAGCGAGAGATTATAGTCCCAGCCGACATAATACAGCTTTCCTTTGTTGTATTCCACATAGAAATTGTGCGGCATCTGGCCGTTGTAGCTGTCATAATTGCAGAGCGCCGCGTTGACTGCAAAGCCCTTGAGGAAGCTCGGCACATCAATCAGCTTCTCGATGAACTGATAATTCTGCGGCGTGACCTGATTGATCGCGGTCACGGCATCGGCGATATGATGCAGGTCATCATCGGTGCCGAATTTGACCTCGAAATTGTTGAGCGCCATATCGGGCGCGAATGTGCAGTCGTAGTTGTTTCCGACATCCGCCGCCTTATACAGCACCGCATCGTCATCGGTCGCGAGCCGTTCGCCGAGCGTTGTGCCGGGCTGCTCCGCGAGAAAATAGAAGCTGTAGAGCCTGCCGTTCAGATACATATCCGTATAGGCGCAGACCGGTGCATAGGCTTCGAGATCGGCCATTGCGTTATAGCACAGGATATCGCGCATACAGGAGGGATCGGAATACATATTGTTCATGCAGAATTCCGTCAGGCCGTGGTAATTCTGATACTTGTCATATTTGTCCATTTTGATGCGGAAGCTGTATTTGTCCTTTTTGGCCTGATAGACGAACATATTGGAACTGTGGCCTTTGGTGCGGATGCCGGCATTTTTGTATTCCTCGCCGTCGATGACAATATCGCAGGGGTAATATTCCTCATCCTGCGAATGGTTGAGGAAATCCTGCCACTGTGCATCGGGCATTGTGACCTCGACCTTGTGTACCTGACTCTGATCGAATAATCCGCCGTAGAGCAAGGGCGCGCGGTCGGTATTGTTGACGCCGGTATACGCGGCGCTGCCGGAGAGCGTGAACTTTGCATCGCCGCTGTGTTCCGTCTGAATGCCGCCTGCCCAGAGCGCATAGTCCGTACCGCTTTGCAGATCCGGTGCGGAGATGATCGCATAGCGATATTTTTTCAGCGTGTTGAGGTCATAGACGGTTTTGCCGGCGGGATCGGTCAGCGCGACCGGATTATTCTTTGCCCACTCCTTCACGAAGGATGCCTGCATAGAGGGCTGCGCAGCCGTACCGAGATTCTCGCAGGGATAATCGGTCGCGGTCGCGAGCAGCGTACAGCCGTCCAGGGTGATCGCGCCGCCGGAGCGCAGTCCGCGGTCGCCGCAGGCCTGAACGGTTCCGCCGGTGAGGGACATCTCCGTCTCGGACTGCAAAGCATCCTTGCCGGATTTGATCTGCACCGTTCCGCCGGAGATGCTGAGCGAACCCTTTGTGGATTTGATGCCGTCGCCCTCGCTGTCGATGAACAGTGTGCCGTCCTTGATATTGACGGATGTTCTGCCGCGGACGGCATCGAAGCCGCCGGTCGTGACATTGAGGCTGCCGCCGTTTAATTTGAGGTCATTGTTGCAGTGAATGCCGTAGGCAGCGCCGGCATGGATCGTCAGACTGCCCTCGCCCTTGACCGTGAGATCATCCTTGGCATGAAGCACGGCAAATGCAGGCTCGGCCTCTGCGTCGGCGGGCGCGTCCTTTCCGTCCGAGAGCGTATTTTCCTTGTCCGCAGCGAGATTGACGGAGGTTTTTTCCGCGTTCTCGACCATGATGCAGGGCGCATCGGAATTCGTCATGGTGACGCCGCTGAGAAAGAGCTTGACGGTTCCGGCATCGGCGGTTTCGTCGGGCACCTGCACGAGGATCTGTCCGCCGCTGATGCTGCCGTCGATATAGTAGGTGCCGGAGGCGTCGATCACGGCGGTTTTTCCGCTGACCGTGATATGCCCGCCCTCATAGGTGATGCCGCTGTCCCTGAGATGGATATAGCACGGCTCCTCCGGCTTTTCGAGGATACTGCGTTTGAGTAAGGTCAGATCGGCGGCATCGAGTCTGCCGTCTGCATTCAGATCGGCAGCCTGCCGGTCGGAGAGGGCTGCGGATTCGCCGGTCAGCCATGAACGCAGCAGGAGGACATCGGCGCGGTCAGTGCTGCCGCTGCCGTTCAGATCGCCCGCCGCTGCTGCATGGGCGGGCAGTCCGCCGCAGAGAAGTGTCATGGCAGCGGCAAGGATCGTGCCGGCTGCTTTCCGGTATGTTTTTCTGATTTTCATAGGTAATCTCCCCCGTTTTTTTTCTTGTATCGGCAGCGCTGCCGGCGTACAGATCCGGCAGCGCTGTACCGGCGGCTCAATAGAGCCATTTGCCTGTGAAGGTATCCCAGAGCGGATCGTGATTTTTCGGAAGTGCGAAGACAGAGGTCTGCAATTTTGTGAGATCGTCCTTCGGCTCGATGCCGTAAACATGATAATCGAAATACTGACACATATATCTGACATCTTCTTCGATCACGGCATGGCCGCTGAGATGCACATTGATCGCGAGATGATCGGAGATGCCGAGATAATCCCAGACATGGCGCATACCGAGATAGCTCATCCACATCGACGGCGCATTCACCCAGTTCTCATTCTGGCAGGACGCGATGATGAACAGATAACGGTTCGGATCGGCGCAGAGCGCACCGAGCATATGCTGATCGACCGGAAGCTGATTCGGATCGCGGAATTCCAGAAAACGATTGTTGAACCAGCCCTGCTCCCCGGGAGACTGCAAATTGCTGAGCGGCTCATTGAGATCGTAGGTATAAGCCGCGCTGCCGCCCTTCGATGAGAAATCATAGGTCTTGTTCTCGGATTTGTAGCGATAGAGCGCGATGCCGCCCGCGCCGGAGCAGCTCGGTGCGACCATTTTGAACCGCGTATCAAATGCGCCGCATACCGCCGCAGCCTTGCCCCAGCGGGAAACGCCGGTCACGATCGCGCTTTCCGGATTGATGTGCAGCTCCTCGCCGGCGCCGTTATAGAGCGCGTCCAGCACCTTGCTGCATCCCCAGCTCCACGCCATCAGCACGCCGGTCTGCTCCTCCCACGAATTGCCGTAGGGATACAGTTCATAGAACGGGCCCTTGTGCGCATTGCTGTCCTCCGCGACATAATTGTCGAGCAGCCCGCCGATCGTGATGACGGCATAGCCGTTTGCAGTTGCGGTCGATTCGGAGATATTCGAGTGCATTCCGATGATGACCGGTGCGCCGCCCTCATGCCGCACCTTTGACGGCAGACTGATATTCGCGGGAAATGAGGTCGTTTTACCGGTGCTGATGCGCTTGACTTTGACAGTCAGCTTGTTTCCGCTGATGCTGTAGGTCACTTCGTCATCGGAGCCGTCGCGCCATTTGCCGTACATATAGTATTCATACTGACAGCTGATCTCGCTTGCCCGCGACACCCAGTCGGCGG
>CAMOOV010000122.1 GCA_946621745.1 uncultured Ruminococcus sp.
GAAAACGCTCCTGCCGGTCTTCGGCGCGGAGGAGCCGCTGCGCTACCGCAATAAGGCGCAGTATCCCTGCGGCCGGCATCCGAAAACCGGAAAGCCCTGCTTCGGCTTCTATGCACCGCGCTCGCACAGACTGATCCCCGTGACGGACTGTCTGCTCCAGCCGGTGCGGTTCGGAGAGATCCTTTGCCGATGTGAAATGCTGCTCGATACGGCGGATTACCGCCTGATCGCCCCCTACGATGAAACAGACGGCAGCGGCATTCTGCGGCATCTGTATCTGCGGCAGGGCTATCACAGCGGCGAGATCATGGTCTGCTTTGTCACGGCAAAGGATACGCCGGAGATCGCGGCAGCCCTGCAATCGCTCGGTCAGCGGCTTGCGGTGGAATTTCCGGAGATCTGCTCGGTCATGCTGAACTGCAATCCCCGCAATACCAATGTGATCCTCGGCGAGAAAACCCGCTGTCTCGCGGGCAGGGAGCGCATCGCCGATACGCTCTGCGGCGTGCCGGTCTCGCTGAGTCCGCAGAGCTTTTATCAGGTCAATACTGCACAGGCAGAGCGGCTCTTTGCAGAGGCAAAAAGGCTCGCCGATCCGCAGAAGCATGAGCTGCTGCTCGACCTCTACTGCGGTGCGGGTGCGATCGGACTTTCCATGGCGGATGCAGTCGGAAAAGTCATCGGCGTTGAGATCGTCCCGCAGGCAATCGAAGACGCAAAGCAGAATGCGGCGCGCGCCGGCATCACGAATGCGGAATTCTATTGCGGCGATGCCGGACAGATCGCGGAGATATTTGCGGCAGAGGGTACCCGTCCCGATATCATCGTGCTGGATCCGCCGCGCAAGGGCTGCGATGCGAAGACGCTTGACAGCTGTCTGCAAATGGCGCCCGCACGGATCGTCATGATCTCCTGCAATCCCGCAACGGCAGCGCGGGATGCGGCTTATCTCTGCGGCAGCGACTATTCGCTCGATGTGCTGCGCCCCGCCGATTTCTTCCCGCGGACGGGACACGTTGAGTGCGTGGTATTGATGTCAAGGGATAAGGACTGAAAATGCCGTATTTAAGGCATTTTTGAGGTTGTAACAAAATCGGGGACGGAAGTCTGCTATCGTTTCTGCTGTATCCGGAAAGACATCTACGCACTAAAAACTGCTGACAACATTTCTGCACACCGAGGTTAGTGCGTCAAAATGTTGTCGGAGAACGGAAAGAGCGTAGATTCGAGGAAAAGCGGACTTAGCAAATATTGCGAATAAGACATAGGGTTGAGTGCGTGGAAATGTTGTCGAAAAAAGTATAAAGAACAGGAGTCAGAAAAATGCTTAGGCTTAGACCATTCAGAAAAAATGATGCAAAAACAATTATTACATGGACAAACAAAAAGGAAGAATTCTATAAGTGGTCAGCCGGAATTCTGGGTGAATATCCTGTTACTGAAAAACGTTTGCTTGAAGCAACATCAGGCAGAGAAGATAACGACAGGTATTTTCCGTTTACTGCTTTTGATGAAAATGGGCTTGTCGGCTTCTTTACTGCAAGAGTACGTCCTGAAGAAGATGATAAAAAGCTCCGTTTCGGATATGTGATTGTCAATCCTTCAAAAAGAGGAACGGGCTATGGAAAACAGATGATTACGCTCGGTTTGAAATTTGCATTTGAGATATATGGAGCTGATTCTGTCAGCCTTGGTGTCTTTGAAAACAACAAGCAGGCATATTATTGCTATAAAAGCGTAGGATTTGAAGAAAACGGAGTGCGGGAGGAATATAATCTGTGTGGTGAAACATGGATTGATATTGATTTGGAAATAAAAAAAGAGACATATTACGCAAAGGAAAAACAGCATGACTGAATCACCAGTGATGCGGGCAGGCGGAAAGGAGGTCTCAGTGATGCATGAAACTTGTAAATGCGGTTTTTTGATGAGCGATACAACTGTTCCGAATCATACAATTCTCAGAATGTTTCATGAGCCGATCACAAACGATGATTACTTAGACAAAGATTGGAATACCATTTTTCATTGTGAATGCTGTCACCGGCTGCACATCTACGGAAAAAAGTTTCGGATATTCTGGCTGGAAGCACTGCTCCCGTCTGCACAGTACCATCCAAAAGCAGGACAGCGCGAGGTCTGGATTCACAATGACTATGATGAAATATTCAAAGGCTATTTCGATACAGACGGAATTCAGCTTTTCTTACAGTATCATGATAAAACTGCTTTATTTCATATGGAAGAAATTTACGAGGACGGAAACATGATCTATCATGCTGAACATCCTGAAAGAATCATATTTGATCCGGTGTCAGTAAACAGGTCAGTCGAAATGGATCATATCAGATGCTCCTGCGGATGGATGATCGCTCAGGAATTTTGTGATGCTGACAGCGTTATAAACCTCTATGATGATACAAGCTGGGAACTGTTTGTAAAGGCATATTTTGGTGATGAAGATATGGAAGGTCGATACATCTCAGATTTCACCAGTAAAGGTCTGTTTTGTGAAAAATGCAGCCGATTGATGCTTCCAAACGAAAATAGTCAATATATTGTTTATGAACCGATTCAGGAACAAATAACAATAGATGCAGTATTTTCTTTCCTCTGGTATTTTGTGAAACCTATTGAGTGGTTCGAACTTGAAGATAAATTTTGCTCAGACAGAGAATCATATCAGAAATTACCGGAAAAATTCAATAGAATCTATATTTCCGAAGATAAAAAACATCTGCGTGTGCATATCGGAGATACCGTCGTTAATTATCAGGCGGAAAAGGACGAATAACAAAATCCCCGCACCACTGAACCACCGGTGATGCGGGGATTGCTCTCTCTGTTCATTTCAATGCTGATCGTCACGCCAAACTCCGAATTGTTGCAAATAAAAAGGCGCATCCCTCGTATGAAGGATGCGCCCGATTTTTCATCATCACTCGTCTTTTTTCTTCTTGCTGTCCGTATCTGCTGCCGCTGATGCGATGCCGCGCTGCCGTGCCGCCTTACGCTCACGCTCAGCCGCCTGCTGTGCCTCAAGCTGTGTGATATTCTCGTGAATCGCCCACTTCTTGATGCGAATGCGGTTGCGCTCTGCGCCGGTCTCCAAAACGACCGTATCATCTTCGACCTTCAGCACAATGCCGACAATGCCGCCCGCCGTGCAGACCTCGTCGCCGACTGCGACCGCTTCCCGCATGGCCTGAGCTTCTTTTTCGCGCTTCTGCTGCGGACGAAGCAAAACAAAATAGAACAATAACAGAATCAGAACCAGCGGTCCGACCTGAAACAGCAAAGCGGTCGCTGTGGAACCGGAAGACTGCTGCTGTCCGGACGATGAACCTGAGCTTTCCGCAAAGGCATTCAATGTCATGACGGTACCTGCCGCCAGCGTGCTCAGTGCATAGGCCGCTGTCTTTTTGATATTATGCATTTCTTATCACCTTTCCTCATTTCTTCAGTGCTATTATTATAGCATAGATTGATTTTTTTTGCAAGCATATTTCAGTTATCCGTCAAATCAAACGGTTCTTCCTCGTTCGTCAGCGCCAAATCAATGATTTTGCCGAAAAAGCGCGACGGATTCCGCAGGATCCGCTCTCCCAGCTCCTCAGCGCTCTCTCTCGAAGGTGCCGAGATCCGCAGAAAAAACATCTCACGGCCATGGTCACTGCATTGCAGACAGACGCGGCATTCATTCCCGCTGTCCTCATAGGCAATATGCAGCTCACGCAGCGCCTCCTGCCGCGCAACATAGCGCAGGGCTGTCAGATGAACCCGGTCGCGAAACAGCTTCGGCACAAGCAGACGGGTTCGCCGGACATTCTCCGTTCCGGCAGGTGTCAGCTTCACGCATTTTCCCTGTTCGTTCTCTTCGTAAACTGCGCTGCCGCTTTCAATCAGTCCGCCAAGCGTATCGTCATACCAGAAAGGAAGCATATGTCCGCTGCCGACAAGGATCTCATAGAGCCAGTTTTCCGGCAGAATGCCGTCAAACCGCAGCAGGATATCACTCATCAGAATGCTGAGCTTCCACTCCTCAAGCGCCTGCTCAGCCGGTGAGGACATCGGCCGCTGCCGCGCTTCACGCGATGTATCTCTATCAGACTCATATTCCGGAAAGAATGCGTATTGCCCCTCCAGCTCGGACGGCAGTTCCGGTGCAGCCGGCTCCTGCGGGCGCAGGGATCCTTGAAACAGCTCCGGGCTCATGCGGCACACCCCCTGTCCGGATCAGACAAAATTCGGATAATCCAGCAAATGCGAAACAAGTGCGATGCACATTGCCGCTTCCACGCTCGGTACAGATTCCGGCACCAGGCAGGGAACCCCCGCTGTCTCGTTATGCAGCACCTCATTGGTCAACGCGGAATAATCAACCGTAGCCTGCGGCTTCGTGATCGAAGCGGTCGGTTTGATCGCAACATGGAAGCAGATCGGCATACCGGAAGAAATGCCGCCCAGAATGCCGCCGTGATGATTCGTCTGCGTTTTCACATGACCGAAATCATCGACATAAAATTCATCATTGCACTGACTTCCGGTCATTTTGGCAGTCTGGAATCCGGAGCCGAATTCCAGTCCGCGCACGCCCGGAATACCAAAGACAAGCTGCGCGATCGAATTTTCCAGTCCCTCGAAGATCGGGGAGCCGATTCCGGCAGGAACATTGACCGCATAGCAGGCGATCGTTCCGCCGAGCGACTCACCGCCCGCTGCTGCGTTCTGAATATCTGCCAGCATCTTCTTTCCCTGTGTCGGATTGTTGACCGGAAATCTGCGGCTGCGAATGCGAAGAATATCATCCTTCGAGACATTGGTCGCTGAGAGCGGCTTGTCCTTGATATTATGGACAGATGTCACCTGCGCACCGACATAGATACCGCGCCGCTCCAGCATCTGCTGGCAGACCGCGCCTGCAAAACAAAGCGGGATTGTCATGCGCTCGGAAAGGTGTCCGCCGCTGCGCACATCCGCAAAGCCACGGTAGCGCAGTGCGCCGGTATAATCAGCATGGCCGGGGCGCGCAAGATGCGACAATTCCTGATAATCAACTTTCTGACCGCCGCGCGGATTATTCAAAAATGCACAGAGCGGAGATCCGGTCGTCCGGTCGTTGATCAGGCCGGAAAGAACAGACGGAAAGTCCATCTGCTCGCGCTGATGCGCAGGATCGTCCGGCAGAAAGAGCGAGCGTGTTCTGCGTGTCATAAACCGCGCTAATGCGTCAATATCAACATATTCTCCGGGCGGGATATTATCCAGCACTACGCCAATCGCAGGGCCTTCCGCCTCTCCGAACAGCGAAATACTGATTCGATGATTCCAAATTGATGCCATATTTGCCTCCGTATTCATATTCTGATATTATTATACCACAGAGCGCAAAAAAACACAAGTCCCTTTTTTTCATCAGTACAAGATTGTCTTGGGGGAGCTGCATATTCGGATACAAAAAAGCAGGGGAGCCTGCGCTCCCCCGCCGGATTCCATTATTTTCTGCGTCTGAATACGACAGCAGAAGCACCTGCGATCATCAGTGCAGCAGCCGCGACTGCAACACCGGCATCACCGGTCTTCGTTGCGTCGGTCTTCTTGCCGGCTGTCGGCGTAGTGTTGTTGTTTTTGCCGTTGCCATTGTTCCGATTTGCAGTTGTCTGCTCATCATCGCCGGCCTGATGCTGTGTATCGTCAGTGATTTTCTCGGTATGACGCTCCGTGACCGTCGTCGTTGTCGTGCCGCCCGGAATCGGCGCGGCAGTCGTTGTTGTCGAACCGACCGGCTGTACCGGAGAAGCTGTCGTTGTCGTGCTGACCGGAGTCGGCGGCACAGCTGTTGTGGTCGTGAGCACCGTACTCGTGACCGAAGCCGTGGTTGTGGTCGTAACGATATCAGTCGTCGTATTCGAAACAGTTGTCGAAGTTGTCGTAGCAGTGACATCCGGCACCTTGATCCAGCCTGCAACTGTTGTGCAGTCAACCAGCTCTCGCTTCTGATTCAGCATTTCGACAACCTCCAGCTTGATCGGATATGTCGAACCCGGCTGTGCATCAGCAGGAACAATGAGCTTGACCGTGTATACTTTACCGTCATAGGTACAATTTGTGGTACCCATTGTCGAAAAGCCGAAAATATTTGCTTCTTCGTTCAAGCTGTGCGTCGGGGTCAGCCCGTCAGCACCTGTTCCCTTTTCACATTCAACCTTAATCGAATCCGCCATGACAAATTTCAGCGCAGGATCATAATACATGGCGATACCGCCGGTTGTATAGCCGGCATTATTCTGCACATAAACAGAATATTCTACAGTCTCGCCGGCCTGCGCATAAACCTCGTCAGCGACATACATCATCTTGCCGCTGCTCAGTTCGCTCGCGCGATCCTCCAGCTTCACTGTGTCATAAGCGAATACCGATGCGCTGAGTCCGGCAAAAGCCAGTGTTGCAGCACTGCAAATAATTGCAGCAGTTTTCTTTAAGGTGCCCATTGTTACACTCCTTCTTCTGTTTATTGGGCTGTCTTGTAAAAAAACGGGCAGGGCAGATCGCTCTGCCCGTTTTTTGCTATGCTGTCAGTTGTCGCCTTCCTTGACTCCTCCGAAGAACGAATCATAAAGGTCGTAGCCTACTTCATCAGTCCATGTCGTGCCAACTTTGGAGACATAATTCTTCGTGTAGTGGACAAGGATGAACTGTGCATCAGCTGCATCCAGTCTGGTCGGCTGCTTCACAACCGGATGATTATCAGCATCAACGATATAGTTGACACCGGCCTCATCCTTTTCTGCCCAGTCAACATCTGCCAGGTAGTAGCGGAGCTGATCAACATCGCCCATCTCAGGATCGTTGCAGAGGTATACGCCGGTCTTGTGTGCAACAAGCGTGTCGGTATAGTAGACCAGCGTGTTCTGTGCGTCATCGACCTTGACATGGTTATCAAGCGTGCAGTCACCCTTCACACCAATGAAGATGTTGAAGTCGCCCATGTAGAGCGGTTCACCGCCGTTGATTGCCGCGAAGTCAGGATCAGTCTGCTCAGACGGGTGGAAGTAAGCCTTCATCGGGTACTTGTTCGCGTGCTTTGCAGTCAGCTCCTCTTCAGGCGTGTAATCCGTCTTGCCGAGGGATGCCGCAGTCTCGTTGTCCCAGACCTTCTTCGGGCCGTCTTCCATTTCGAGCGGATGCGTGTAAGCAGTTGCATCGAGCGTCTTGGTCTCGGCTGCGGTCACGCCTTCCGGAATTGCACCGGTCGTCGGATCGTATGCCGGAGCACCTTCGATCACATTGCCTTCAGCGTCGCAGAACTGGTTCTGGTCGTTGACATAGTACTTTGTGAGGACGATAGATGCTGCCAGACCCTTCAGTCCGCCGCTCTCCTCGAAGGAACGCGGGTCATGAGACCAGTAGTTCACTCTTGTCGGAGGCTCGAACGAAGTTGCGATCGAAGTAACTGTGTTGACATTGGCCGGAAGCGGTTCCGTAGTCGTAGTCGTACCAGGCTGCGGTTCTGCCGTCGTCGTGGTGGTACCCGGCTGCGGCTCTGCCGTAGTCGTAGTCGTACCAGGCTGCGGCTCTTCCGTGGTCGTAGTCGTACCCGGCTGCGGTTCTGCCGTGGTCGTTGTGGTACCCGGCTGCGGTTCTGCCGTCGTCGTGGTGGTACCCGGCTGCGGTTCTGCCGTAGTCGTAGTCGTACCCGGCTGCGGCTCTGCCGTAGTCGTTGTGGTGCCCGGAACAGGCTCCGTACCGGTTACGGTTGTAGTGGTTGTCTCATCTGCGATCGGTGCTGCGGTCGTGGTCGTGACATCCTTATCGGTGACAGTGACCTTACCCGGAACAACGGTCGGAGTCATAAGCTTGCCTGCTTCATCGGTTGCAGTTGCATTGGTAACCTTAATCGGAATCTCAGTACCGGGCTCTGCATTCTCCGGAATCTTCACGCTGATGTCAGCGATCTTGGTGCCGGGTTCAACTTCAACAGGCTTTCCGTCGTTGCTCGTCCAAGTGAGAGTCTTTGTTTCAGGATCCCAGTTGAACTTGCCGTTCTGTGCATACGGAGAATTCGGATCAATCTTCAGATCGTCAATCGTTGTGCCGTCCGGAACATCGAGCGTGAGCGAGAAGGATGTTGTGCCCTTGTCAAGGCTGACAGTGAGCGGAACATCGACTGTCTCGCCGGGCTGACCGGATGCGCTGCCGATATTGAAGACAACATCGCCTGTCGGCTCCGGCTTGGAAATCGTAACGGAACCGTCGAGCTCAGTATGCTTCAGCAGATTTCTGTCAGTATCGGAAACCTCGACGCTGCCCTTCACAAATGTGATCGGGAATACGTCGCCTTCCTTTGCATCTTCCGGAACATCAACGAGCAGTGTTACGAGCGTTGCGCCGGCCGGTGCGATCTGATTCTGGCCGTCCGGAGAAGTCCAGATCAGAACATTTTCGTCTGCATTCCATGTAAATGCATTGTTATCCTTGGAGTATGCATCGCCGTATTCGATGCCGGAGATCTTGCAGCCTTCCGGAACATCAAATTCCATCGTCAGACCTGCGGTTCCCTCGTCATAGTAGACATAGACAGGAACCTTAACGGTCGTGCCTGCCTGACCGGAGACATCGCCGATCTTGTAGACGACATTACCCGGGTTCGGAGGAGCAACTTCCGTTGTTGTGGTCGTACCAGGCTGCGGCTCAGCAGTCGTTGTAGTGGTTCCACCCTGCGGCTGCGGCTCAGCAGTCGTTGTAGTGGTTCCACCCTGCGGCTGCGGCTCAGCAGTTGTGGTAGTTGTACCCGGCTGCGGTGCTGCCGTAGTCGTTGTACCCGGCTGCGGCTCAACTGCTGTCGTGGTGGTTGTACCCGGCTGCGGCTCAACTGCTGTCGTGGTGGTTGTACCCGGCTGCGGCT
>CAMOOV010000123.1 GCA_946621745.1 uncultured Ruminococcus sp.
TCTCTTCCCTCTCTTATGGGTCCCCCTCGCAACTTTGGAGACAATAGAACAAAAAGAATGAAATTTCATGCATGGAGACAATCAAAGTGACAATCTGCCGGAAACTGGTGAGAGCTTTCGGATTATCCGTTTATGTTTGCCTGCCTCCGGCTGCGCAATATCAAACCTTTCGTCTCTGTGTCTCCGCGGATCGGGGGATGAACACCCAAGGGGGAAGAGGACGGTTCGCTTGGCGCTCACAGTCCCCTTCCCCCTTAGGTTTTCTCCCCCGCACCCCCTTTTTCCTCACCCCTATTCCCCGTTCCGCCAGATTTGCCTTGACTGCTTTAACAGGCTTTCGTTTCTGCTTGCGTGAAAGGAATTCGTGATGCGCGGGCTATGCTCCCGGCGGGCAGTACAGGAGCCGTACCTCTGCCAGCTGCAAACAAAAAGCCCGTCTCAAAAAAGACGGGCTTTTCAAGCTGGTGGTCGGACTCGAACCGACGACCTGCGCATTACGAATGCGCTGCTCTACCAACTGAGCCACACCAGCATATTTCACTTTTCTCATGAATACCTACATATTATATCATACATCACGCGAATTGTCAAGACCCTTCAGCGAAAAAATTTGTCGGCAAAAAAATATCAAAAAGGAATTGTATTTTTCCGGAAAATATGTTATACTATAATGGAGAATGAGCGCATAGTGCTCAGACTGTTCAAATATACAGAACGATGTGATCAGAAAGGAGTGCGGTTCCCCCAAAATCCCCGAACCGCAACAGAAACTATGGCTAGAAGAAAAAAAGGCGTAAGCTGTCTCGGTGCATTGCTGATATTCTGCATGATCGTGCTGATCGTCTGTACCGGCACCGTCAGACTGCTCTTCCGGAACGGCAATGCCCCCAAGCTCTTCGGCAAACGCTATGTCTATTATGCAGAGGATGACATGGGCTCCCGTGTGCCGGACGGCGTTCTCGTTTTCGCGGAGGATACCGACAAGATCAATACGCAGGATATCGTCCTCTACAAAAGCGCACAGGATCAGTACCGCATCGCGGTCGCAAGCCTGATCGTCGAGACCGATTCCAGCGTCGAGGGACATTCCGGCAAGACATTCTATCTCACGACTGTCACCAATACCACGGCATTCGAGACCGATTCCTCAAAGGTCATCGGCATCTGCCGCAGCTTCAGCAGAGAGCTCGGCACCGCTGTCAAGATCATGACCGGTACGCCCGGCCTGATCCTGCTCATTATCATGCCGGCAGCGATCCTGCTGTTCTATCTGCTCGCCCTGCTCCTGCGCCGCGGCGATAAAGCACCTGAGCCCGGCACCGAGGAGGCAGACAATGACCTCGAATTCGTCAAGTCCATTCAGCAGAAGCAGCAGCAGATTGCAGAGCGCGATGCAGAACGCGCAGAGCGTGAGCGCAGAAAGACGCAGACCTTTGACGACGGATTCTATGAGGAACCGGCCGAGAAGCCTGCACACCGCCTGAGCGATGAGGAGATCGCGCAGATGGAGGAGGAAGAAGCCGCACGCCGTGCAGAGCGCATTGCGGCAGTCCGCAGCCATATGGAGCAGCGCCGGCAGACCGAAACACCGGACGGCGTCCCGCTTTACACAACCGAGATCATCACCAAGACACATACGCTTTCGATCCCGCGCGTCGGCGACCAGCTCACCAAGACGCAGCAGCGTCCGCTCCGCCCGACACCGACCGAGGATATCCCGCGCCTGACAGCGACCGGCCATCTCCAGATCCCGACCGCAGAGCAGATCGCCGCAGAGAAGCAGGCCGAGGAGCGTATGCGTCAGGCACAGGCGCTCGCCCGTGCTGCACAGGATGAAGCATTCGCGCCGGCAAGCACCGGCGGCACACGCTTCGAGACGCATTCCGCAGATGCCGAGCCTGAGCAGGAGCCGGCAGCAGAGCCGGAGCGCAGACCTTACCGTTCGGCACGCGGCATGACCGCTGAGGAGATCGCCGAGCTGTATCGCAGAGATAAGCCCGCAGCTCCGGCTGCACCGGCCTCTGAACCGGCAGCAGCATCTGAGACGCAGCCTGCACCGGCCGCAGAAGAAGCTCCCGCTGAGCCGGTGAAGAAGGTTGTCAAGAAGGTCGTGAAGAAATCGCAGATCGCATCTGCAAGTTTCGATGACCTCATGGCATTCCTTGACAACGAGCAGAAGAAGCTCTGATGCACATAAAACAGCGGTACGATTCCGGTCGTACCGCTGCTTTGCTTTCTGAGCCATGCAATTCGATGCTGTCTTCGTTCCTGTCTCGGTTTCTGAATTTCTCCGTAAGCGAATGAAAACAGAATGAGATTTTTCGGGCCGAACAGTAGCCGCGGACAGCGGCGTGTATCCGATATAATGAATCCGTTAGCGTGGCCGTACCTTTAGCATATTGGCTGTCGGCTCTGCCGACCGGCTTGACAAGAACGGGATTTTATGGTATCATATATGCGGTGTGCAGCGCGTTTGCGGCATACCGCTGAAAATTTTCTGACTTTTTCAAAGGGAAAGGAACGAGCAGAATTATGATTACTGCAATAGTAGGCGGCAACTGGGGCGATGAAGGCAAAGGCAAGCTGACTGATGTTTTCGCTGCCGATGCGGACTATGTCATCCGTTTTCAGGGCGGTGCCAATGCCGGTCACACGATCATTAACCAGTACGGAAAGAATGTCCTGCACATTCTCCCCTCCGGTGTTTTTCAGGAGGGAACGGTCAATATCATCGGACCGGGTGCAGCATTCAATGTTGAACGCTTCCGGGCAGAGCTGGAGGATGTGAAGAAGAGCGGCGCACCGGCTCCGCGCATTCTGGTTTCCGACCGCGCACAGCTTGTCATGCCGTATCACATTCTCTTTGATAAACTGGAGGAGCAGCGCCTCGGCAAGAACAGCTTCGGCTCGACGCAGTCCGGCATCGCGCCGCACTATGCAGATAAGGCGATGAAGATCGGCTTCCAGCTCGCTGAGCTGTATAACGAAAAGCTCGCGGAAAAGGTCGAGCGCGTCTGCATCATCAAAAATGCAACGATCAAGGGACTTTATCCGGATGCAGCCCTGCTGGATCCGAAGGAGATCCTCGCATATCTCAAAGAGGTCGGCGCATTCATCAAGCCGTATCTCTGCAATATGGCAGACCTGATGCACGAAGCTGTCAAGGCGGATAAGAATATCGTGCTGGAAGGCCAGCTCGGCGCACTGCGTGATATCACGAACGGCATTTATCCGATGACGACTTCTTCCTCGACGCTCGCGGGCTACGGCGCTGTCGGTGCCTGCCTGCCGCCGCACGCGATCAAGCGCGTCATTACCGTTGTCAAGGCATATTCCTCCTGCGTCGGCGCAGGCCCGTTCACGACCGAGATCTTCGGCGATGAAGCAGATGCCCTCCGCAGAAAGGGCGGCAGCGACGGCGAATTCGGTGCGACCACAGGCCGTCCGCGCAGAATGGGCTGGTTTGATGCAGTTGCAACAAAATACGGCGTTTCCGTGCAGGGCACAACGGATGTTGCGCTCTCGCTGATTGATGTTCTGGGCTATCTTGATGAGATCCCGGTCTGCGTGGCATATGATGTCAACGGTACACGCACGACGGAATTCCCGTCCGGCGACCGTTTGGATATGGCGAAGCCGATCTACGAAAAGGTTCCCGGCTGGAAGTGCGATATCAAGGGCGTGACCGAATGGGATGCGCTTCCGCAGGCCGCTAAGGATTATGTGGAATATATTGAGAAGCTGATCGACTGCCCGATCACGATGATCTCCACCGGCCCGGACCGCAAGGACATGATCTATCGCAAGTAATACAAAAAGCAGCGCGCGTTTGCAAATCGGCAAGCGTGCGCTGCTTCTGTCATATAGGGGTGTTATGCGGAACTGTCCTTCCGGAGCAGGCCGGTGACAACCAGCCGCTCGGAGCCGTCGTCATTGCAGGTGATGAGTGTAATGCGGTCATCACCGAAGTCGTCAAGAACCCATGTTTCAGAGGGCGCAACATACTGCATCTCCGAAATGATATAGGTCACGCAGTCCTTCTCAATATTGTAGAGCCGGATTTCCATGCCGTTTTCTGCTTTTTTCAGCGGATTGAAATATTCCTTGTAGATCGGGCTGCTGTGCGCGGCGATGCAGTAATTCCCGCTGCCGAAGCTGCCGCAGCCGGGAAAATGCCCTGCTGCCTGCCGGAGTATTTCCTGTTCCGTACCTTCGAGCACCGGCGCTTTCAGACCGACTGCCGGAATCTCAACCACATAGTTTTCACGCATGAGCTGCTGCCTGCGGAACCAGCGAACGGCCTTCCGGACGGCGAAAAATCCGAGAATGCTGCCGCCTGCGATGACCGCAGTGAGGCCGATGATAAAAAGCGCGAGCTGTTTTTTTGTATGCTTGGGGTATCTGTTTTCGGCTGTTTCGTCCGGCATATGCAGCCCTCCTTTCGTTTGGATATATTATAGCGTAATCTCTCGGATCTGTCAACCGTTCGGCAGAGCCGACAGCCGTTTTCCTGCGGCACGGTTTTGCAGAGCATATCATTTCCGTCATTGTTACGGCACTGATCGTGCCTATTTCACTGTTTGGATTTCATCCCATTCTGCGTCCACTCGCCTCCGGAGAACTTTAGATCATGGCTCCGGCACGGCCGGCTGTTTGGGTTTCATCCCATTCTGCGTCCACTCGCCTCCGGAGAACTCTAGATCATGGCTCCGGCACGGCCGGCTGTTTGGGTTTCATCCCATTCTGCGCCCGCTTGCATTTGGAGGCGGAATGTGGTATAATATGAGCATAGCACAGAAAAGGAGCGATCATATGTATCAGCCGAAGAAAATTATCGTGGTCACCGGACATTTCGGCTCCGGCAAGACCAATTTTTCGACCGCCCTCGCCCTCTCACTCGCGGCCTCCGGCAAAAAAGTCACGGTCGTCGATTTCGACCTCGTCAATCCTTATTTCCGCACTGCCGATTTTGCCGAAGCCTTCGCAAAGCGCGGCATTACGCTGCGCGCACCGGATTACGCCAATACCAATGTCGATATTCCGAGCGTACAGTTCGATCTCGGCGGACTTGCTGCCGGTGAGGGACATCTCATCATTGATGTCGGCGGCGATGAGGACGGCGCCGTCGCGCTCGGCCGCTATTCCCATGTGCTGAACAGCTATGCCGAGACCGGTGAGCTGGATATGCTCGGCGTGGTATCGTTCCGCCGCTACCTCACGCGTTCGGCCGAGGATGCGGAGATCTATCTGCGCGGCATTGAGCGTGCCAGCCGCATGAAGCTGACGCATATCGTCAATAACACGAATCTCGGCATGGAGACCGACGCAAACATGATCGCCGAGAGTATGCCGCTCTGCACGGCGCTTTCGGAGCGCATGGGACTGCCGGTCGCCTGTGTGACCGTTCCGGATTTTGCCGAAGTGCCGCAGGAGATCCCCGCAGAGCTTGTCATGCGCGTGCCTGTCGTCGTCCGGCTGCCGTGGATGCCGAAATCGGAAGCGGTGCAGTAAGCAGCAGCCCATGTTTGTAACCTTTGTAAATAAATATTCATGAGACTGTAAATCCGCCGTTGTTGCAATCCCTCCTCTGCCGTGTTATACTGATAGTATCAGAAAACACACCGTCAGAAGGAGGGATTATTTATGAAACATCCATATCATTATCATGCAGTCACGGCATTGCTGCTTGCTTCCGCCATGCTGATGACCGGCTGCGGCGCAATGGATACCGCGCAGGATTCGCCGGAATTGAACACCGAGGAATACAGCACAATCCGCGAAAACAGCTTTCAGAGTACGGCTGCGCAGCCGCTCTCGACCTTCTCCGCAGATGCCGATACCGCATCCTATACCAATGTGCGGCGCTTCATCCGGCAGGATCAGACCGTGCCGAAGGACGCAGTTCGGCTCGAAGAAATGATCAACTATTTCCACTACGATTATCCGGCGCCGGAGTCCGGGGAGCCGTTTTCCGTTACGGCGGAGATCGCGGACTGCCCGTGGAATCCCGATACAAAGCTCATGCGGATCGGCCTGAAAACCGTCGATATCGACCTTTCACAGCGCAGGCCGATGAATCTTGTATTCCTCATTGATACCAGCGGCTCTATGGATGATTATGACAAGCTGCCGCTCGTGCAGCAGGCATTCTCGATCCTGACGGAATCGCTGAGTCCCTCTGACCGTATTTCGATCGTCACCTATGCCGGCAGCGACAAGGTCGTGCTGGAGGGTGCGGACGGCAATGACGGCTTCCGCATCCGCGAAGCGATCAATTCGCTGAGCGCAGGCGGTGCGACGGCCGGTGCCGCGGGCATCACGACCGCCTATCAGATCGCGGAGAAATATTTCATCGAGGGCGGCAACAATCACATTCTGCTTGCGACGGACGGCGACCTCAATGTCGGCCTTTCCAGCGAATCCGCGCTGAAGCAGCTTGTCGAGGAGAAGCGCGAAAACGGCGTATTCCTGTCGGTTCTGGGCTTCGGCACCGGCAATATCAAGGACAACAAAATGGAGACGCTCGCCGATAACGGCAACGGCAGCTATCATTATATCGACAGCATCACCGAGGCACGGCGCGTTCTCGTTGAGCAGATGGGCGGCACGCTCGTGACCGTTGCGAAGGATGTGAAATTTCAGGTCGAATTCAACCCGGCCTATATCAAGGGCTATCGGCAGATCGGCTACGAAAACCGTGCGCTCGCGGCGGAGGATTTTGCCGATGACAGCAAGGATGCCGGTGAGATCGGCGCCGGACACGCCGTGACCGCGCTCTATGAGCTTGCATTCACGGACAGCCCGATGCAGTTTGATTCGGAGAATCTGAAATACAGCGATACCGCGGCGCTCGGCACGGAGAACGGCGAATATCTGACGGTTTCCGTCCGCTATAAGCAGCCCGACGGCGATGTGAGCAATCTGCTGACCTATCCGGTCACAGAGGATGCCCGCACGGAACAGATGTCTGCGGATATGCAGTTTGCGGCAGCGGTCACGGAATTCGGAATGCTGCTGCGCGGCAGTGCATTCAAGGGCAGTGCGTCCCGTGAATCCGTACTGGAGCTTGCAGCAGCAGGTGCGGAAAGCGGCGATCCCTACAAAGCAGAATTCACGGAGCTGGTGAAACGCGCAAAGCTCCCGTAATGCCAAACGGCTCCCCCGATATTCGGAGGAGCCGTTTTTTCAGCCGCATTGCTGCGTAATGGTTGCTTCATCGAGATGATACCAGACCGGTTCTGTCATCCGGCCGGACGGGCGATGCTGCTTTCGCTCATTTTCATATTCCTCGCGGGAGACTGCTTTTCCGTTGATAAAGTAATCTTCTCCGTTCTGATTCCAGCAGCCGTAATCCTGTACCAGCTCCGTTCCGTCAATATGATACTCAAAATAGTAATCCATATATGCCGGGGCACGGTAGCCGCTCTCAATCACCTGATTGGTGCGCTCCGAGACGCTGAGTTCATTGATGCCGCCTGCCGTTTCCAGCCGGACGACCGCATCCTCCGCGATCACATAGAGATTGTAATAGTTATAGCCGTTTCGGTTCTGCTGAATATCCAGTATCAGCTCCGGCACGGCATCGTCATCCACATAGCAGAACGCAAACCGCGCATCCCAGTCCGGATCGTTCATCTTCTCTATTGCCTGAAGCTGTTCCCGCAGCTTTTCGCTGAAGAGGGCGCGGGCGTGTGCCTCGTCTAATGCAGCAGTTTCCGGCTCGGCGGTCTCAATCTGCGGCTCCGTCTCTGAATTATCTGTGTTCTCTGCCGGAGCGGTTTCTTCCGGCGTGGTCTCCGCCGGAGCGGTTTCTTCCGGTGCAGTCTCCGCCGGAGCCGATGTCTCCGGCACAGCCGTACGGATATTGGTGCTGTCCGCAAAGAGATATACAGCGCGTTCCCAGCGCTCGGCGTCCTGCTGTTTCATGCAGGTACAGATCGTCACGGGCGATGTCAGGGAGCCGCCGAGGCCGTGCTTCCAGATCTGTCTGCCGTCCAGATAGACACCCTTGCTGTCCGCTGTCACCGTCACGGCTCCGTCCGCATCATAAACGCGTTTCAGGAATTCGCGGCTCGTCGTTCCGCGGCTCCGTTCGATCTGCCCGCCGTTTTTCTCATAGGCATCAATTTGCAGATCGCCCTCCGTCATACGGAAGACCGTGAGCTGACCGCTGTCATTTACGGCACTGATGATCCCGGCGGCGTCATAGGCTGAGACATCCTGTCCGTTCGGGAGATAGCCGGATTCCGGCAGAAGCGTATCCGCAAGATACTGCTGCAATTCGGGATCCTCTTCGGTTTTCGCATATGAAACAGCGGACTGCGCCTGACTGCTTTCGGCGGCGCTGCTCTCCGCCCTGCTGCCGGAAACGGAGCTTTCCGGTTCATAGACGGCTGTGCGTCCGGAGCGGCTGATGAGCCATCCGGCGCTGAGTCCAAGAATGAAGATCAGCAGGATCAGCGCAGGCACCAGGCCTTTGTAATCGAGCAGCTTATAGACCGCACGCTTGAAATTGCCCCACAGCGTTTTTTCCGGCTCCGGCACAAGGAAGAAGCCCTGCGGAACGACCTGTGCGGACGGTGCTGCCGGTGCATACGGAACAGGCTGCACCGGCTCCGGACGCTGCTGACGACCCGGCTGCGGTTCAGCCGGTATAGATACGGGCTGCGGTTCCGGTGCAGGCGCACTGACCGGGCTGACCTCGCTCGGCGTCAGTGAGATCGTAAATCCGCCGCCGGACGCATCAGAGGGCAATGAGAACTTGCCGGTGCTGTTTTCACTGCCGGCAGGCGGCTCCGTGAAAAAGCCGTCTTTCAGTGACGGCAGGGCAAAAAGCTGCCATGTGCCGCGCAGATCTGTTCCGCAATTCCAGCAGCTGCTCC
>CAMOOV010000124.1 GCA_946621745.1 uncultured Ruminococcus sp.
TGGCAGGGGTGTGGGGGCAGCGCCCCCACATAGCTTCGTTAGAAGCACTGCTAAATTCCGGCTTTATAGATAATTCGTTGCCGAAGTAATAATGCGGGCTGTTCATTAAGCGCAGCGGCGCAAACAGGAAATAACCTTTTGAAAGTGGAGGAAGTTTATGGGCGGCATTTTCGGCGCAGTGTCAAGATCTGACATTACGGCTGACCTGTTCTTCGGAACAGATTACCACACACATCTCGGTGCACGCAGAGGCGGCATGGTCGTTTATGCGAGTGAGACCGGATTTCAGCGTGCAATTCACAATATTGAAAATGCTCCGTTCCGGACAAAATTCGGAGCCGATCTCGATACCATGCACGGCAATATGGGTATCGGATGTATCAGCGATACCGATCCGCAGCCTGCGCTTGTGCGCTCGCATCTCGGCAGCTATGCGCTGACGTCCGTCGGCCGCATCAACAATGCGGAGAAGCTGGTCGATGAGATCATCAGCAAGGGCGGCCATTTCAGCGAGCAGAGCGGCGGCGCGATCAATCCGACCGAGCTCGTCGCCGCACTGATCGACCAGTGCGACACGATCGAGGACGGCATCCGTCATGCACAGCAGGTCATTGACGGCTCCATGACGCTCCTGCTCCTGACAAAGGATGGAATGTATGCCGCGAGAGATTATCTCGGCAGGACACCGCTGATCCTCGGCAAAAAGGAGGACGGCTACTGTGCGGCATTCGAGTCCTTCTCCTATATGAATCTCGGCTATCGCTATGAGCGCGATTTGGGCCCCGGCGAGATCGTTTTCATCACGCCGGATTCCTGCGAGACGCTGCGTGAGCCGAACAAAAAAATGAAGATCTGCGCGTTCCTCTGGATCTATTACGGCTACACGACCTCCTGCTATGAGGGCGTGAATGTCGAGGTCATGCGGAACAACTGCGGTGCGCTGCTCGCAAAGCGCGACAAGGGCATTGATGTCGATTATGTCGCGGGCATTCCGGAATCCGGAAACGGTCACGCGATCGGCTATGCCAATGAAAGCGGCATCCGCTTCGCAAGACCTTTCATCAAGTATACCCCGACATGGGTGCGCAGCTTTACGCCGGCCAAGCAGTCGATCCGCGATCTGACTGCGCATATGAAGCTGATCCCGGTGGAGCAGCTGATCCGCGGCAAAAAGCTGCTGTTCCTCGACGATTCCGTTGTCCGCGGCACGCAGATGCGCAATACCGTGGAATTCCTCTATAACAACGGTGCAGAGCAGGTTCATGTCCGTTCGGCAAGTCCGCCGAGTATGTTCGGATGTAAGTATCTGAATTTCTCGCCGGGCAAATCCGATATGGATCTGATCGCGCGGCAGGTCATCCGCGATTTTGACGGCGATGACCGCTATCTCCGCGATTACTGCACGGACAATACCGAGCGCTATCACGCAATGGTCGATGAGATCGCGCGGCGGCTGAATTTCACATCTCTGAAATATCATCTGCTGGCGGATGTCAAAAAGGCGGTCGGACTGGATCCGGATTCGCTCTGCACCTATTGCTTTACCGGCGAAGAATAAAGACTGTGAGTTCTGCGTTTTGCAGAAGTCGCCCGATTATGAGGAAAAAAGAATGTTTCAGCAAGAAATTCTGCATCAGATCCATGTGAATATTCACAGCAGCATCTGCATCCGCGGCGAAAAGGTCATTTATATCGACCCGCTGAAAATTCCGGATGAACCGCATGATGCCGACCTGATTCTTATTACACATCCGCATTTCGATCATTTTTCCCCGAATGACATCAAAAAGCTGCTCAAAGAGGATACGGTTATCGCTGTGCCGGAGAGCATGGCGCAGATCGCAAAGCTCCGGACGGGCAGAGAGCCCCTCTGCCTCAAGCCGGGACAGTCGCTGACACTCTGCGGCATTCCCGCGGAGACGGTCGCGGCGTATAATCTGCGGAAACCCTCGCACCGCAGGGGTTCGGGCTGGCTCGGATATGTCCTGACGCTCGGCGAAACACGCGTCTATATCACCGGCGATACCGATGACACACCGGAAAGCAGAGCCGTGCAATGCGATATCCTGCTGCTGCCGGTCAGCGGCATCTTTACGATGAACGCACAGCAGGCGGCGGCGCTGACCAATGAGATCCGGCCGCATACCGTGATCCCGATCCACTACGGTGCAATGCTCGGCGGCCGGAAGGCGCCGGAGGAATTCCGTGCGGCAGTGTCCGGCGGGATCGAAACAGATATCCGCGATACCGTATATAATCATCTGATGATCCGGCAGTATGTGCGCATCCTTGCGATTGCGCTGCTCTGCGGTCTGATCGGGTATATCATCGGCAGCTTTCTATGATTTTCCGCATCTGCTGCAAAGCGGTGCGATACGCTGTGACGGAAGCAATCCGGCGGCGGGATATCCCGCTGACCGCCAACCATCAAAAGGAGATTTTTGAATGGCAAACGAAAAGAACAGTTTTTCCGAGAGCTACGCAAAGGCGGGCGTTGATGTGACCGCCGGCTACAAGGCAGTCGAGCTGATGAAGAAGCACGTCGCAAGAACCGTGACCGAGGGCTCGATCGACAGTATCGGCGGCTTCGGCGGCCTGTTCCTGCCGAATCTCACCGGCATGGAAGAACCGGTACTCGTTTCCGGTACGGACGGTGTCGGCACAAAGCTCAAGATTGCCATGCTTATGGACAAGCATGATACGATCGGCATTGACTGTGTGGCGATGTGCGTCAATGATGTCATCTGCTGCGGTGCAAAGCCGCTTTTCTTCCTCGATTACATCGCCTGCGGCAAGAACTATCCGGAGAAGATCGCGACGATCGTTTCCGGTGTGGCGGAGGGCTGCGTGCAGTCCGGCTGCGCACTGATCGGCGGTGAGACAGCGGAGCATCCGGGCATGATGCCGGATGATGACTACGATCTCGCCGGCTTCACCGTCGGCATTGCAGACCGCAAAAAGCTGCTGAAGCCCGATACGCAGAAGCCCGGCGATGTGCTGATCGCGATCGCTTCGAGCGGTGTGCATTCCAACGGCTTTTCGCTTGTCCGCAAGGTCTTTGATGTCAGCGAGGAGACACTCGCAAAGCACTATGATACGCTCGGCTGCACACTCGGCGAAGCGCTGCTGACCCCGACGCGCATCTATGTCAAGCCGATCCTTGCGCTGCTGGAGAAGGTCAATGTCAAGGCGATCTCCCATATCACCGGCGGCGGCTTCTATGAGAATATTCCGCGCAGTCTGCCGGAGGGCATCACCGCCCGCATTCCGCGCAGCAATGTGCAGGTGCTCCCGATCTTCGATCTCATTGCGGAGACCGGCAAGATTCCGGAGCGCGATATGTTCAATACCTTTAATATGGGTGTCGGCATGATCGTTTCGGTCGCGCCGGAGGATGCAGATGCAGCGATCGCTTCGCTGGAGGCATCCGGCGAGCACGCCTATGTCCTCGGCGAGCTGATCGAAGGCACAGAGGGCGTCATCATCGCATAATGCGCAGCGCGGGGAAAAAAGCGGGGATTGCGGCCTGTTTGCTCGCGGCACTGCTGCTGTGCGGCTGCAGTGGATTCGGGCCGCAAAAGGAAATTTACGGAACGGATTATTCCAAGGATTATAACGACTACCTCACCTATTCCCTGGGCAGCGGCTATCAGCTGACAAACACGGAAACGGCAATGGGCTCCGACGGCGTGTGCTATACCCGCTGGTCTGCCATGTACCGCGATGCCGGCGGACAGCAGCGGGAGATTCGCTATCTGACCGTTGATTACGGAGACGGCGGTACGGCCGGCCTTTATGAATCGGAGCAGCAGTTCAACGATTGCAGTCTTGCGGATATTATGTATTCGGAGGTCTGCCGGACGGGAGCCCGCGAGTTTGCCCGCACGATACTGAAAAATTATTTTCGTGATGCCGATGCAGACAAGAGCCCCTCTGCCGAACCGGAGCGGGGCGTGCGTGTGTCGCTGTGCTTTGACCGGATGATCTTCCCTGATCTGTATCCGGCTGTGCAGGCTGCACTGAATCCGGAGACCGGCTTACAGGTCTGCACAGCGGATTTGCAGACCGCTGCACAGGATCCGAATGTGATCGCAGGCTGCATGATCTATATTGAGAAAAACGAATTCGAGGAGGACATTTCCGATACGGATGTCTATACCGAAAAGATGCAGCATATCTATGAGGATTATTTGCAGAATACCGGTCATCCGCAGAATTATCTCTTTGCCGTATATCTCATCCGGATCTCGGATACAAAGGGCAGGCTCTCGGAGACCTGTCTGTATAACAAAGCCGCGCTGACCGGCATCGGCGAATTCGATGCGTCGGAGCGCTATGAAAACAATTCCGCGCAGTATACTGCGATGCAGAATGAACTGCGTGAGCTTCTGAAGCAGTAAGCATACGCTAGATTCTTACATGAAAGGGGCGGCGATACCAATGGCCGAACATAAGAATATCATCGTTCTGGTCTCCGGCGGCGGCACCAATTTGCAGGCGCTGATCGACGCGCAGAGCCGCGGTGAGCTCGGCTGCGGCAGGATCACCTGCGTCATCAGCTCAAAGCCCGGCGTTTTTGCGCTGGAGCGCGCTGAAAAAGCCGGCATCCGGACGCGTGTCATCGTGCGGAAGGAGTATGCTGACACCGCCGCCTACAGCGCGGCGATGCTCGATGCATTCCGCGAAGAACAGGCAGATCTGATCGTGCAGGCTGGCTTTATGACGATCCTCGACGAGACGATCTGCAAGGCTTATCCGAACAGAATGATCAATGTCCACCCTGCGCTGATACCGAGCTTCTGCGGCAAGGGCTTTTACGGGCTCCATGTCCATGAGGCCGCGCTGAAAAAGGGCGTGAAGGTCACGGGCGCGACGGTGCATTTTGTCACGGAGGTCTGCGACGGCGGCCCGATCATCCTGCAAAAGGCTGTTGCGGTGGAGCAGGGCGATACGCCGGAAACACTGCAAAGGCGCGTCATGGAGCAGGCGGAATGGCATATTCTTCCGGAGGCCGTGCGGCTGTTCTGTGAGGATAAGCTCTCCGTCGAGAACGATATCGTTACGATATTATCATGAAGAAAAAAAGCAAGGTCATAATCGGTCTTGTCATCGCACTTGTCACTTTGTTTCTGCTGCTGACCGGCATCACCGTTCTGATTATGCGCATGAACTTCGGCCGCGGCGACTATCCGGCGGACAGAAGCTCGCGCAATACTGCGTTCGGATGGTATCCGGCATTTGCAGCGGATCATCCGCGGCAGGAGGTCGAATTTCCGTCCGGCGATCTGAACCTGAAGGGCTGGATCTACGGCGCGGAGAATACGGACAGGCTGCTGGTCTTTGCGCACGGCATCAGCTCCGGCCACGAGGCCTATGTCAATCAGCTGCTCTGGTTCGCCGATCATGGCTGGTGCGTGTTCGCCTATGATGCGGCAGGCTCCGGCGACAGTCCCGGCGATTCCACAAAGGGACTGGTGCAGTCCGCAATCGACCTCGACAGCGCACTGACCTATGTCGAGCAGGATCCGGCGCTCGGCAAAATGCCGGTTTATCTGCTCGGCCACAGCTGGGGCGGCTATGCCGTCGGTGCGGTGCTGAATTTCGATCACAATATCAGGGCGGCGGTGTCGCTTTCCGGATATGCCGATCCGAAGGAGATGCTCCGGCGCGGGACAGAGCTGGCGGTCGGAAAGGCCGGCGCATATGCGTTTTATCCCTTTGCGCTGATCTATCACAAGCTCACCTTCGGCAGTCTTTCCGGCCTCAATGCGGTGGACGGCATCAACAGGGCAAATATCCCGTTCCTTGCGATGCACGGCGAATCGGATGCGTTCGTCGGCTATGACCTCGGCATCATTTCGCAGAAGGACCGCATCACAAACCCTCAAGCGGAATATCTGCCGATCACCGGCGAATATTCGCATCACAATGACTATTTTCATTCAGAGGAATGCAACCGCGCGGTCGCGGCGCGGATCACGGATGATTCGCTGACGCAGGAGCAAAAGCTCGGCATATTCAGCGAGAATTATGCATCGGATGCGGACAAGGCATTGTTCCGCGCTGTCAATGAACCGCTGCTGGAGAGCATCGAAGCGTTCTACGATAAAAATTCCTGAGGAGGGCGGCATGACCGGCCAGCCGAAGGTCTGCGATGCTGACGACGGGCTTGCCGCAAAATTTGAAGCGATTTTTGAATCGCCCGCTGACGAAGAAATTGATGTCCGCGTCGGGCAGTAAGGCAATTCTCCGCAGGCTGCGGAAAACATAAATCAATACAGGAGGAAATCATTATGGCTATGATCTCACTGGAACAGGAACTGAAAGGGAACAGCTATCCCGGCAGAGGCATCATCCTCGGCAGATCGGCAGACGGAAAGTACGCTGTTGCTGCATATTTCATCATGGGCAGAAGCGAGAATTCCAGAAACCGCATCTTCGTGAAGGACGGCGAGGGCATCCGGACACAGGCATATGACGAATCCAAATGCTCCGATCCGTCGCTCATCATCTATGCGCCGGTGCGCGTGCTCGGCAATAAGACGATCGTCACGAACGGCGACCAGACCGACACGATCTATGATGCAATGGATCATCAGTTCACCTTCGAGCAGTCGCTCCGCAGCCGCAAATTCGAGCCGGACGATCCGAACTTCACCCCCAGAATCTCCGGTATCATCCGCTGCGAAAAGGGCAGCTTCAACTATGCGCTCTCCATTCTCAAGAGTGCCGAGGGCAATCCGGAATCCTGCCAGCGCTTCACATTCAGCTATGAAAATCCGCTGGCCGGTCAGGGACATTTCATCCACACCTATGTCGGCGACGGCAATCCGCTGCCGAGCTTCCGAGGCGAGCCGAAGCTCGTTGCGATTCCGGATGATATCGACAGCTTCACCGATCTGCTCTGGAGCAATCTCAATGCAGACAACAAGATTTCGCTCTTTGTCAGATTCATCAACACCGCGGACGGCACCGCTGAAACCAGAATCATCAACCGCTACGGCGATTCCGCGAAATGATCCCGAACGAGTATGCAGAGGTTCTGCGGCAGGCGGCGCTGCAAAAGGATTATACCGGCATGACAACCGTGCTGATGATGCGCGAGCCGGTCTTTCCGAGTCCGGCGATCCTCCGGTGCGTGAACGGTGTGACGCAGATGCGCGCAGTGTATCCGGATTTTGTGCCGGTGCCGAATCAGCCTGATCCCGCGGCACCTGCAATTCTGGATCTGCGCAGGATCCTTCCGCCGCAGGTCGGACTGCTGCTCTGCACTGTTCCCGCCGGAAAGGGGCTGCTCAGTGCTGCGGACGGCACACGCTTTACCTTCTGGACAGAATCACAGTATACGATGGTCGTTGCCGCAAACCATGCGGTTTCCGGTCTGCTGGTCATGCCGGCCGGGGAGCATATGTTTACGATCGGCGTTTACGGCGCGTATGATCCGTATCACGATGAACGCGACCCGCTTTTCAGTCCGCCGATCCAGCACATCTACGGTATGATACGGGTGCAGCCGGGAACAGTGACAGAGGTCGTTCCCGAACGGCGGAATAATTTCGCACAGCTCGCCTATCAGATTGTTTATCATTAAAATGGCAGCAGCGCTGCCGGAAAGGTTGAAAACTATGGAAACCGAACGCTTTTTGAAATACGGCTGCAACCCCAACCAGAAGCCCGCGAGAATCTACATGAACGACGGCAGCGCACTGCCGATCACCGTTCTTTCCGGCAATCCGGGCTATATCAATCTGCTGGATGCATTCAACGGCTGGCAGCTCGTCCGTGAGCTGAAGGCTGCAACCGGTATGCCGGCTGCGACTTCGTTCAAGCACGTTTCTCCGGCAG
Source organism: uncultured Ruminococcus sp. (assembly GCA_946621745.1). Lineage (GTDB taxonomy): Bacteria > Bacillota > Clostridia > Oscillospirales > Ruminococcaceae > Firm-04. Next base: position 7,846 of record CAMOOV010000124.1, read on the forward strand.
GCGCCGCGATCGGCAGACCGCTCTCCGATACGCTGAAGAAGATCTATTTCGTGGACGATCTCGGCGAGCTTTCGCCGCTGGCCTGTGCCTATGCAAGAGCCAGAGGCGCGGACAGAATGTCCAGCTTCGGCGACTGGATCTCGCTCTCCGATGAGTGCGATGCGATCACCGCGACCATGATTGCGCGTGAGGTCTCCGACGGCATCATTGCGCCGGGCTATTCCGAGGAAGCACTTGCGATCCTCAAGACCAAGCGCAAGGGCAATTACAATATCGTGCAGATCGACCCGAACTATGAGCCGCCGAAGGTCGAGCATAAGGAAGTGTTCGGCGTGACCTTCGAGCAGGGCAGAAACGATCTTGCGATCAACGAGGAAACGATGCTCAGCAATATCGTCACCGACTGCAAGGACATTCCGGAGGACAAGAAGTTTGACCTCATCGTTTCGCTCATCACCCTGAAATATACGCAGTCCAATTCCGTCTGCTATGTCAAGGACGGTCAGGCAATCGGCATCGGCGCCGGCCAGCAGTCGAGAATCCACTGCACACGCCTTGCCGGTACGAAGGCGGATAACTGGTGGCTCCGTCAGGCACCGCAGGTTCTGAATCTGCCGTTCCGCGATGACATCAAGCGCCCCGACCGCGACAACGCGATCGACCTCTATATCGGTGAGGATTATATGGATATTCTCGCGGACGGCGAATGGGAGCGCGTCTTTACCGAAAAGCCGCCGGTCTTCACAAAGGAGGAGCGTCAGGCATGGATCGCGAAGAATACCGATGTCTGCCTCGGCTCGGATGCATTCTTCCCGTTCCCGGACAATATCGACAGAGCGTATAAGAGCGGCGTCCGCTATATCGTTGAGCCGGGCGGCTCGATCCGTGACGATATCGTCATCGAGCAGTGCAATAAGTACGGCATCGCGATGGCGTTCTGCGGTCTGAGACTGTTCCACCATTAAGCGATTTATAATGGGGCTCTCGCACGCTCCGCTATGAGTTTGCAGGCAAACTCACCCAACCCGCCAAA
>CAMOOV010000125.1 GCA_946621745.1 uncultured Ruminococcus sp.
GGCTTGCAGCCGGGCGATACGGTCACGAAGCGCGTGCTTTGTGCGGGGATGCTGCTGCCCTCCGGCAACGACGGCGCGAATGCCGCGGCAGTCAGAGTCGGCGGAGATATTCCGCATTTTATTGAAATGATGAATGCGCGCGCTGCTGAGATCGGCATGACGCGCACCTGCTTTGCAACGCCCTCCGGACTCGATGCCGAGGGACACGGCGCCTCTGCGTATGACATGGCGCTGCTGGCGCGGGAGGCATTGAATAATGACGATTTTGCTGCGATTTGCTCGCAGAAGTCGATGACGGTCTCCTACGGGAATCCGCCCTATGCGCGGACGCTGACGAATACCAATAAGCTGCTCGGCATGGATGATTCGGTGATCGGCGTCAAGACGGGCTTCACCGATGCGGCGGGACGATGTCTGGTCAGTGCGGCAGAGCGCGGCGGCAGACGGTTGATTTGCGTGACGCTGTTCGACCGCAATGACTGGGCGGATCACGAAGCGCTGTATGACTACGGATTCGCGGCGGCGCAGGATTATACGGTTCCGCTGCCGGAAGGCCTGACAGCAGATGTCGAGGGCGGCAGCGTGCAGAAGATCCGCTGCTATCTGCCGGAGCCGCTGCGACTGACAGCGTGGAACAGTGTTCCGCCGGAAGTCCGGACGACGGTCGAGATGCCGCCGTTTTTGATTGCACCCGTCGAAAAAGGGGAGCAGATCGGAACGGTGATTTATCACTGCGGCAGATTGGAGACAGCGAGACTGCCGCTTCTCGCGGCAGAATCGGCAGCGGCATTGCCCCTGAAGACTGAAAAATCGCCGCTGCAAAGCGTTCTGGACTGGCTCAAAAGCCTGTTTTTATGATTACTATTTGTATAATCTCCGTCGATCTTTACAATCAAACAAAGAAAATAACGCGGTTTCCTCTTACTTTTGACAAAAATCACAAAAACAGCTTGACGAATCACTGAAAATCGGGTATAATAAGCGCAAGGTGAGCGTTGGGTTTCGGCATCCGAGTCCTTTCCTCCGCGACTGATTCAGGCGCTTACCGCATTGACATGATCATGATGATCAATGCCCTCTCGAAAAAATTACCCGTAACCAAAGCAGTCCTCTCGTTCGGCGGGAGGACTGCTTTGGCGTTCATGCACTTTAATGAGGTGAAGTAAATGGATATCATGTTCTTTGTGAACAGCGTTCTGCTGGGTGCCGGGCTTGCGATGGATGCCTTTACGGTCTCGCTGGCGAACGGTCTGCACGAGCCGCGGATGCGACGCAGAAAGGCGGTCGGGATCGCGGGTGTCTTTGCGGGATTTCAGTTTCTGATGCCGCTGATCGGCTGGTTTTGTGTGCATACGGTTCTGCATTATTTTCAGGCGTTTGAGAAGCTGATCCCGTGGATCGCGCTCGGATTGCTCGGCTTCATCGGTGGCAAGATGCTGCTGGAGGGGATCCGCTCGGTGCGATGTCCGGAGCGGCAGGAGGATGATCCGGCGCTCGGAAAGACGGCGCTGCTGGTGCAGGGCATTGCAACCTCGATCGACGCGCTCTCTGTCGGCTTTACGATCGCGGATTATACGCTGCCGACGGCGCTGCTTGCGGCGGGCATCATCGGTGCCGTGACCTATGTGATCTGCCGTGCCGGGATCGCGCTCGGCAGACGGGCGGGACTGCATCTCGCAGGAAAAGCGTCGGTCGTCGGCGGACTGCTGCTCATCGGCATCGGCATTGAGATTTTCGTGACGCATATGTGGTAATATATATGACAAATCGGAATACAGATGCTGAATGGTATCCGAATACGGATGACAGATCGAAAAGAATCGGTGAACGAAACATTGATTGGCAGAAGTGACATCCCGGCGGCTTTTGTGCAGCAACTTCTCTATACTGTGCGGAGCAGTCACCTGACAAAAGCTGCGAACAGCAGCGTGTACTTGTCTGATGGGGAGCGTGAGCATGACCGTACCTTTAGCATAACGGCTGTCGGCCCTGCCGACCTTGACAAACAGGGCTTTTTATGGTAAAATACTATGGTGAGCGAACTGCGCAGTCGCGGCGGCGCTTCAGGCCGGCGAGGAAAGTCCGGGCATCACAGAGCTGGGTAACTGCTAACGGCAGCCGGGGGCGACCCTAGGGCTAGTGCAACAGAAATGAGACTTCCGTCAGTCTCTGACCGGCGGTAAAGGTGGAAAGGTGCGGTAAGAGCGCACCGGAGCGTATGAGAATACGCTGCCGTGTAAACCCTGCCCGATGCAACGCTGATTGGTGTATCAGGTCATAACGCCTGCTCGGCGGATCTGATGCAAAGGCGGCTCGATCGTTCCGGCGACGGAACGGCTAGATAAATGACTGCGGTCGGTTTCTCCGGAAACCGTCACAGAACCCGGCTTACAGGTTCGGTCACGCCGGAATGCCGATGCGTCCGAAACGCATCGGTTTTTCTGCATGAAAGCAAGAAAGGTCTGTGCTATGTCAAATAAAATCATTTTAGTTGCCCTGCTGGTCGTGCTCGGTGCGGCACTGATCGCCGGTATCGTTGCATTGCAGGGCAAAAAGCAGCAGTCGGAGGATTCGGCGGAAAGCTCTGCTGCGGCCGTCACGGAGATGCTTGTCGTGCCGGATTCGATTCCGGAACGCTTTTCCTTTGAGCCGCCACAGGAATTCTCTGAAACTGCCTCCAAGTATTATACAAAATATTATGTTCTGAACGATGCCTCAATCATTGTGACAGGCGAGCCGCTGACGATCTACGGCGAAACGCTGGAGGATTATGCGAAGTCCGTCAAGTCGCAGTATGAGGAGACTGCGGACAACTTTATGCTTTACAGTGAGGAAGATGTACGCATCAGCGGTATGGACAGCAAAGTCTATGAATTTACATACGACATCGGCACCGGAGACGAAGCGCAGTCAATGGAATGCACCACCGCCGTTTTCGTGCAGGGTGATGAGGCGTTCATCATGACCTGCAAGAGCCGGAAGGAGAATTATACGAATTACCGCTCGGCATTCCGGCGTGCGATTGAATCGGTAAAGATCGCGGATAAAAACGCGGTGCAGACATCGTCTGCTGAGACAGAAATGCTTCCGGCTGAAACGGAAACGGCAGAGCCGTTGCAGTAATTTGTTCAGAAAAATATGGACATTGCAGAAATACCTGCAAATGCTTTGTGTATTTTATTGTGAAAATGCACAAATCGCGTAAGCAAAAAACTACAAACCTGACAATTTTTCAGTTTTTGCTAAAAAGGGATTTGACAAATCGCGGATTTGTGGTTATAATATAAGAGGTAGTCGTGTGCCCTGAAAGAGGTGCGCGTCTGAATTTACATTGGTCTGCGCATCCTTTGAACTGTTGCGCAGGACTGCTGAATGCAGCAGCCTTTGAAAGGAGTCATTCTCTATGTCTAAAATGATAGCCGTTACATCCGGAAAAGGCGGAACCGGTAAATCTTCGATCTGTGCAGGTCTTGGCTATACGCTTGCGAAGCAGGGCAGCCGTACCCTGATTATCGAACTGGATTTCGGCCTTCGCTGTATCGACATCATCTTTGGTATGACAGGGCAGATCAAATATGACCTCAGTGATGTGCTGGATGGCAGGATTTCCGCACTGGATGCTGTCTCCCGTGTGCCGATGGCGAGCAACCTCTTTGTTCTGCCGGCACCGAAGAATCCGTTCCTTCAGGTAACGGTCGAGCAGATCATCGGAATCTGCCAGTCTGTGCGTAAATACTATGATTATATCATTATTGATACCGGCGCCGGCATCAATAACCATGTTTTCGATATCGTTGAGCAGGCAAACCTGATCCTCGTCGTCACGACGCCGGATCCGATCTGTGTGCGTGATGCGCAGATGATGTCGGATGAATTCTATGCACGCGGCAACCGCCGTCAGAGACTCATCATCAATAAGGTGAGCAAGAAGGCGATCGGTGCGGAGCTTGTGCGTGACCTCGATGAGATCATTGATACGATCGGCGTGCAGCTGATCGGCGTCATCCCGGAGGACTATCAGCTTGTCATTGCAACAGGCAAGGGCGAACCGATCCCGTCCACAGCGCCGAGTCTGGCTGCATTTGATGCGATTTCCAAGCGTCTGCGCGGTGAAAATGCACCGCTGACCGTGAAGATCGGCTGATCCGCTTTATCCGGAAACAGAACTCGGTCCGGCTGGGCAATTTGCAGACCGATTCATGACTCATAAATATTTTATACAGGAAAGGATGAATTCAGAATGACTATAGCTTTGATTGCCCATGATGCCAAAAAAGAATTGATGATCCAGTTTTGTACCGCATATTCGGGGATCCTCAGCCGACACGTTCTCTGCGCGACCGGTACGACCGGCAAGCAGGTTGCTGAGGCAACAGGACTTCCGATTAAGCGCTTCCTCAGCGGGGCACAGGGCGGCGGACAGGAGATCTGTGCGCGCATTTCCTGCGATGAGATCGATGTGCTGCTTTTCTTCCGCGATCCGATCAATCCGAAGGTGAGCGAGCCGACTGACATGAATCTGCTGCGGCTCTGCGATGTGCATAATGTTCCGGTCGCGACCAATATCGCTACCGCAGAAGCACTGATTCTTGCACTGGAGCGCGGCGATCTCGACTGGCGCGAGATCGGAAACCCGAATGTTGTCTGACAATTTGAGTGATCTGATTGCCCCTCTCAACGAGAAGGGGCAATTCTGTGTTTATGAGGTACGGACAAATGGGCATGGAAAAAGCGATCTGCTCCGGCAGGGAACACCGCCGGCCGTTCCGCGGCTGGAAGGCTGTCGATCCGATGTGCCGTAATCACGGCGGCTGCGGATACTGAAACAGGCTTTACCGTACAACCAAGCAACTGGAAAAATGCGCATTTTCGCTGAAAGACGCGGCTGCGCAGGAAGAATGAAAGGGAATATCTTATGGCAAATTATCTCAAGCGCCCGCAGGGCACCGAAGATGTCACACCGGCACGCATCCACAAATGGAAGACCGTTGAGACAGTGACACGCGCCGTCGCGGAGAGCTTCGGCTTCTCCGAGATCCGCATTCCGACCTTTGAAGTCACGGAGCTGTTTCAGCGCTCTGTCGGCGAGACGACCGATGTCGTGCAGAAGGAAATGTATTCCGTCATCGCCCGCGAAACGCAGTTCACGCTGCGGCCGGAGGGCACTGCCGGAACGATCCGCGCCATGCTGCAAAACGGTATGCTCGCGGAGGCGCTGCCGCAGAAGGTGTTCTATCAGCTTTCCTGCTTCCGCCACGAGCGCCCGCAGGCCGGCAGACTGCGTGAATTTCACCAGTTCGGCGTGGAGCTTGCAGGTGCCGCATCGCCCTATGCGGACGCGGAGATCATTCTGCTCGGAAAGACCGTCCTCGACCGCCTCGGCCTGAAAGATATCGTGCTGAATATCAACAGCATCGGCTGCCCGAAATGCCGTGCGGCATATCAGGCGGCGCTGCGGGCGTATTTTGAGCCGCACCGCGAGGCACTGTGCGAGACCTGTCAGGAGCGCCTTGTCCGCAATCCGATGCGCCTGCTCGACTGCAAGAGCAAGGAGGATCAGGCGATCGCGAAGGATGCGCCGGTCATTCTCGATTATCTCTGCGAGGAGTGCAGCGCGCACTTTGAAGCGGTCAAATCCGCGCTGACCGACATGGGCGTTGAATATGTCATCAATCCGAAGATTGTCCGAGGTCTGGATTATTACACCAAGACCGTTTTCGAGTTCATCACGAACTGCATCGGCGCACAGGGTACCGTCTGTGCAGGCGGCCGCTATGACGGTCTGATCGAGCAGCTCGGCGGACAGCCGATCCCGGCACTCGGCTTCGGCATGGGACTGGAGCGGCTGATTCTGACGATGGAGAGTCAGGAATGCACATTCATGGAGCAGCAGCGCTGCGATGTGTATCTGGCACCGATGGACGATTCTGCAAAGCCGACGGCACTGCGCTATGCCAATGCGCTGCGTGAAATGGGCGTGCGTGCGGAGTTTGATCTGGTCGGCCGCAGCTTCAAGGCACAGATGAAATATGCAAACAATATCGGTACAAAATACCTCGTCGTGCTCGGCTCGAATGAGCTGGAGCAGGGCAGGGGACAGCTCAAGAATATGGAGACCGGCAAGCAGACGGAGATCCGGCTGGATACGGCGGAGCATTTCACGGCGGATTATTCTGATATTTCGCTGACCGATCAGTTCGGCGAATGACCGGAGCGGCAGCGCGGGGCTGCGCTGATCCGCAATGCATCACGGCGGAGCGTCCGCCAAAGGGTTATGTTATATGAAAGAAATATTACGCCAGATATCTGAATTTCTGCGGTCGAGCTTTCTTGTTCTGCTGGTGCTGGCTGCGGCGGGACTGGGCATTTACCGGCTCGCGAAGCTGCAAATCGTGGCCGCTGAGGAGGAAAAGCAGCAGGCGCGTGTCTCCGAACAGGTCTATACACAGGTGATTCCGGCGACACGCGGTGAGATCGTGGACTGCAACGGCGAGCCCATTGTCTCGAATAAGATCGGCTACAGCCTGATTCTCGAAAAAGCCTATTTTCCGGATGACAATGCCGAGGGCAATGCGGTCATCATGGGCTGCGTCAAGCTGCTGAAGGAAGCAGGCTACGAATGGAACGACACCATGCCGATCACAGACCGCTTCCCGTATATTTTCGTCAATGACCGCGAGAACGACATTGCCGAGATGAAGAAGAATCTGCGGCTGAATCAGTATGCGACCGCGGAGAACTGTCTTGACAAGATCCGCTCGGATTACGGGATCGGCGACGAATACTCCGAGGAGGAGCAGCGCATTCTCGCCGGCATCCGCTACGAGATGCTGCTGCGCGGCTTTTCCATGTCCAATGTGTTCTATTTCTCGGACGATATCGACCTGCGGACGGTCACGCGCATCAAGGAGCTGCGCGTCACGCTGCCGGGCATCAATGTCACTGAGAATGCGATCCGCACCGTCGAAAACGGCAAGGTCATCCCGCATGAGATCGGCTATGTCGGCCCGATCTATTCGCAGGAGGAATACAACGAGCTGAAGGCCAACGGCCACGATGACTACACGCTCTCCGATCAGGTCGGCAAGACCGGTCTGGAAAGCGCCTGTGAAGCGGATCTCCGCGGATTCAACGGCAAAAAGGAGATCACCGTGACGAACGGCGAGGTCAGCTCGACCGTCATCACGCAGGAGCCGGTCGGCGGCAAGACGATCCAGCTTACGGTCAATTCCAAAATGCAGATGCAGATGCAGGATCATCTGGAGAATTACTGCAAGCTGCTGCGCGAGACCGATGCGCAGTGCCGTGACCTGAATGCCGGCGCGATCGTCGTGCTGGATACGAAGGACAACGCCGTTCTGAGCATGGCGACCAGCCCGACCTATGATCTTTCCGATCTGCTGGAGGATTACAGCGCCGTTGCGGAGCAGGACAATTTCCCGCTCATCAACCGTGCGACCGACGGCCTTTACCGTCCCGGCTCGACCTTTAAGCCCGTGACGGCGACAGCCGGTCTGGATTCCGGCATTATCAACGCGAATTCGACCTTTTACTGTGATACGAATTTCACATATATCGACCACACATTCCACTGCACCGGCTATCATGAGAGCATCAATGTGTCCAGTGCGATCACGGTCTCCTGCAACATCTTCTTCTACGAGCTGGGCATCCGGCTCGGCCTTGACCGCCTGATGGAATATGAGCGGCTCTACGGTCTCGGCAGCCCGCTCGGACTGGAATCCGGTGACAGCGGCGGCTATCTCGCGTGTCCGGAGACCTTTGAACGGCTCGGCATCCAGTGGTATGTCGGTGAGCTGACGCAGGCCGCGATCGGTCAGTCTGAGGTGCAGGTTACGCCGCTGCAAATGGCAACGGTCGCCTCGACGATCGCGAACAACGGCCAGCGCTGGAAGCCGCATCTGATCCAGTCCTACTGGAACAATATCATGACCGAGCAGCTTTCGGTCAAGGCGCCGGAGCTGTCTGCACAGGTCGCGCAGAACAATGCGGACGAGGTGTATCCCTATATCAAGGCCGGTATGGTCGGCGCTGCCGAGGTGCCGATGCTGCCGGAATATGACCTGAGCAGTCTGCCCTTTGATGTCGCGATCAAGACCGGTACGCCGCAGTCGCCGCGCGGTACAGACTCCTTCGTCATCGGCTTTGCGCCGGCAGATAAGCCGGAGATCGCATTCTGCGCGATGCTGGAGGGCGGCAAAAATGCGAAGTGCATGGTCAGGGGCATTCTGGAAAGCTATGCGGCAAATTATCCGCGCTCACAGATCGCACGCGGTCTGAAGAAAAAGTGATCCTGCGCGGAAATCGGGAGCGAATGCAGATGAATATTCAGATTTTCGGGAAATCCAAATGCTTTGATACCAAAAAGGCCGAGCGCTTTTTCAAGGAGCGCGGGGTGAAATTTCAGCGGATCGACCTGCCGGATAAGGGCATGAGCCGCCGCGAGCTGGAAAGCGTGATCCGTGCAGTCGGCGGCATGGAGCCGCTGGTCGATCCGAAGGATCAGGACTATGCGCTCTGGCAGCATCTTCTGCCGGATGCGCAGCTTGATATGCTGCTGGAAACGCCGGAGATGCTGCGCACGCCGATCGTCCGCAACGGACAGAAGGCAACGGTCGGCGCGGCGGAAGCTGTCTGGAAGCAGTGGATTGCAGAGGGATGATATGGCTGATGCCGGAGGAAAGCGGGTTCTATCAGCCGATCTTCCTTGCGCGGAAACCGCTTTAATTTGATTGGGAGTGGATGATCGGGGCGTTTTTATTTCGCATCCGGCGATGTCATCCAAAGTTTAGGTCAAGCCTTTTCAAAGGCTTGCGGAGTCCAGAGGCAGAGCC
>CAMOOV010000126.1 GCA_946621745.1 uncultured Ruminococcus sp.
CATCCGCGAAGCGGATACCTTATTTTTCGTATGCAGCCCCATAAACTCCGGTTTGTTTTAGCCGCAAAAAGCGCAGGCACACGGAATGTATGCCTGCGCTTATATATTACTGTGCTTTTGCGATCGCAGCCTTGATGATGCCGTCTGTGCCCTCAAGCTCGAAGGAAGCCAGCGGCTCTGTGACAGCGCCGAACGATGCCAGCGTCTCGCCGCAGATATACTCCGCAAATGCCTCCGGATATTTGCCGTCGAGCTGGAGAATGATGCGGTCGGAGATCTCGCAGCCGCCCTGCTTGCGCGCATCCTGAATCATGCGCACCAGATCACGGGCGACGCCCTCTGCACGCAGCTCGTCGGTGATCGTCAGATCCAGCGAGACCACAACGCCGCGGCCGCTCATAATATGACCGCCGTCCTTTGCCTGATAGGTCACAAGGATGATATCCGGATCAAAGGATTCCTCTTTGCCGTCAATCGTCAGGATCGCCGCATCGTCCGTGAGCCTGAATGCACCGGACTTGATCGCCTTGATCAGCACCGGCACACGGTCGCGGTAAAGATCGCGGATCGTGTTGAAATTCGGCGCATACTGCACATCGGCGATCGCGGAAACATCCTCTGCGATCTCAACCTGCTTGACATTCAGCTCCTCAGCAATGATATCGGTGAAGCGCTCAACGATCTTTGCAGCATCCGGCGAAACGAGTGCAGCGCGGAGCTTGCTCAGCGGCTGGCGGATCTTGATATTGTTCTTGCTGCGCAGCGAATGTGCGAGCGAAATGACATTGCGCGTCAGTTCGATCTCACGGAGCAGCGTCTCATTCTTAAATTCTGCCGGGATCTGCGGCCATGCAGCAAGATGCACGGAATCCGAGCCGGTCAGGATGCGGTAGAGATAATCCGAGAGAATCGGTGCTGCCGGCGCAAAGAGCTTGCAGGTATTCACCAGCACATAGAGCAGCGTATCATATGCGTTCTTCTTGTCCGCGGTCATCTCCTTGCCCCAGAAGCGGCGGCGGGAGCGGCGGATAAACCAGTTTGTCAGGCCGTCCATGAGCGCATCGAGATTGTCCGTGAAGTGATTGACATAATAATGCTCCATGTTCTCGGAAATCTTCTGCTCGGTCTCATAAAGCAGTGCGAGAATCCACTTGTCCAGCTCATTATCGGACTGCGGCACCGGAATCTCATCCGGGCAGTAGCCGTCGATATTCGCATAGGAAATGTAGAAGTTGCAGGCGTTCCAGAGCGGCAGAATGAGCTGCTGGAGCATATCCTTGATGCCGCTGTCCTTGAAGCGCAGATCGCCGACGAGCATCGCGTTCGACTGGAACAGATACAGGCGGAATGCGTCCGTACCGAATTCCTTCATGAGCTGCATCGGGTCGGTATAGTTGTGATTGGACTTCGAGAGCTTTTTGCCGTTCTCATCGAGGATCGTGCCGTGAACGACGCAGTTCTTGAATGCGGGACGGTCAAAGAGCGCCGTCGCCATGACATGGAGATAATAGAACCAGCAGCGGATCTGGCCGGTGTATTCGACGATGAAATCGCAGGGGAAGTGCGACTCGAACCATTCCTTGTTCTCGAAGGGATAGTGCTTCTGCGCGAACGGAACGCAGCCTGACTCGAACCAGCAGTCCAGCACCTCCGGCACACGGTGCATCGTAGCGCCGCACTTGCAGGGGAATGTGACCTCATCGACATACTGACGGTGCAGATTGTCGAGATGCTTGCCGGAACGCTCCTCAATCTCCGCCTGCGAACCCAGCACAACGCGCTCGCCGCATTCAGGGCATTCCCAGATCGGGATCGGCGTGGACCAGTAGCGGTTTCTGGAGATATTCCAGTCACGGGCGTTTTCGAGCCACTTGCCGAAGCGCGAATCCTTGACGGAATCCGGGATCCAGTTGACCTGCTCATTGTTCAGCTGAATGAGACGCGGCTTGAGCTTCTCGATGTCGAGATACCACGCATCCATTGCTTTGTAGATCAGCGGCTCGCGGCAGCGCCAGCAGTGCGGATAGTTATGCTCGATCGTACCGTCTGCAACGGCCTTGCCGTTGTCATAGAGGAAGCGGATGACGGTCGGGTTCATTTCGATGACGGTCTTCGCATCGGTATCGGTGTAGAAATCGGTGACTTCCTTCGTGAAGTGACCTTTTTCATCGACCGGATTGACCATCGGAATCTTGTGATTGCGGCAGGTCCAGTAGTCGTCCTCACCGAATGCCGGTGCGGTATGGACAATGCCGACGCCCTCCTCGGAGCCGACATAATCTGCGGTCACGACGCGGAATGCGCCCTCGGCAGCCTTGTCAGCAAAATACGGGAACAGCGGCTCATAGGTCTTGCCGACGAGATCTGCACCCTTGCATTCCTTCAGAATGACCGGCTTCTTGCCGAAGATCTTCGGAAAGTGAGAGAGCGTTGCTTTGCAGGCGACAAAGATCTCGCCTTCGACCTCAACATATGCATAGTCGAGCTTCTCGCCGACTGCAAGGCAGAGGTTCGAGGGCAGTGTCCACGGCGTTGTCGTCCATGCGAGGAAATAGACCTGCTTGCCGTCGATCATATCGTCAGTTTTGAATTTGGTGATGATCCATCTGTCCTGACGCGGGCGGGTGGAATCGGATTCTCTGGTATCGGAGATCGAAAGGGATGTTTCGCAGCGGCAGCAATAGGGCGTGACGCGGTAGTTGCGGTAGATGAGCCCTTTGTCATAGCACTGCTTGAATGCCCACATGACCGACTCCATATAGGAGAAATTCATGGTCTTATAGGCGCCGTCATAATCGACCCAGCGCGCCATCTGATCGACATATTCACGCCATGTTTCGTTGTTTTTGGAAACGATATCGTAGCAGGCGTCATTGAATTTGCCGATGCCGATTGAACGCTCGATCTCGGTCTTGCTGTTGATGCCGAGTGCCTTTTCAGCCTGTGTCTCGATCGGCAGGCCGTGGCAGTCCCAGCCCCAGACACGCGGGACGGAATAGCCCTTCATCGTGTGATAGCGGGCGATGAGATCCTTGATAAAGGAGACGAGCACGGTTCCGTGATGCGGGATGCCGGTCGGGAACGGAGGGCCGTCATAGAAGACGATCTCCTCAGCCTGTCCGTTGTGAACGGAGCGTTCAAAGACTTTTTCCTGTTTCCAGCTTTTCAGCATATCCTGCTGGATCGCGGCGAGCTTCGGGCTGCTTTCCAGCACCTGATAACCTTTCATGGCGAAACATCCTTTCTGCATTTTCATGCGCAAAAACATACAAAGGTAGTATATCACAAAAGCATCAAAATGTCAAGCCGTTCGGAAGAAACAGGTATCATAACATTCGGAAGAAACAGGTATCCTTGCGCACCGTATTTCATCAGTGTTTCCGTAACGCTCCGATGCATCCGCGTTCCGCGGGCGTTCGCCCATTGCACTTTTCCGGAATCTGTGATATAATACATATGTTCCCTTATCATATTTGAACGGAGTGTATACGAATGAAATGGATGATTGCATCGGATATTCACGGCTCTGCGCATTTTTGCAGACTGCTCATGCAGCGCTTTGATGCAGAGCAGGCGGAGCGTATGCTGCTGCTCGGCGATCTGCTCTACCACGGCCCGCGAAACGATCTGCCGCAGGAATATGCGCCGAAGGCCGTCATTGAAATGCTCAATGCCCGCGCAGACAGTCTGCTCTGCGTCCGCGGCAACTGTGAGGCAGAGGTCGATCAGATGGTGCTGCGGTTTCCCGTCATGGCGGACTATGCGCTGCTGCCGCTCGGCAGACGGCTGATTTTTGCTACGCACGGACATATCTGGAATGCGGAGAATCTGCCGCCTCTTCACACCGGAGATATCCTCCTGCACGGGCATACGCATATTCCGGTCTGTACGGAATGCGGCAGCGGGGGACAGCTGATTCTGATGAATCCCGGCTCGGTGTCGATCCCGAAGGAACAGTCTCCCCATAGCTATATGATGCTCGAAGACGGCGTATTTACATGGAAAAACATCTCCGGCGAACCATACCGGACATTCTCGCCGGACTGACCGATGAAAGGAGCCGATATTATGCTCATTGCCCTGCTGATCCTTGCGGTGATCTGCGTCCTGCTGCTGGCGTTCATAATCGTGATGCTCTATTACCGCGATCCGCGCCGCGGGAATGCAGCTGTGCTGGATGCGATCCGGAAAATGCAGAAGGAGGAACAGAAGCTCCGGAAGCAGCAGGCCGCCTCGACGAATGAAACGATCTCCCTCTCGATGAAAATGCTCAGCGATAACCTCGCGCAGAATCAGTCACAGACCAGAGAGACCACTGCGGCACAGCTCCGACAGTTCGAGGAACGCATCCGCGGACTGGAATCCGCGAACAGCCGCTCTATGGCACAGCTTCAGGATACCGTGATGCAGCAAATGGAGCTGCTGCGTGCTCAGAATGATAAGCGGCTCACTGAGATCCGCAAAACCGTCGATGAGACGCTGCAAACGCATCTCGAACAGAAAATGACCGAGAGCTTCAAGCGCGTCACGGACAGTCTCGAAGCGGTTTACAAGGGACTCGGCGAGATGCAGACGCTCGCAAACGATGTCGGCGGGCTCAAGCGCGTGCTCTCCAATGTGAAAACGAGGGGGACATTCGGGGAGATCCGGCTCGGCAGCATTTTGCAGGAGATCATGGCGCCGGAGCAGTATGATACCAATGTGGAGACTGTTCCGGGCAGCGGGAAGCGCGTCGAATTTGCGATTCGGCTGCCTGCTGAGAGCGGCGAACCGGTCTGGCTGCCGATCGACTCCAAATTCCCGGCGGATTGCTATACGCAGCTGCTGGATGCGCAGGACAGCGGCGACCGGCAGGCTGTCGAGGCGGCACAGACTGCACTGCGGCAGCGCATTACGAGCTTTGCAAAGGATATTCACGAAAAGTATATCCGCGAACCGTACACGACCGCATTCGGTATCCTGTTCCTGCCGTTTGAGGGACTGTATTCCGAGGTCGTCAACAGCGGACTGACGGAAACACTTCAGCAGAAGTATGCGGTCAATATCGCGGGGCCGTCCACAATGGCGGCGATGCTCAATGCGCTGTATATGGGATTCCGGACGCTGGCGATTCAGAAACAGTCTGACCAGGTCTGGCAGATTCTCAGCGGCGTCAAGGAGGAATTCGGAAACTTCGAGGCCGCGCTCCGCGGAACACAGAGCAAACTCGATGCAGCCGGCAAAGAGCTGGATAAGCTGATTGGCGTGCGGACAAGAGCAATCAACCGGAAGCTCGAAAATGTGCAGCGCATCGGTTTTCAGGAGGATGAGGGGGATTCGCATTGACAGGAAAACCCGCCTTGCGGCTGAACACGCAATCTGGCTGCATTTTTTCCGTCATCCTGCGTACCGGATTTCATCGGTATTCCTTTTTGCAAAAAGCCGCCCCTGCGGAGAATCCACAGGGGCGGCCGTTTTATATGTTCAGTTTCAGTCGATCGACTTCAGCGTCGGGAACAGGATGACATCGCGGATGGACTGGCTGTTTGTCATCAGCATGACCAGACGGTCAATGCCGAAGCCGATGCCGCCTGTCGGGGGCATACCGATCTCCAGTGCATTCATGAAGTCCTCGTCGATGTGGTTTGCTTCCTCGTCGCCCTGCGCGATCAGCGCTTCCTGCGCCTCGAATCTGCCGCGCTGGTCGATCGGATCGTTCAGCTCGGAGTAGGCATTGCACATTTCTCGTGCGGTGATATACAGCTCAAAGCGCTCGACATAGTCCGGCTTATCCGGCTTGCGCTTGGTCAGCGGCGAGATCTCGACCGGATGATCCATGATGAAGGTCGGCTGGATCAGCTTCTCCTCCACGAATTCATCGAAGAACAGATTGAGGATATCGCCCTTCTCGTGGCGCTTCTCGTAGTGAACGCCCTTTTCGTCTGCGATCTTCTTTGCCGCGGCAGTATCGGGGATCTGATCGAAGTCCACGCCGGTGTATTCCTTCACGGCGTCGATCATCGTCAGGCGGCGGAACGGCTTGCCGAGGTCGATCATGATATCCTCACCGTTCTCGTCCTTGCCGAACGGGATGCAGGTCGAGCCGCAGACCGTCTGTGCGATGTGGCGGAACATATTCTCGGTGAGATCCATCATGCCGTAATAGTCGGTATATGCCTGATACAGTTCCATGAGCGTGAATTCCGGATTGTGCTTGGTATCGACGCCCTCATTGCGGAAGACTCTGCCGATCTCATAGACCTTTTCGAGTCCGCCGACGATCAGGCGCTTGAGATACAGCTCCAGCGAGATGCGCAGCTTGACATCCTCGTCCAGTGCATTGTAATGCGTTTCAAACGGTCTTGCAGCCGCGCCGCCCGCATTCGCAACGAGCATCGGTGTCTCGACCTCCAGAAAGCCCTGTGCATCGAGCCACGAGCGGATCGCAGCGATGATCTTGCTGCGCTTGATGAAGGTATCGCGCACATCCTCATTCATGATGAGGTCGGTGTAGCGCTGACGGTATCTGGTATCGCGGTCGGTCAGGCCGTGGAATTTTTCGGGCAGCGGCTTCAGGGACTTTGAGAGCATCGTGACCTTCTGCGCATGGACGGAAAGCTCGCCGGTTCTGGTGCGGAAAAGGGTGCCGGTGATGCCCATGAGGTCACCGATATCGCCGTACTTACGGAATGCGGTGAATGCCTCCTCACCGATATCGTTCATGCGGACATAGACCTGAATCCGGCCGGTTCTGTCGCGCAGATCGAGGAAATTCGCCTTGCCCATTTTGCGCCAGCTCATAATTCTGCCGGCGACCGTGACGGTGAACTTCTCATTCAGCGCGTCACAGGCCGCTTTTTTTGCCTCCTCGCCGAGATCGGCGGGGATCTTTGCTTCCTCTGCTTCATACATTGCGCGGCAGTCGGCGGTGCTTGCGGTCACATCAAATTTCGTGATCGTAAACGGATCATTGCCGCTCTGTTGCATTTCAGTCAGCTTATCGAGACGCACCTGCCGGAGCGCATCAATGTCCTCTGCAGGCTGGACTGCCTGTTCGTTTACATTCTGCTCGCTCATGTTCAGCCCTCCGGATGCTTCTCAAAGACGCCGGTATTGGAGATCTCCAGAACGGTAAAGGTCATGATGCCGACCGGTGCCTCGACGATGAAGGTATCGCCGACGTGCTTGCCGATGACGGCCTTGCCGATCGGAGAATCGTCCGAAATCTTGTGGGTATCGTAATCAGCCTCAGAACGGCCGACAATCTGAAGCGTTTCGATCTTCTGCGGCTGGCCGTTGAATTTCGCTCTGCTGAGGATGACGCCGCATCCGGTGCTGACGGTATCGGAGGAGACCTCGGTGATGATCTCCGCGTGCTCCAGCGTATATTCCAGACGCTGAATCTCGTCTTCGAGACGCGCCTGTTCGTTTCTGGCCTCATCGTATTCGGCGTTTTCAGAAAGGTCACCGTGGCTTCTTGCTTCCGCGAGCGCATTTGCGACCTCGGTACGGCGGGTGCCCTTTAAGTAGGAAAGTCTCTGCTTCTCAGCCTCATAGTGCTGCAATGACATTTTGTCTCTGTATTCCTGCTCCATGATATCCTCCTTAATGATGAATCGAATATTAGGCAGAGGGAGCAGTGAAATATGCGCTGCTCCCTGAATCCTGACTGTTTTTTATTCCGTGATCTCGTTGTGGAATTCCTGCAGGGATTTGACGCTCAGTGCGCCGCCCTGTGCCTTGATCGCCGCAATGCCCTCTGCGGTCGCGGATGCAGCCGCCATCGTGGTGATGTAGGGGATGCGGTACTTGATCGCCGCCTTGCGGATATAGCTGTCATCGTGCAGACTGTCCGCGCCGGCCGGCGTATTGATGATGAGGTCGATCTTTCCGTTCGTCATCGCATCGGTGATATTCGGTCTGCCCTCATAGAGCTTGCGGATCTTCTCCGCCGGAATGCCTGCCTCTGCGATCATGTCATAGGTCTTGCCGGTTGCGAGAATCGAGAAGCCGAGATCATTGAACTTCTTTGCGATCGGCAGCAGCTCCGGCTTATCCATGTCGCAGACGGAGAGCAGAACCGTGCCGCCGGTCGGCAGCTTGGTCTGAGTCGCCTCCTGCGCCTTGAAATATGCTTCGCCGAAGTTCGGAGAAATGCCGAGCACTTCGCCGGTGGAGCGCATTTCCGGTCCGAGGACGGGGTCAACCTCCTGGAACATATTGAACGGGAACACCGCTTCCTTGACGCCGTGATGCGGGATCTTCTTGTCGCGGAGCGCCGGAACCGGAGACGGCTTGCCGGTCAGCTCGGAGGTCATGATCTGCGTTGCGATGCGAACCATGTTGATCGCGCAGACCTTGGAGACGAGCGGAACGGTTCTCGATGCACGCGGATTTGCTTCGAGGACATAAACGGTGTCATCCTCGATCGCATACTGCATATTCATCAGGCCGGAAACGCCCATTTCGACGGCGATCTTCTTGGTGTATTCCTTGATCGTTGCGACGTGCTTTTCGCTGAGATTGAGCGACGGCAGCACGCAGGCGGAGTCGCCGGAATGGATGCCGGCAAGCTCGATATGCTCCATGACAGCCGGAACGAAGCAGTCCTTGCCGTCGGAGATCGCATCCGCCTCACACTCGGTCGCGTGATGCAGGAAGCGGTCAATGAGGATCGGTCTGTCCGGTGTGACGCCGACAGCCGCCGCC
>CAMOOV010000127.1 GCA_946621745.1 uncultured Ruminococcus sp.
GCGGAGCAGAAATGGGATTCCCAAGGGGCAATGTCCCTTGGGCGGGGTTTGGGGCGGAGCCCCAATATAAATCCGTCGGAGACACCACTAAACTCCGGTTTATGCGAAAACCGCAGCACCCCAAACGGAGTGCTGCGGTTTTGTGTGTGCATCATATGATATGCGAATTATTCAAACATCGGTGTGGAGAGATAGCGCTCGCCGGTATCAGGCAGCAGAGCGACGATCGTCTTGCCCTTGTTCTCCGGACGCTTTGCAAGCTGGATCGCTGCCCAGACCGCCGCGCCGGACGAAATGCCGACCAGAACGCCTTCCTTCCGCGCAATGTTTCTGCCGGTCTCGTATGCATCCTCATTCGAGACTGCAATGACCTCATCATAGATCTCGGTATTCAGCGTTTCCGGCACAAAGCCTGCCCCGATGCCCTGAATGCCGTGCTTGCCCGCGATACCCTTCGAGAGCACAGGCGATCCCTCCGGCTCGACCGCGACGACCTTGACATTCGGGTTCTGCGATTTCAGATATGCACCCGTGCCGCTGATCGTGCCGCCTGTGCCGACACCCGCGACAAAGATATCAACCTTTCCGTCGGTATCGTTCCAGATCTCAACGCCGGTCGTTGCCTGATGCACGGCAGGGTTTGCAGGGTTCGTGAACTGCGAGGGGATGAAGCTGTTCGGGATATCCTTTGCAAGCTCATCAGCCTTCGCGATCGCGCCCTTCATGCCCTTGGAGCCGTCGGTCAGCACCAGCTCTGCACCGTAGGCCTTCATCAGATTGCGGCGCTCAATGCTCATGGTCTCCGGCATGGTGATGATCAGGCGGTAGCCGCGTGCCGCTGCGACGGATGCAAGGCCGATGCCGGTATTGCCGGAGGTCGGCTCGATGATGACGCTGCCGGGCTTCAGCAGTCCCTTTGCTTCCGCATCGTCGATCATGGCTTTCGCGATTCTGTCCTTGACGGAGCCTGCCGGATTGAAGTATTCCAGCTTGGCAAGCAGCTTCGCTTCGAGACCGTTTGCGCTCTCGGTGTTCTTCAGCTCCAGCAGCGGGGTGCCGCCGATCAGATCGGTAATTCTCTCATAAACAGACATAGAAATAATCTCCTTTTCATATTTGATTTCAGATTGATTGGATTCGGTATATCAGGCGGAATTGTCATCCCGCGCAACATCGTTTCTGCATTCTATCGCCTCCGCATCCGGTTCAATTCACCTATAACCTATCTGCATGATATGTTTACAATGCTATTATAGCAGATAGGAACGGATTTGTCAAGGGGTTTTGCGAAATTGATCCGGAGATTCGGAACGCAGCGTAAACATTTTGTCGGATCCGGAGGGATTTTTCCCCAATTCCGGCGTTGAAAAAAACGGATAAATGTGCTATACTAATACAGAAAGGGGGATCGGTTCATGAATCACATGAAAAACAGAGAGCCGGAGCAGGAGGCGGATTATTCCGCAGCGCCTGTGCAGCTTGTCTACGGCCCGCCCGCCATGCTGAACGGCAATGCGCCCGAAGTGGTGCCGAATCCCGTGCAGATCCGTGCCTATACGCCGGATGACCTGCCGGAAATGACAGCGGTCTGGAATGCCGTTGTTGCGGCGGGGAATGCGTTCCCGCAGGAGGAAATGCTGAATGCAGAGGACGCGGCCACATTCTTCGCGCAGCAGACCTACTGCGGCGTCGCGGAGCTGAACGGCATGATCTGCGGGCTCTATATCCTGCATCCGAACAATGTCGGCCGCTGCGGGCATATCTCCAATGCGAGCTATGCCGTGCGCGAGGACTTCCGCGGCCGGAAAATCGGTGAGCAGCTCGTGCTTGACTGCATCATGCAGGCGCGGCAGCACGGCTTCCGGATCCTGCAATTCAATGCAGTTGTCGAGAGCAACACCGCGGCGCGGCGTCTCTATGAAAAGCTGGGCTTCGTGCAGCTCGGCACGATCCCCGGCGGATTTCATATGCCGGACGGCAGCTATGCGAATATCTGCCCGTATTACAGGACACTGACGGATTGAGCCGATGCGGTACAGATTTCTGCTCTGCGTAGCGTTCGGTCTTATGCTGACGGCCTGCGCGAATGCCTCCTCCTCCGATGAATCATCCCGCAGTCCCGAAGATCTGACAGCGCGGCAAAAGGAGATCCTCGCGGCGCAGGATCTGCCGGAGGACTTCGCGCAGCTCACGCCGAAGCAGCAGAATACCATTACGCGCATCGAGGTGCTGCTCTCGGCGCTGGAGGAAAAATACGGCGAGGAATTTGTCTATGTGCGGTATGTTCCCGCCGAGCTGATGCAGGGCGAGGAGCTGATCTGCTATGCGAAAAGCACCGGCAGAGGCGGCGGAAAATATCTCGTGACGGCGAAAATGCGGGACGGGACGCTCAGCGATAACTATGCGGATTTTTCGGTCGTGGATATGGCAGAGGATATGATCCGCGAAAAGCTCGATGAACTGATCGGCGCGGAGAATTATTATCTGCACATTTCTCCGATCTATTGCGGGATCGAACGCGCAGAGGTCACAGAGGGTGATTTTCAGTTTCAGCTTGGACTGGAAAATATGATTTGGATGCAGACCGGCGAGGAACACTATAATTATGAGCGCATCGACGAAATCGTGCGGGAATATGCGCAGTTCACATTCGATCACGGCATTACGGCGCAGCAGCGCTTTGAGGTGTTTTCGGCGCTGCCGGAGGACGAGCCGGCGGTCTGGAATCACGATGCATATGAGCGCTTCTACGATGCGCCGGAGGATCTCGGCTATTATACCTTCAACTGGCTGGCGCACGGCCGCACAAAGGAAAATGTAACAGTTGCACCGGCCATCTATATTGAAGAGGGCTTGCGGCGCGGCATCTGGGATAAGAGATATCTCACATCAGAGGAATTTATGTCCGGTGAGGCACAGCCGCGGCTTGTTCCGGCCGTGCTGGAAAATGTGACCTGTCACGGCGAGACAGCCTTTGAACGCGTATTCGTTGACCAGACCACCGGCGATTCCTATACATTTCAGGAGAAAGCGGATAAGGGGAGACTGCGGTTCCCTGCGATCAGCCGCATGGCTGCATTTGCCGGCTGGGAATTTTACACGAACCGCGAGGATTCGTTCAGCTGGCGGAAGGACGGCCGGAAAATCGGCTTCCGTATCGAGCAGGTGCCCTTTTCGCGGACCATCAACACGCATGATCTGAAGTATGAGTATCAGGCGCATCTGGAGATCGACGGCAAACCGGCGGACGATCTGCTGGACGGCCGCGCTCAGATTCTTCTTCACGCCGATAATCCGGGAGACATCAAACGCGAAAGCTTTCAGCTGGAGCTGAATCTCACGGAAAAGGATGTGGAAACGCTGTTCGGGCTGCGGCTGATCCCCGATCAGGCGCACTGGACGGGCGAGCTGACCGATGCCGGATAAGGAGGAAAACATGACAGAGCATATAAAGCCGCCGGTGATCGCGGTCGTCGGCGCAACGGCCTCCGGCAAGACGGCGCTCGGCGTCGAGATCGCGGAGAATTATCACGGCGAGGTGATCTCGGCGGATTCTATGCAGATCTATGAGGGACTGGACATCGCTACGGCAAAGCCGACAGCGGAGGAAATGCGCGGCATCCCGCATCATCTGATCTCGGTGCTGCCGCCCGATGCGCCCTGCTCGGTCGCGGATTATGTGGATATGGCGCGGGCGAAGATCGCGGAGATCCACGCAAGGGGCAGGCTGCCGGTCATCGTCGGCGGAACGGGGCTCTATGTCGATTCGCTGCTCGACAACATTCAGTTTCCGGATATTCCGGCGGACGATGCGCTGCGCGAAAGGCTGAATGCAGAAGCGCGGGAGCGCGGCAATGCGGCGATGCGCGAAAGACTGATGCAGTGCGATCCGGAAACGGCGGAGCGCCTGCATGAGAACAATCTGCGGCGCATCATCCGCGCACTGGAGGTCTGGGAGCTGACCGGCATCCCGCTCTCGGAGCACGCCCGCCGGAGCAGAGCCGTTCCGCCGCCGTGGGAGATCCTGCGCATCGGCATCGGCTTTGAGGACCGCGAAAAGCAGTACGCCCGCATCCGCGAAAGAGTCGATCAGATGGTGCGGCAGGGGCTTCTCGATGAGGTCTCGGAGGAATATCATTCCGGCAGACGGCGTGCGACCGCGGCAATGGCGATCGGCTACAAGGAGCTGCTGCCGTGGCTGCGCGGCGAGGAGGAACCGGCCGCAGGCATCGACAGAATCAAACAGGAAACCTGCCGCTTCGCCAAACGGCAGGGAACATGGTTTCGTCGAAATGCGGATATAAACTGGATTATGCGCGATTCCGTTTGTGCAAATTGTGGAATTTTCAATTCTGCCGCTTTTGCTATTTCAAAATGGGGCGGTTTGTGATATAATATATTGTGTGTAGTTATCGAAGGGGTGAAGTGTCCCCCTTTGACTGTACACCGCAGATACATATGTGCGATCTAAGAAGAAATGAGGCAAGTTATCATGACCAACAAAGGACTCAATTTACAGGATGTCTTTCTTAATCAGGCACGCAAGGAGCGTCTCCCGCTGACGATCTTCCTGACAAACGGCTATCAGTTCAAGGGCATCATCCGCGGCTTCGATTCGTTCATCGTGATCCTCGAAACAGACGGCAGACAGCAGCTCGTCTATAAGCACGCGATCTCCACGATTGTTCCGGCAAGACCGATCTCCATTCTCGACGCAATGGAACAGCGGGAGGATGCAGAGTAATTAGATGAACGAAATCACAACGCGAATCCTCAAGATCCTGCTGCTGGTGTTCGCGGTTGTGCTGGCCTTCAGTATTTTCTATCATCTGTTCTTCACGAACTATGAGACTGAAAATGCCGTCTATTACGAGGTCAGTGATAGTTCGAGCTTCCAGGGTGTCTACATACGGAATGAGTCCGTCAAGACCTATAACGGTGCGGGCGCAGTCCGTTACTGTGTCGATGACGGCGCCAAGCTCGGCGTCGGCATGGTCATTGCGGAGGTCTATGCGAGCGAGGATCAGATTGATCTGCGCAAGCGCATCGCCGAAAAGGAGGATGAGCTTGCGATGCTCGGCATGATCGAAAACCCCGGCACCAGAGAAAATGCGCAGGCCGCAAATCTTGCAGGCCTGATCGAGGAGCAGTTCAAGAATATGATCCGGCTCCGCGAGCGCGGCGAGTATACCGGTATGGACGCCGCAAAGCAGGAGCTGACCGTCCTGATGAGTACCTATGACAAGATCACCGACAGCAGCGTCGATTTCAATGACAGGATCGTCGCGCTGGAGGATGAGATCGAACGGCTCAACGGTCAGAAGACCGCGCCGGAATATATGATCCGCGCAGACCGCAGCGCCTATTTCGCCGGCTATACAGACGGCTATGAGGAAGTGCTGACGATCGACTCTCTCAATCAGCTCACGCCCGAACAGCTCGAATCCGTCTCCGATGACGGTATCGCTTCGCCGCAGCCGGAGGGGACACAGACGATCGGCAAGCTGATCGACGGCTATGCGTGGTATATCGCAGGTATATTCGATAATACAAAAATGCGCCTCTCAGAGGACGATACCGCGACCGTGCGGCTTGAATCCATCGGACAGCCGATGCGCGTCAAGGTCGTCTCTCTGATCTCGACGGGCGACATCACCCGCACACAGGGCATCTTCCGCTGCGACCAGCTCACGCATGACACCGTGCAGCACCGCACGGAGCGTGTCGAGATTATCCGCGACACCGTCGAGGGCATCCGGATTCCGAAATCGGCTATCCGGTTCAGGCATATGACCGTCGATGTCAAGGATGAGAAGGGCAATGTCACCAGTGTGACGGATGACTTCATGGGCGTCTATGTTCTGGTCGGTGAAACGGCGGAATTCCGCCGGATCGACAAGATCTATGAGGACGAGAATTATTATCTTTCCCGTCTGGATGCCGGAAGCGGATTTGTCGCGCTCTATGACGATATCATCGTAAAGGGAGTGATGGCAGATGGAGAATGAATTCGCACCGTGTACCGCGGAGCAGCGGGAAGCCGTTCTGGAACGGCTCGCCGTGATCCGGGAAACGATCCGTGAAGCCTGCCGGGAGTCCGGCAGAGAGGAAAGCGAGGTTACGCTTATGGCCGTGACGAAGACCGTCGCGCCGGAGCTCATCAATCTCGCATTCGATCACGGTGTCACAGTGCTCGGCGAGAACCGCGTACAGGAATTTCTCGCAAAGCGGCCGCTTTACCGCCCCGATGCAGAGGTGCAGTTTATCGGCCATTTGCAGACGAATAAAGTGAAGCAGATCGCGGACAAGGTCACGCTCATCCACTCCGTGGACAGTGTGCATCTTGCAGAGGCGGTCAGCAAGGCAGCACAGCAGTGCGGCAGGATCATGCCGATCCTGCTGGAGGTCAATATCGGCGGGGAGCTGAGCAAATCCGGCGTTTCTCCGCAGGAGCTGCCGGCACTGCTCGAAGCCGTACAAAATCTGCCGGCTGTCCGTGTGGACGGGCTGATGACCATTCCGCCGCCGATGGCAGAGAAATCCGAGCAGATGCGTACCTTTTCCGAAATGTACCGGCTGTATGACAAGATGCAGCAGTATGCTCCGATGCACACGCTTTCTATGGGTATGTCCGGCGACTATGCCGCTGCGGTTCGCTGCGGCGCAACAATCGTCCGGATCGGCAGCGGGCTGTTCGGTGCCAGGTATTATCCCCCGAAGACAGAGTAAAGCAGCGCAATTCAAGCACGGCGTACCGCCGGGTGCATCGTGCAACGGAAATATATGTTCAGAAAGAGAAGGAGAGTTCAGATGAAATTTTTAGACAGCGTCCGTGATTTCTTCGCACCGCAGGATGACGATACCTACGAATCCGAGCCGGTGCGTGAAACTCCCAGAGAAACCCGCGACCGAAGAGATTACCGTGAGCGTGAGGTCATCCGTGATGACTATGACGATTATGAGGAGGATACCTCTGCACAGGAGGTTCGCATTCCTGCGGCACCGCTCCGCGAGAGACGCGAGGCGCCGGAGTCTCCCCGCCGCGACAACAAGGTCGTCAATATTCAGGCAACGGCACAGCTTCAGGTCGTTCTGGTCAAACCGGAGGTCTTTACTGACGCAAAGCAGATCGCGGATCATCTGATCGCCAAGAAAACGGTCGTCCTGAATCTGGAGACCGCCTCTGCGGAAAATAAGCGCCGCATCATTGATTTTCTGGTCGGTGTTGCATATGCAAACGGCGGCAGTCTCAAGCCGGTCGCGAATCTGACCTATATCATCACTCCGTATAATGTCGGATTCATCGGCGAGGATCTCGTCAACGAGCTCGAAACAAACGGTGTCGTAATTTAAGCACCGTTGAATAAAGAATCAGGAAGGGGAAGCATATGATCACGGCAAAAGATGTTCAGAAGAAAAAATTTGAGAAGGTAAAGTTCGGTTACAGCCCCGAAGAGGTCGATGCATTTCTTTCTCAGATCGAAAATGACCTTCGCCTGATGCAGCAGGATATGGATGACTCGAATGAGAAAATCCAGCTCCTCGCTGACAAGGTGCGTGAGTACAAAGACACCGAGGAGGATCTGAAGAATGCACTGCTGCTTGCACAGCGTCAGGCGCGTCAGGTCATTGCCGAGGCACAGGAGAAGGCTGACGCAATCGAAGCGGAAGCGCGTGCTTCTGTGGAGAGCGTGAAGTCGCAGGCGCTTGCGGATTCCGAGGAATCGCTGCGTCAGACCAATGAGGAGCTTCAAAAGAGCAAGACCGCTCTGGAGCGTACCAAGAAGCAGGTCGCGGAATTCAAGCAGACGCTGTTCGGTCTCTATAAGCAGCATCTGGAAATGATCTCCAGACTGCCCGATTCTCTCGATGAGGAAGAGGAATACGAGGAGGTCGAGGAGGTTGAAGAGGCCGAGGTCGTTGAGGAAGCGGCCGAGCCGGCAGCAGAGACCGCAGCAGACAGCTTTGACAGCGTTGCACAGTCAACCTTCGGCAGCCGCCGCGACGATTTCAAACCGAATTTCTGATAGCTTGAGAAGCAAAGGAACTTGCACGGCGCCGGTCGCGCAGGTTCCTTTTTTATGCGGAAGGGAGCGAGGAGATACTTGCTTACGACGATCATTGTCATTGCGGCGATTGCTGCACTGACCGGTATCGACCAGCTGATCAAGGTCTGGGCGATCGCCAATTTACAGGGACAGCCGCCGCGTCCGTTTTTGCAGATCGGCAGCTTTGACTGGATGCATCTGCGCTATCTGGAAAACCGCGGCGCTGCATTCAGTATGCTGAGCGGGAACCGCGGCTTCCTGATCGTGTTCCCGATTATCATGATCTCGGTCTGTCTCTATGCGCTGCACCGGCTTGGCAGGCAGCACCGCTGGCTCTATGCCGCGCTCCCGCTGATTGCGGCGGGCGGTCTCGGCAATCTGATCGACCGGATCTTCCGCGGCGGCGCAGTGGTCGATTATTTTGATTTTCAGCTGTTCAATTTCGCCGTGTTCAATTTCGCGGATATCTGCGTGACGGTCGGTGTCGCGCTGATGCTGATCGGCATTCTGTTCTTTGAGAAGGAGCTGCCGGAGGCGAAAAAGCTGCCGAAGGCGGAGCGCGTACCCTATGCACGGCTGGCGGCAGCCGAGGCGATTGCCGAAGGGCTGCC
>CAMOOV010000128.1 GCA_946621745.1 uncultured Ruminococcus sp.
GCAGGGGTGTGGGGGCAGCGCCCCCACATAGCTTCGTTAGAAGCACCGCCAAACTCCGGTTTGTCTTAATTAAGAGAAAAAGGTCACTGCTTCGGGAGCAGGTCGATCCACGCTGTTTTCGTCTTCGAGATCGTATTCTGCGTGTAGTATTGCAGGATATACTGCGCATCGGCGGAGGTCACATTGCCGTCATCGTCAATGTCACCGGCTGCGGCGCCGTATGTAGTCAGGCCGGTCTGTGCACCGACGATCGAAAGCGCATAGGCACTGATCGCGAACTGCGCGTCCTTACCGGTCACGGCCTTGTCTTCGTCGATATCGCCGAGCAGCACATGGATGCGGCGGTTTGCGGTGCCGTCCTCTGCAATCTGATAATCATGCTTCGGCTGTTCCGGATCGGTCTTTTCGCCGTCCTTCGGATCGGTCGTCTCGCCGTCTTTCGGATCGGTCGTCTCGCCGTCCTTCGGATCGGTCGTCTCACCGTCCTTCGGATCGGTCGTCTCACCGTCCTTCGGATCGGTCGTCTCGCCGTCCTTCGGATCGCCCTTTTCGCCGTCCTCCGGATCGGTCTTGTCATCATCCGTGATCGCTTCAAATTTATATTTCTTCGCTTCTGCGAATTTCTGTGCCGTGGAATCCGCATAGCCGCGGATCACCGCATCATGCGCATTATATGTATTCGCAAAGAGATAATCCTCGTCTGCAAGCGTACATTCCGGA
This sequence comes from uncultured Ruminococcus sp., assembly GCA_946621745.1. Lineage (GTDB taxonomy): Bacteria > Bacillota > Clostridia > Oscillospirales > Ruminococcaceae > Firm-04. Next base: position 721 of record CAMOOV010000128.1, read on the forward strand.
TTGCGGATCGTGACCGTCTTCATCGCTTCGCAATAGGAGAATGCACCCGATTCGACCGACGCGACCGACTTCGGCAGATCTGCCTCCGGCAGCGATTTGCAGCCGTAGAAGGTCAGCTTTCTGACCGCTGTCAGCGATGCCGGAATGTGCAGGCTGCTGAGTGCCGTGCAGCGGTAGAATGCGTTTTCGCCGATTGCGGAGACAGTATCCGGCAGCTCTGCCGCTTTCAGTGCGCTGCACTGATAAAAGGCATTTGTGCCGAGCGTTGTCAGTCCAGACGGGAAATTGATGTCCGCGAGATTTTCGCAGTCCATGAATGCAGCATCGCGGATCTCTTTGACTGCTTTGCCGATCTTCACCTCCGTCAGCGACTTGCAGCGGAGGAAGGCGTAGGAGCCGATATATTCTGCCTTGTCGGGAATCTCGACCGATTTCAGCGACGAGCAGCCGTTAAACATATTGCCCTGCACGGCTTTCAGCGATGCAGGCAGCTTGACGCTCTCCAGCGCAGTGCAGCCGATGAATGCATCTGAGGCCATTGTCTCAACGGCATCCGGAAGCGTGACGGATTTCAATGCGGTACATCCGCCGAATGCGCTCATGCCTGTCTGCGTGAGGGTTTCCGGCAGATCAACCGATTTCAATGCGGTACAGCCGTTGAAGGTATAGTTGCCGATTGCCGTGATGCCCTCCGGAATGCAGATAGATTCCAGCGCGGTGCAGTCGCGGAAGGTACAGGACTGTACTTCCTTGATGCTTTTCGGCAGCGTGACCGATTGCAGCGCGGAGCAGCCGGCGAACGCATAAATACCGATCTGCGAGATACCCTCCGGGATATTGACAGTCGTCAGGCTTTCGCAGCCCTCGAAGGATTTCGCCGGAATCAGGTAGATCTTATCAGACAGGCGGACATTTTTCAGCGACTTGCAGCCGGAGAACATTCCGATGCAGAGATAGCGGATGCTGTCGGGCATGATGACCTCTGTCAGCGCTGTGCAGCCCGCGAACGAGCCGTCGAGAATATGCGTGACGGGGAGTCCTCCGACGCTGTCCGGAATCTCCATTCTGCCCATTGCGGATTCACTGCACCGGCTGACACCGGCATGGTCTGAGTAGAGATTGAAGGTCAGATTGCCGACGGTAACAGATCGGAGCGGTGCTTCCTCTGCGGCACAGCAGATCGTGCTGCCGGCGATATCCGGCAGGAGCGTCTGCGCAGAAGCGGAAAAGGCCAACAGTGCGGCCAGAATAGCTGCGGTTTTTCTTCTGTTCATTTTCGTATCCTTTCGTCATACAGCAAAAAAACGACAGAATCATTATAGCACAAAAGGATGCAGATTCGCAAGAAAAACCGCAGACTTTGGACAAGTGCATAAAAATAACAAAATGTAATACCCAAATCATGGATATCGCGCCTTTGCCGCCGGTCGGCAGGGCCGACAGCCGTTATGCGAAAGCTGCGGATACGCTCATAATCCCCACAGCGTAAACAAACGCCGCTGTTCGCGGCTTCTGCTTCGTAACATCGCCCTGCATTGTGTGGCGCAGTCACTTTACAAAAGCTGCGAACAGCAGCGTGTATTTGGCCTATGGGAGCCATGAGCGCTGCCGTGCCTTTAGCAAACCGGCAGCGGGCACTGCCCGCTCGACAATCATTTCTCAAAACGACCTATCTATGTGAATTTCAAGTTGTTGCGTTATTTTCAGCGTATCTCGCATGAATTATGATTCTGTAATTTGAACCAAAAATCTCTTTTTTGAGCCCATTTTCAGCCCAAGTTCCCACGCAAGTTCCCGCAAAACAGTTCCCACAACCAGCATACACTAGCCCTCAAACCACATGGGAATTTGCATAAGGGAATCATTGAGGACAGCTCAACTAACAATTGAATAGTATCCGTATGCCCGATTTTTCGATCATGAAAAACCGGGCTTTTTCTTTGCCCTGTCGCTGGAGGTGATACTGATGTAACCCAATATATGACGATCCGCTGCCTGCCGTGACCGCAGGAAAACACGAAACAGGCATCCGTTCCGTATGCCTAAAACAATCAGGAGGAATAATATCATGAAACAGATGACTTTGACGCTCCTTTCCATGTACGCAGCCGCAAGCAAGCTCGGCTACAGCCTTCCCTTTATGAACGAGATCTGCAAGAGAGCCTTTTGGAGCGGTCGCCCGTTCCATGTCCTCAAGGACGCAAACAACAAGTATTACATCGAGGCGAACAGCCTTCAACGCTACATCGACAGCTGCCCGGACTTCAACCCGTATGAGATTCCCGGCGTGTTTGAGCCCGACAATTATGATGAGGATGCGCCGATGGACGAATCCGTGTTCATTCTGACCGAGGATATGCTCCCGCAGGTTTGCGGAGTACTGGTGGATGACGAATGTGCGCCGCTCATCAGTTACAACCGCCATGAGCCCCAGCTTCTTGTGCTGACTGTTGTGGAGGCGGACGAATCGGAAAAGCTGTTCTATCCATCCGAAAATGACTAACCGTACCCTGCTATCGGCAAAAACATTCCAGAAAACAGCCCAGATTCTTGCCGGTAAAATCACCTTGACAACTGAATATTTCTTTTCAAGCCCGGTATTATGATACGCAATTCCTATCTACTATTATAATACCGGGCTATTTTTATGCCCATTTGACAGGAGGGATGAAGATTGAACATGAGTGAAGATGTAACCGCCGTTTCGATGCAAGTGTCTGAAAAAGCAGCAGAAGCCGCGCTTTCCGCTTTCAAGTCGGTGCTGGATTCGGTAGGTCGCCTGTTCCGCGAGCTGCTCGGCATGGAGCATGACCGCGCCAGAGCGAGAGCACAGATGAAAGCGGCAAAAGGCGGCAGTCAGACTCCCGAAAAGACCAAGCCCCCGAATGTATCGGCAACGAACCTCACCGGAATCAAGCCGGGCGAGGTATCCCTGAAAGACCTAGCCGAGAATGCCCGCAACACCGGCGAAGCCCTGTCTGTCGCACAGAACGGCTTTTCACAGGAGGACCGCAAAGCCATCGCACGTACAGCGAAAAAGTACGGCATCCCCGTTGCTTTCTCCAATACGAAAGGCAAAAACAACCTCTATGCGAATGTCCGCAGCGGCGATCTGCCCATTTTCAAGCAGATCTGCACGGAGTGCGTCAAGGAAAAGATTGCCGTACAGCCGGAAACACTCGGTAATTTCAAGGTGCAGCCGTGGGAAGTCCCCCACCTGACAGCAATGCTGAAAGCCCATGATCTTCCGGCGGTGTTCGTGGAGACCAAAAGCGGTGACCAGTATTGCCTGCATGATGTGAAGCATCAGGACGCTGTGCGCATTGTCCGCGAGGAATTTGTGGCAAAGTGTAAGGAGATCGAGAAGCAGTTTTCCTTTGACAAGGACGAAAACGGCTTCTATACGCTGAAAGATATGCATTCCGGAAGAGAAGTCTCTTTCGATGAGATTCCGGATAAGGCAACTGTATCAGCGCAGATTCAGACGCAGTTCGGATATGATCCTGTCAAGGCTGATCTGGCTGCGGCAAAATTCGGTGAGGAAGCGCTCAAAGGAAAGCAGAAGGAGCGGTATTTCAGCAACAGCGCGCAAAATGAGTTCTCGCGCATTGAGGGCAATGTCACGCTGGAGGGTGAAAGCCTGCACGCCAAGCCGTTCGGCTGCTGGTATGTCCAGCCGAAAAAGGACGAAAAGCCGCGTGTGGTTTTCCGCGATCAGTCCGGCAAATACGCCGTGCTGGAGCCGCAGAACATGACAAGGGCGAAGATGCGCAGTCTGCTGACAGAACAGCTTGGCATCACCGACCGCAGAACACTCGATGCCTTGACAGACAAGGCTGACCGTGTGACGGATTTCTATGCACGGCAGGATACCAGACTCCTTACCGCAGAAAAATCTTTTCAGATGGAAGATTTTGAGCCGGAGAAGATTATCGAACACAAGTATACCGGTGCAAGCGGCATGGAGTATACCACAAAGCAAAAGCCGCTGGATTCGGTGGAGAACAGCATTCAGCGCACCGGCAAGGACAGCTTCACGGTCAATACCGTATTCCGGTCTACGGAGATCACCGACAAGGGCGATTCAATTCCGCACGAGCAGACTGAAAAGCTGGATTTCACGCTGTCGGACAAAAAGCGCACGCTGCATTTCCTTTCCGCAATGTATATGGACGCGGGCATGAGCGAGGCGGATGCAAAATCTATGGCAAAGGAAATTTACAGCAAGGCTGAGGCGCAGAGCCCGGAGACGGTGCTGCGGATTGAGGAAGTCCGGCAGAATTCCATGACGGTCGCCTACGGCAAGACGTCCGCGGTTCTCTCCACCGCTGACCGTCAGGAAGCTGCTGAAAAGATCGCCGGTCTTGGCGTATCCCCGCAGACGGCGGAAACAATGGTCGAAAAGGCGCATGAAATCCGCGTGGATGCAGTAAAGGAGCGCGTCGCGGCGGTGCAGGCACAGCAGACCGACTTCAACACAGCGATGAATCACCTGACCGACCGCGAGGAACGCGCAATCGACACGATGATCGTGTGCAGCGCAGCAGAACCGCAGAAACATATTGTGGTGGAAGGAGGACACAATGGCTCGCGTGTGGTTCATGATTATGCTGTGCGCGATGGCGGCAGACAGGTCGCAGCGTTCACGGACGCGGAAACGACGGACGAGAACGGCAAGCCTGTACGCGGAGAGAACGGCAAAACCGCATGGTCGGCACTCAAATCGGAAATGCTCGAAGCGTCCGACATAGATAAGGATTCGGTGCTGACCTTCCGTTCGCAGGAAGAATATGAGCAGTATCTCGCAGATACGGAAATGCTCAAAGAAACCGACGAAATGCCGGATGCCGATGATCTGACAGATGCTGCTGCAATTGGCAACGGTCATGAACTGCATCCGGACGGCAATGTGCTTGACGAGCTTCACGCTGACGCTCCTGTCCCTGATGCAAAGCCCGATCTGCCTGTACCGGATGATCCTGAGATTCCGGATATGCCGAAGCCTTCGCCGAGAGGGGCGAGAAGATGAGCCAAAAGCTGAGCGTCCCGCATCCCAAAAAGAAAATAGACCGAACAACCCTGATCGTGCTTTGCGTGATCGGGGTTGTGCTGTTGATCGGTTGTGTTGTGCTCGGCGCTGCATTTGACTACGCCCTCGGCGCGGACGGCTCGATTGACGGCAGCAAGATCAGTCCGGCATTTCGCTATGTTACCTCGCATCCGGAAGTCATCATTTCGGCAATCACGAAAAAGGACGGCTATGTTCCGAAAATGCTGTTTGTCGGTGTCTGCGTGATCGGTATCTTCGCCTTGTATAAGTACAGTGAGGAGCCGAAGCGCCTGCACCGTCGCGGCACGGAGCATGGCTCTGCGAAGTGGGCGGATGAAAAGGAAGTCCGTGCGCTCGCGGAGAAGGAGAAAAAGCCGTATCAGCTGGCGCTGCGGGATGAAAACGGCGGGTATCTCTACGACGACAGGGGCGAATTCGTCTGCGCTGAGGTCGATTACAACATCGTGCTTGCGAAGGATGTCTACCTTGCGCTGAACACGAAACAGCACCGGCTGAACCTGAATACGCTGGTGATCGGCGGTTCCGGTTCCGGTAAAACGCTGTTCTGGGTTATTACCAACATCCTTCAGCTGAACACATCGTTCGTCATTACCGATCCGAAGGGCGAAATCTATCAGGCGACGGCGAAGCTGCTGCAAGAGGCAGGCTATGAAGTCCGCATATTCAACACGATCCAGATGGAGCATTCCAACAACTACAACCCGTTCCATTATATCTACGATCACAACGGCGATCTCTGCGAGGACAATGTCAAGAAAATGGCGGATGTGCTGTTTCAGGCGACAAAGGGCGACGGTGACAAGGACGATTTCTGGAGTCAAAAGGGACAGACTGTGATTTTGGCGCTGATATTTCTTCTGATTGAGCAGTCAGAATATGACGCGCTGTTCGATGAGAACGGAAAAATCATACCCGGCACACGCGATGAGACAAATCTCAATTTCTACGCACTCACGGGGAAAATGCGCGACTTACAGTATCCGCCGCAGGGTTCGCAGAAGCCTGACGGGTTCTTCCTGACGCAGAATCCCGGTGAATCCGATGAAGCATTTGCGGAAAGGCAGGAAAAAGGTTTTCTTTGTCCGCTGGACCGTGAGTATTTGGAATTACAGCGCCGCAAGCCGGATACGCTGGCATACCGGCTGTATAAGGAAGTCCGCAACGCGCCGGAAGAAACCGGACAGTCATTCGTTTCCAGCGCGAATGTAAAAACCTTCTGGTTCAATTTGCGGAACCTCAAAAACCTGACCTGCTGTGACAATGTGCATCTGGAAACGCTCGGCGATAAGAAGGTGGCGCTGTTCATTATCATATCCGCGACCAATGCCACCTACAATTTCCTCGCGTCGATGATGTATACGCAACTGTTCGATACGCTGTCGAACCGTGCGAACTTCAAGTATCACGGCTCTCTCCCGGTTCATGTGAGATGCCTGATGGATGAAATGGCAAATATCGGGCAAATTCCTGACTTCGACAAAGTCATTGCCTTTGTCCGATCTATGGGCATGAGCCTGAATGTGATCATCCAGAATCTCGCACAGTTGAAAGCAAAGTATGAGAAAACATGGGAGGTCATCACCGGTAACTGCGATTCTACGATCTTTCTGGGCGGAAAGGAGGAAACCACGCTCAAATCCATTTCGGAACAGCTTGGAAAGGAAACGATTGATGTCAAGGGGCAGAACCGCACAAAGGGCAAGCAAAGCAGCACCTCGGAAAACAACAGCATTCTGGGGCGTGAACTGATGCAGCAGAATGAGCTTGCGACCATGCCGATCAGTGATTGCATCGTCATGATACGATCCAAAGATCCGGCTTACGCCGCAAAGTATCCGGCTTTCGATCACCCGAATTTTCGCTTCACCGGTCTGGCTGATGACGAAAACCGTGCAGATATCCGACATATTCATTCCGTGACGGTTGCGGAGTTTGAGGCGGAGCAGAAAGCGCAGCGGTCAAGGGCGATTCAGCAGTATAAAGCTGCCGTCGCTGCGGCAAAGCCGGAAGAAAAGCCGGATACTGTCATCTATAAGGCTCCGGAACCGGTTGTTACTGCCGAAGAAATCCCTACAAGCTACGAGGATATTCTGGACATGGATTCAGAAATATCTTCTGTTGCTGACATCGAAATCTATGCGGACAATACCCACTATTACGGTATTCCCGATGATGAAATCGAGAGCCGGGATATGGGCGAAGCAATCAGAAACAAAGAGGAGGAATACGAAGATGAAGAAACCGAGATTGCCCCCGCTGTGATTGACGAGAATGGCGAAATATCAATTCTAGCTGAATCGGATGAATTTGAAATCGATATACAGTACGGCAATCCTGAAGAATATCCAGAGCAAAATGTCGATCTGACTCATTCCGATGTGAAAGTTCGCATCCTGACAACCGCAGAAGAACTCCCTGATGTAACGGAAGGAATCGGAGATCCGAGTATTCTCGGACATACTTTTAACGACTAAAAAGGAGAATGTACTATGAAACTGATGAACCAGAAGAACAAGAAGTTTGTGAAGGTCTTTACCGTACTGTTTACGATCGCTGTTGTGACCTCGCTCACCGCGCTTACTGCATTCGCCGCTGGCGGAGCAGGCGGCGGCTCTGAGGCCGCATACAAGTCCACAATCGAGTTTTTCATCACATGGATCCGCCGCATCGGTATGATGGTCGCTTTTGTCGGCGCAATCATGTTCGCGCTTGCAATTAAGAATAACGATGCTGAGCAGAAGCAGGCCGGTCTGATTACGATGATCGCCGGTTTTATTGTCGCCGCGCTCTGCGCCGCGTCGGATATGTTCAACCTGTTCGGCTGAT
>CAMOOV010000129.1 GCA_946621745.1 uncultured Ruminococcus sp.
GGCATAGCAGCGCGGCGCGGTGCCGGTGATGCAGGTAATGCCGATCAGCTCCGCGTCGATATCGAGCGGGATCTTGCCCGCCGTTTCGTCATAGATCACGACCTCGGCATCAAGCTCCTCCGGAACCAGCGCGGCGAGTGTTGTCAGCGTCAGCGGCGCATAGTGCAGCGATTTCCCGAAGCTGCCGGTGAAACGGTGCATTGCGCCCGCAGGCGCCAGCAGCGCGATTTTCAGCGGACGGTGTCCGCGTCTTTTTCGTATTTGTTCCAAAGCGCATTCCTTTCTGCCCGATTGCGGGCATTTTTATGTATAGTTGAAATCATCGGAACCATTCCGCCCAGCCTGATTTCCGGCTGAGATAGGCGGGCTTGATATCGCCGAGCCGCATTCCCTCCGCGGTCAGGCGTTCAAGATACACCCGCGCCGGATCGCCGGAAACGCGCATGACGGCTGCCTGCCGGAGCTGTCCGAGCCTGCGGCAATATGCGTAATGATAGCCCTCACAGAGCGCGGCATCGAGCCGTTCGGCGGTGATATCCGGTGCATCGGTATAAAGCGTATAGCCCTTGCCCTCCGGCGCGAGCAGACAGAAATGTTCAGCAATACCGAGCTTTTTGCAGATGCTCCGGACAAATGCTTCGGTCAGCTTCTCGCCGCAGAGATCGACCGCGATGCCCTTGCGCCGCAGAAAGCGGATGCGCGGCGGATGCACCGGCGAGACCTCCAGAACCTCAACGATATCGCCGGTCTGATAACGCCAGAAGCCGCCGCCTGTTGTGACGATCAGCTCATATTCGCCGCAATGCAGTCGCTCTGCGGGATAGATGCGCCCGTCCGCGAGACTGCGGAATTCAAAGAAATGCGCATCCGCACAGAGCCTTGCGCCGGTTTCACCGAGCAGCGGCAGTGACGCAAAGCATTCGGTCGAGAGCAGTCCTTTCGGCTGAATGCAGATCTGCGGAAACAGTCTCCGCAGTGCGGGAATATCATCTGCGGCGCTGCCGTCCGCCCAGCAGCTGATGAGCTGAAGCCCTGTGAATACGCGGTCAAAACGGTTCTCTGCGGCGGCGTGAAGCTGCGCTCTGCACTGCGGAAGCTCCTGCGCGAGCTGCCGCGCATTCTGCCGGATATAGCCGCAGAGGAGCGTGAGGAAGGTCGGATTCCAGACGGAGATCAGCGTCAGACAGCGGCATTGCAGAAGCTGCACCGCCGTGTCATGATAGAACTGCTCGGTGCTGCCGGCAAATTTCACGCTGCTGTCCACCGCAAAAATATGCCGCATGATATGCTGCTCCGCTCTGCCGAAATAGGCCGCATCCTCCTCAAAGCCGATCGGGATGCCGCCGGCGGTGAACTGCTTTCCGGCCGTCACCGGCGTGATCGACCAATAGCTTTTGCCGCGCATGATCTCCGGCATCTGCGTGTAAAGATCGCAGAGCCACGGCCGGATGCCCCGCTGAAATTCGGATTTCAGGCTTTGTGTATAGGGAATCAGCTTCCGACCGCCGGAGGAACCGCTCGTCGGCTCCAGCAGAATGACCGGCTCCGCCGTCAGCACGCCGCGTTCACCCGCCACAATGCGTTCGATATACGGCGCATAGTCCTCGTATTCCGTCAGCGGCACGGCGGACATGAAGTCGCGCAGCGAACGGATCTGTGCAAAATGATGCGCACGCCCGTAGACCGTATCCGCATTCCGCCGGAGCAGCTGATGCAGATATGCCCGCTGCACCTGCCGGATGCTGCGCGGCGCAAGGAACCGCGTCCGGCTGCTGCGGTACATCGCACGGCAGAGCCGGTTGAGTACTTCCGTCATCATATGCCGAGCATTGCCGCCATGCGCGGTTTTACAGCAGATGCGTCGAATTTCGCGATGCAGGCGATATCAAATCCCTCCGTGTGATGCGGATTCGCCTGACAGAAATATGCGATATCCTTATTCCGCAGGCGGCGTTCGTCGATCTCCGCAACACCGGCCTTGAGCTTGTCCTTTGTATGCCGGTATTCGATCACGCCGGTCGCGGGATTGTATTCGTCCGGATAGAGCGCCGATGCGTAGGCGTCAATGATGCGCTGCATTTCGGGCGGCGTTTCTGCGCGGAAGGTCGGGTAAAATTCTGCCCAGACCAGCGGCAGGATGCAGTAAGTCTTATAGCCCTTGCAGATCAGGAACCAGTAGAATTCATCATACTGCTTTGCGTATTCAAACCAGAACTGTGCGAAGATGCGGTAAAGATCGGTCTGTCCCCAGTAGTCGCGGTGAATGATCGTATCGCCGGAGAAAACGCCGTGAACGGTTTTACCGTTCGCCTCGACTGCCATGACCTTCTGCGTTGTGAAGCCGACGACCGCGCCCGCATCATTCCACAGGATCAGGCAGTGATCCTTTTCCGCAAAATCCCGCCGGAAAACCGCCTCGTCCATATTATCGTAGAATTCCGACATCAGCGCGAACATCGCCCGCTTGTCATCCTCTGTGACGGCGGCTGCCGGTATGACTGCTCCCTGCATTATTTGCTCCTTTCGCCGCTTTCCAGTCCGAAGCGGAGTCCCTGCTTTTTGAAGACCTCCTTGCGGAACAGCGGATTGTAGATCAGATAGGTCATGAATCTGTACGGAGACCGCAGATTCGTATGCGGCTCCAGTGCGCGCTTGATAATTGAGCCGACACTGTTGAACCGCGCACGGCACTCGAAGGAGACCGCCGTCAGCTCGTCCGGCGTCATATTTTTCGGCACGATGCTGCAATAGTTGAATCGGTAATCCTCATGCAGCCACCATTTTCCGTCATAGAGCAGCCGCCCCTCGCGCTCCAGCTTTTCGTAGAGCGGCGTATTCGGATAGGGCATCAGGATATTGAACGCCGCAAATGTAAATTTATTGCGGATCGCAAAATCACAGGTCGCACGGATCGAATCGACGGTATCGCCGTCATGCCCGACCGTAAAGGCCGCCCATGTTTGCAGCCCGTATTTCCGGAGCTGCGCGATCTCATCGGCATACATCTCCGAGGAAGCGCGGGTATTCGTATATTTATGCATATCGCGGATGCAGTCCGGCGAGATCGACTCAAAGCCGATGACCAGTCCGAGACAGCCGCTCTTTACCATCAGCTCCATCAGCTCCGGATCCTGAAGCATATCCATGCTGCCCTGACTGACCCAGCGGATCTTCAGCGGGATCAGCGCACGGAACAGCTCCTTTGCCTTTGCGCGATTACAGACGATATTGTCATCGACGAAGAACAGCAGCTTCCGCTTCTGAGAGCGGATCTCGCGGATCACCTCATCGACAGGCCGGCAGTAATGCTTTGCGCCGAAATAGACCGATGATGCGCAGAAGCTGCATCTGTGCGCACAGCCGCGTGAAAATTGCAGCAGCGTGATCGGCAGATAGCCCTTGCCCTCGAAGATATCCCGCCTCGCGATGATGCCCTTCTGTGGACAGAGCGGCTGCACGGCATCATAGCGCGGGCGCATTTTACCGGTGCGGAAATCCGCAATCATCTCCGCCCAGACCGGCTCGGCATCCCCGACGATCACGCAGTCGCAGTGCTGCGCGACCTCCTCCGGAATGAGCTTCGCGTGCATCCCGCCCATGACGACCTTCACGCCGCGCCTGCGGTATTCCGCGCTGATCTCATAGGCGCGCCGCGCCGTAAAGGTTTCGACGGTGATCCCGACGAGATCCGCGGGTTCATCATAGGGAATCTGCTCCATGCGGTCATCATACAAAACGACCTCGACATCCGGCGGCGTCAGCGCCGCGAGAATGCCGAGCGGCAGCGGCTCCATGCGTCCCTCATCGACATATAGGCTGTGCTCGCGTCTGCCGATATTCGGTTTAATCAGTATCAGCTTCATGCAGATACCCTCCCAGAAGCTGCCCCTGCTTCCGGCGGATCTCTCTGCCTGAGATCAGGTTCGCCAGCAGGAAGATCAGCAGGCTCATCGGCTGCATATACCGCAGACTGCCGCGCAGCCGCCGGAAAATGCAGGGCAGCGAATAGAATTCTGTGCGGATCCGCAGACAGCCCGCAGCGAGCTGCTCCGGTGTCATATGCTTCGGCAGGAACGCGGTTTCGCCGTAGCGGTAGGTGTCCGAGAGCCACCATTTCCGCCGGAGCAGCCGCCCCTCCTGCTCCATGCGCCGGTAGACGCCGGTGCCGGGCATCGGGATCAGCGGATTGAAATTCGTGACGGCAATATGATTGCGGACGGCAAAATCCAGCGTTCTCTGAAAGACATCCGGCCGGTCGCCGTCGCAGCCGAGGACGAATGTTCCGTAGATCAGCAGGCCGTGCCGGTAGACATTCCGGATCACGGCTTCGTAATCGGCGGCGGCATTCGCGGCCTTGTGCATCTCCGCAAGGCTTTCGCGGTTCAGGCTCTCAAAGCCCATCAGCACCAGAAAGCAGCCGGCTTTTTTCATCGCGCTAAGCAGCGCATCGTCCCGCGCCGCGTCCATGCTGATCTGACATGCCCAGCGCTTTTTCAGCGGCGTCAGCATCCGGAACAGCGCCATGGCTGAGCGCTTGTCATAGAACAGATTATCGTCCGCGAAGAAGATGATGCGCTCCTTCATTGCGCGGAGCTCCTGCTCGACCTGCTTCAGCGGCTTGCGCCGGACGCCGTGATACATCGTTTTGATCGAGCAGAAATCACAGTTGAATTTGCAGCCGCGTGAGATCTGACAGACGCCGACACCGTAATAATGGTGACTATATATATTGCTGTCAGACTGACTGCGCACCGGCGCAAAGGGTGCGGTCTCATCGGAGATATATTTCTGCTTCGGCCGGCCGGATTCGCAGTCACGCAGAAATGCGCCCCATGTTCCCTCTGCATCGCCGATCAGAACGCTGTCGGCATAGTGAAGGATCTCGTCCGGCATGACAGAGGCATGAAAGCCGCCCATGACAATGATATTCCGCTTTGTCCGGTATTTTTTTGCGAGGATATAGGCGCGCTTGGCGGTAAAGGTCTCGACGGAAAATGCAATGATATCCGCGTCGATCCGCTCCGGCAGCTTTTTGACGCGCTCGTCATAGAATGTGATCTGATGCTGCGGCGGCGTGAACGAACGGATAATGCCGAACAGGATCGGCTTCATCGCGTCGGAGCTGATATGCTCGAACATATTCAGCCGGATAAAAGCGATCTTCATGCTTCACCTGCGCTTTTCGTCGATGCCGAGATTGCGGAAACCGATATTCGCGCCGAGCAGGAAAAGCCCCGGCAGTTTTCCGAATGTCGGGGAATGCCGGACACGCCGGAAGATCCGCTTCCAGCCATACGCAGATTTCCAGATCTCGCGGTAGAGCGAATGCAGGCGGTCGGGCGCGATCTGTGCCGGTTTATACACAACATGATGCTGATTGTAGAGCGCCCAGTCCTTTGTAACAATGCGCCCGCTGCGCTCCATATCCTTCCAGAGCTGCGTGCCGGGATAGGGCGTGAGGATCGCGAAGCGGCAGAGATCAAGGCCGAGATGATCGACATAATCCGGCAGCGCACGGAGCTGCTCCTCCGTATCGGTATCAAAGCCGACGACAAAACAGCCGTTGACCGCCATGCCGTGCCGGTGGATATTCGCGACGATCTCACGGTAACGCCCCGCATCGCTGAACCGCTTTGCAACGCCTCTGAGCGACTGCGGATTCTGCGATTCAAAGCCGATCAGCACGCCGCAGCAGCCACACTCATGTGCAAGCGTCATCAGCTCCTCGTCCATGCCGAAATCGGCGGTCGCATTGCCGACCCAGCGCAGATGCAGCGGGATCAGCGCTTTCATCAGCCGGATCGCATATTCGCGGTGGGCGAAAAAATTCGGATCATAGAAGATCAGCAGCTTTGTTTTCAGCGCACGGATTTCCGCGATCACATCGCGGAGCGGCCGCGGATCGCTGTGCCACATGACCGGCATCGAGCAGTATTTGCAGTGATTGATGCAGCCGCGGTTTGCGATGATCGCGGGAATGCGCAGCTTATGCTTTCCGGTGATCAGCTCCCGCGCAGGCACCGGAAAATCCTCGGAATGTACATTGAAATCGCGGTAGAAGCGCTTCGGATGCCCCGCGGCAAAATCGCGCAGAAATGCCGGAACCGAACGCTCGGCGGGGCCTGCGATGACCGTGCAGCAATGCCGCATGACCTCCTCCGGCAGCGCGGTCGCATGATAGCCGCCGATGACCGTATAGGAGCCGCGCTTGCGGAAGGCACAGCTGTGACGGTATGCCGCCGGGATCGACGATGTATCAGAGGAAATCATCACGAGATCGTAATGCTTTTTGTTGTAATCAACGGTCTGCGAGTATTCGTCCACGATATCAATACACGAGAACATTCCCTCCGGGATCAGTGCATAGATCGCGGCGAGCGTCAGTGAGGAATAGGAGATCAGATTGGAAAACCGGCTGCGCAGGCTGGCCTCCTGCGCGTTCCATGCCTGAATGAGCAGCAGCTTCATTCGCGTTTCCTCCTTATTTGCTTTTCACAGCAGCGGCGCTTCCATCAGCACCGCAGCTTCCTCCGGCTGTGAGTAATACCGCGCACGATAGCCGTTCTGCACAAAGCCGAGCGACTGATAGAGCGTCCGCGCAGCGAGATTGCTCTCCCGCACCTCCAGATAGCAGACCGTACACACGCCCTGCATCATACTGCTGACTGCATCCCAGAGCTGCCGCGCAATCCCCTGCCGCCGGTAATCCTCCGCGACGCAGAGCGTATTCAGCGTCAGCTCATCCAGCACGAAATTGCAGTGGATGAAGCCGATGACCGCGCCGTTTTCGATGCAGGCAAATCCGACGGACTGCGGGTTTTCCAGTTCCCGCCGGTAGATTGCCTCCGACCACGGCGTCGTGAAGCATTCCGCCGCCAGCGCCGCGACCCCTTCGATATTCTCCGCGGAGAACAGTTCGAGCTTCCGCTCAGCCCTTTGCTTCATACCAGCTCTGTCCCTTCTGCACTTCTGCGGTCAGCGGCACCGAAAGTTCACAGGCATTGACCATTTCGTCATGCAGGATCTCCGAAGCCTTTGCCGCCGCTGTATCCGGCGCCTCGACGATCAGCTCGTCGTGAATCTGCAAAATCAGCTTCGCCTCCGGCACTTCATCGCGCAGCCGCCGCCAGACGCGCACCATCGCCAGCTTGATGATATCGGCAGCCGTACCCTGCACCGGCGTATTCATCGCAATGCGCCGCCCTGCCGCCTGCACATTTTTATTCGTTGCCCGAAGCTCCGGCACATAGCGCTTTCTGCCGAAGAGCGTCGTCACATAGCCCGATTCCTTTGCGCGTGCGACTGTATCATTCATGAACTGCTCCACACGCGGGAAGGAATGCAGATAATCCTTGATATAGCGATCCGCCCTTGCGACCGATACGCCGATATCCTTCGAGAGCGAGAATGCGCCGATGCCGTAGATGATGCCGAAATTGACGGCCTTTGCCGCGCTGCGCATCTCCTTCGTGACCATATCCTCCGGCATATTGAACACCTGCGCGGCGGTCGTCAGGTGGATATCGCGGTTCTCCTCAAAGGTGCGGCGCATATTCTCATCCCCGCAGAGATGCGCGACAAGCCGCAGCTCGATCTGACTGTAATCGGCATCGAGCAGACAGCAGCCCTCCGCCGCAATGAAGAATTTCCGCATCTCCCTGCCGAGCGGTGTCCGGACGGGAATATTCTGCAAATTCGGCTCTGTAGAGGAAATGCGGCCGGTGCGCGTTTCGGTCTGACGATAGCAGGTATGGATTCTACCGTCCGGCGCGACAGTTTTCAGCAGCCCGTCAACATAGGTTGAGCGGAGCTTTGTCAGCTGCCGGTATTCGAGAATCAGATCAATGATCGGATGCTGACCGCGCAGACCTTCCAGCACCTCTGCATTCGTAGACCAGCCGGTCTTTGTTTTTTTGCCCGCGGGCAGCGCCATTTCTTCAAACAGGATCGTGCCGAGCTGCTTTGTCGAGAGAATATTGAATTCCTTGCCGGCGATCTCATAGATCTTCGCCTCCAGCTCGCTGATCCTGACATCGAGCTTTTCGCCGAACTGCTCAACACCGTTTGCATCGACGCGCACGCCGGTATGCTCCATGTCGGCCAGCACCTCAATGAGCGGCATCTCGATCTCGCGCAGAAGCTGCTCCATGCCCTGCGCTTCGATCTCCTTTTCGAGATAGTCTGATAGCGCGGGCAATGCTGCGATATCCGCAAATTCGCCGAGCTCTGCCTGATACGGAATCCCGCCCTCGGCGCAGAGCCGCTCGATCAGATAATCTGCTGCGGAGGGATTGAGCAGATAGCCGCAGATCGCGCAGTCCAGCGTGAGATTGCGGATCGTCATCCCCTGCTCCATGAGCATCCGGTATACGGGCTTTGCATCGAATGTGCGCTTCGGCGTTTCGGAGGTCAGGAATCGGCTGACGGCATCCGGATCGGTCAGGCGCGCGGCCTTGTGTTCCCATGCGAGATACAGAATCGGCCTGACATAAAGAAAATCGACCGGCGTTTCCGATGTGCAAAGCATATCAAGCAGCTCCGGCGTGACGGTGACCTGCTCCGGCGGGACGGCCTTCTGCGTCA
>CAMOOV010000130.1 GCA_946621745.1 uncultured Ruminococcus sp.
GTATCGCCGGAAACCGCCGTATAAATCCGCGTCGAATGCGTCGCGGATGTGAGCTTATTCGCAAGCGCCTGCGCATCCGTAAAGCGCTCCGACGGGAACAGCCCGAATTCATAACGCACCGTGTCCGCATAATGCACCTGCTCCGCATCCTCGCCGAGCTTGTTGCAAAAGGCGCTGAGCTGCCTTGTCATGGCCGCCTCGATCGGATGCGTTTCGGTCACAACGCCTTGCAGCGTATCATTCACATAGACGCCGTAGCCCTCCGTCAGCTTAATGCCTGCATTCTGCATCATCATTTCCGCAAGCTGTCCGGATGTCAGCAGCATATCGGATTCTCCGAGCCGCTGAAGCTGAAAGCTCCGTGAAAAACCGACATCCTCCGCGTTCTCCGCAGTATTGAGCCGGCGCCGCACGATCTCCTCCGCTTCCATGTAGGCGGATTCATCCTCGATGATGCCGAGCGTTTTGCCGTCCACGGCGACCGCGACGCCGTATTGCTGATGCATCCCCTGCTGCACGACTGTCCAGAGCAAGGCACAGCAGGTCAGCGGCACGGCAAAGCGCAGCACTGTCCGCAAAATACCGTTTTCTCCGGCGACGACACCGCCGAGCAGCCGCAGGACGGAATGCCGCGTGCGGTACTGGCGGACAGCGTACTCCGCGGTATCGCGCCGCCTGCGGAAAAATCCGAAGATCCCGCGAATCCCGGCACCGACTGTCTTGCCGAGCAGATATACAATATCTCCCAGCAGCAGCAATACCGCCCGCAGCGGCAGCAGCAGGATCCTGCATATGCCGCGGATCACCGGTAACTGTATCTTTCTCATGGGTGCCTCCCCTGTTTTTTGTTCTCTCAATATTATACACAAATTTGCGCAGATCATGCAAGTGCGTGGCCGCAGCTTTGTGCATCTGCACATTCACAGCATATTCATCCGCCTGTTTTTGTATGCTCCGCCGGAATGCAAAAAAGACTGCGCAGCAACAAACTGCGCAGCCTTCTGAAAATTCTACCGTTCGGAATATCCGAAAGAGATCAGACCAGCGAAATGATTGCCATTTCAGCTGCATCACCGCGGCGCGGGCCGATCTTGACGATCTTGGTGTAGCCGCCGCTGCGATCCGCATACTTCGGTGCGATCTCATCAAAGAGCTTCTTTGCGACGCTCTCTTTCGTCACATAGGCAAAGACCTGACGCTTCAGGTGGAGATCAGCTGCGGTATCGCTGCCGGTGATCCCCTTTGCAATGGTGATCATCTTCTCTGCCATCGAACGAACTTCCTTCGCTCTGGTTTCGGTTGTCTCGATCTGTCCGTTTTCTAACAGATAGGTCACCATGCCGCGAAGCATTGCCTTTCTGTGATCCGTGGCTCTGCCGAGCTTTCTGGAACCCGCCATTGTGTTTCACTCCTTTTATATCCATCCGGCAGCCCCTTTGCGGGGGCACCGGATACGGGAATTAGTCGTTGTCGTCCGAGTTCAGGTCGAAGCCCAGAGACTGGAGCTTCTCCTTGACCTCATCAAACGATTTTCTGCCGAGGTTTCTGACCTTCATCATCTCGTCCTCAGACCGGCTGATCAGATCAGCGACCGTGTTGATGCCGGCGCGCTTCAGGCAGTTGAAGGAACGCACCGAGAGATCCAGCTCCTCGATCGTGGTTTCGAGCTTCTTCTCCTGACCGCCGTCCGTCGTATCCTGGAGAACAGGCTCAGAAACCTTTTCATCCGAAAGATTGACAAAGAGCTGGAGATACTCTGTCAGGAGGCTGGCCGCCTGCGAGAGCGCATCGTTCGCGCCGACGGTGCCGTCCGTCCAGACCTCGATCGTGAGCTTGTCATAGTCTGTGACCTGGCCGAGTCTGGTATCCTCGACCTTATAGTTGACCTTCAGAACCGGGGTGTAGATACTGTCCACGGTGATGACATCCAGCGGCAGATTCTGACGAGTCTGCTTGTTGCGCTCCGCGGAAACATAACCTCTGCCGCGGTCGAGCATAATCTGCATTTCGAGCTTTGCACCCTTGCCGATCGTCGCAATGTGCGGATACGGCGGCAGAATCTCGACCTCAGAATCCATCTGAATATCAGCAGCGGTGACCTCACATTCACCCTGGGCGTCAATATACATGGTCTTCGGGCCGTCGCCGTGCAGCTTCGCGGTCAGACCCTTGATCGCAAGGATGATTTCGGTGACATCCTCCTTGACACCGGGGATGGTTGAGAGCTCGTGATGAACACCGTCGATCTTGACGGCATAAACTGCCACGCCGGGCAGTGAGGAGAGCAGAATCCTTCTGAGACTGTTACCGATCGTGATGCCGTAGCCGCGCGGCAGCGGACGGATCTCAAATTTGCCGTATTTGCCGTCGCCGTGCAGTTCTTTCGTCTCAATTTCCGGCTTTTCCATTTTCAGCATAAATACCCTCCTGTTGTGCAATCAGTTGTGGCCGGCCGGGGCAGCAGCCCCATGCCGTTCAGGATTTGCCTGAAATTACTTGGAATACAACTCAACGATGAGGTGCGTTTGTGCTTCGTACTCGATATCGTCTGCGGAAGGCATACGCGTGACGGTTGCAGAGAAGTCATCCTTCTTTGCTTCCAGCCAGAGCGGAACAACTCTGTCAGCAGTTGCCTCGACAGTTGCCTTGAACTTCTCAGAGGTTCTGTCCTTCTCGCGCAGTGCGATCACATCGCCGACCTTCACGCGGTAGGAAGGGATATTGACCTTCTGGCCGTTGACGGTGTAATGCGCATGAGCGACGAGCTGTCTTGCCTCGCGTCTGGTCAGTGCCAGACCCATGCGGAAGACAACATTGTCCAGTCTGGATTCGAGGCAGGTGATGAGGTTATCACCGGTCTTGCCCTCCATCTTGGAAGCCAGCTCAAAGTAGTGTCTGAACTGCTTTTCGAGCATACCGTAAATAAACTTGAGCTTCTGCTTTTCCTTGAGCTGCAAACCGTATTCAGAGATCTTCTTACGGTTGTTTGCGCTCTGGAAGCGGTTGGAATCCTTCTTGGAAACGCCCATGACCGCCGGGCTGATGCCGAGCGTTCTGCACTTCTTCAGGATCGGTTCTTTCTGTACTGCCATCTTTCATTCACCTCCAATAAATTATACACGTCTTCTCTTCGGAGGACGGCAGCCGTTGTGCGGGATCGGGGTAACATCCTTGATCATGCGGACTTCGAGACCGACGGTCTGAAGCGCACGGATGGCAGCCTCTCTGCCGGAGCCGGGGCCGTTGACATAGACCTCGACGGTCTTGAGGCCGTGCTCCATTGCTGCTCTTGCAGCGGTCTCCGCAGCGCTCTGTGCTGCGAACGGTGTGGATTTCTTCGAGCCGCGGAAGCCGAGCTCGCCGGCGGAAGCCCACGAGATCGCATTGCCCTGCGTATCGGTGATCGTCACGATGGTGTTATTGAACGTGGACTGAATATGCACCGCGCCGTTCTCGATGTTCTTACGCTCTCTGCGGCGTCTGATCGTGGTAACCTTCTTCTTCTGCTGTGCCAAGATACAGTCCCTCCTTACTTCTTCTTATTCGCAATGGTCTTTGCCGGACCCTTGCGCGTTCTTGCGTTGGTCTTTGTGCGCTGTCCTCTGACAGGCAGACCCTTGCGGTGACGGACACCGCGGTAGCAGCCGATATCAACGAGACGCTTGATATCCATTGCAACCTGGCGGCGCTTATCGCCCTCCACGATGCAATGCTCATCAATGTACGCACGCAGCGCTGCGACATCGGTTTCGGTAAGATCCTTGACTCTCGTATCCGGATTGATGCCGGTTTCCTTGAGAATCTTGGTTGCCGTCGTACGACCGATACCGAAGATATATGTGAGACCGATCTCAACACGCTTATTCTTCGGGAGGTCAACACCAGCGATTCTAGCCATATTCCTAATTACACCTCCAAATGCGCAGGGTATCAGCCCTGACGCTGCTTATGCTTCGGGTTTTCACAAATGATCATGACTTTGCCCTTGCGCTTAATGACCTTGCACTTTTCGCAAATGGGCTTGACGGAAGGTCTGACTTTCATTGGAAATACCTCCTTCTCTCCGGCGTTCCCTGATTATTTGGAGCGCCAGGTGATTCTGCCCTTTGTCAGATCGTAGGGCGACATCTCAACTGTAACATGGTCACCGGGGACGATTCGGATATAGTTCGTTCTCAGCTTGCCGGAAATATGCGCAAGGATCACATGGCTGTTGCTCAGCTCGACCTTGAACATTGCATTCGGCAGGGCATCAATGACCACGCCTTCCACTTCAATTACATCCTGCTTCGACATCGTCGATGACCTCCTTGCGGATTTGATTCGGTTTGGTTTGGGGAGCTGAGACCGCATCATTGAGCGGCTTCAGCGCTTCACGGAGCTTTTTGTCGGTCAGCGCATCGAGTGAGACACGCTGCTTCGTCGCCTGAACATGAGCGGGATTCTTGCGCTTCGGGTTTGCGAGCGTCCGCCGCCTGCCGTCCGCAAGCAGCAGCTCAGCGCCCTCCGCAGCGACTACGGCATAGAATCTGCCGCTGTCTCTGCCCGCCTTTGCCCGGACGATCATCCCGGGCTCAGCCAGCCATCTTTCCATTGCGTTCACCGCTTTGTCATGATGACGGGGCCGTTTGCCGTAATGAGGATCATGTGTTCAAAGTGTGCCGACCATGAGCCGCTGTCTGTCACGACAGTCCAGCCGTTCGGCATAGTGTGAACACCGTCACCCTTGAGGTTGATCATCGGCTCAATGCAGATGGTCATGCCCTCGACAAGCCGCATTCCGTGGCCTGCCTTGCCGTGGTTCGGAACCTCCGGGTCCTCATGAACCTCCTTGCCGATTCCGTGACCGCAGTAATTCTGGACAATCCCGTAGCCCTTTGCCCGGCAGTATTCCTCGACAGTGTGAGAAACATCGCCGACTCTTGCTCCGGCCTGTGCCGCCTCGATTGCCGCATAGAGGCTCGCGTTGGTGTCCTCCAGCAGCTGTTTGATCTCCGGCGCGACCTGTCCGACAGGGAAGGTGAAGCAGGTATCGCTGTTCCATCCCTTATATTTTGCGCCAAGGTCAACGCTGACAATATCGCCCTCGTTGAGCCGGCGGGCACCGGGGATCCCGTGGATCACTTCCTCATTCACAGAGATGCAGGCACTGGCTGGAAAGCCGTAGAGCTTATAAAAGTTCGGAACAGCACCGTGCCGGCGGATCTCATGATCCACGATCTTGTCGATATCCTTTGTCGTCATGCCGGGGCGGAGCTTCTGCTCAACGACATTCAGCGCATTTGCAGCGATCTTTCCCGCCTCCAGCATTTTTTCGACATCGGATTTGCTTTTGATTGATACCATTTATTTCATCAGCCCTCAATACCGAGTGCCTCAAAGACGAGCTTTGTGGTATCCTTGACTTCCTCCTGACCTTCAACGGTCACGAGCTTGCCGGTCTTTGCGTAGTAGTCCTTCAGCGGAGCGGTCTTCTCCTCATAAACATCGAGTCTGGAGAGGACTGTCTCCGGTGCATCGTCTGCACGCTGAACCGCCTTGCCGCCGCAGACATCGCAGATGCCCTCAACAGCCGTCGGCTTATACTCGATGTGGTAGGACGCGCCGCACTTTTCGCAGACGCGTCTGCCGGACATTCTTGCGATGATGCGCTCGTTTGCGACATGGATCTCCAGCACCTTGTCGATGGTAACGCCCATCTGGTCAAGTGCTTCAGCCTGTGCGACGGTGCGCGGGAAACCGTCAAGAATATAACCGTTAGCAGCATCCGGCTCTGCGATGCGGTCCTTCAAAATACCGATGACGATATCATCCGAGACCAGCGCACCGCTGTCCATTGCAGCCTTTGCGCGCAGCCCCAGCTCAGTGCCGTTCTTGACGGCCTCGCGGAGCATATTGCCGGTCGAGATCTGCGGGATGCCGAGCTTTGCGGAGATTGCTTCCGCCTGCGTGCCTTTGCCGGCACCGGGCGCACCCAAGAGAATAAGGTTCATATGGCAGCCTCCTTACAATATTGAATTAACCGAGGAAGCCCTTGTGATGACGCATCATCAGCTGGGATTCCAGTGTACGGACTGTCTCGATCGCAACACTGACCACGATCAGGATCGAAGTACCGCCCATCGACGAAACATCGAGCTTTGTGAGGTTCAGGAAGATGATCGGGAACACGGCAACGATACCGAGGAAGACCGCACCGACCAGACCGATCTTCGAGAGGACTCTCTGGATGTAGTCGGAGGTGGGCTTGCCGGGACGGATGCCGGGAATACCGCCGTTAGACTGGCGGAGGTTGTTTGCCATTTCGACCGGATTATACTGAATCGCCACATAGAAGTAGTTGAACAGGATAATCAGGATGAAATACAGTACTGCGTAGCCGTAGCTTCTGGTCTTGAAGAAATTGGTGAAGTAGAAGTAGAACTTCTGCCAGCCGGTCGTATCTTCGGTGATTGTCTGAACAGGCTTCCAGAACATCGTCAGCATGGACGGCAGGGACATAAAGCTCATCGCGAAGATGATCGGCATAACACCGGACATACAAACCTTGATCGGGATGTGCGTGCTCTGTCCGCCGTACTGCTTTCTGCCGACGACGCGCTTGGCGTACTGCACCGGGATCCGGCGCTCGGCCTCGTTCATGAAAACGATGCCGACGACCATTGCGATGAAGATCAGCAGATAAATAACGACCTTAAGGAAGTACTCATTCGGGTTGTCCTTGACAAGTCCGAAGAGCGTGCCGATATCAAGCGGAATTCTCGCGACGATACCGGCAAACAGAATGATCGAAACACCGTTGCCGATGCCCTTCTCACTGATGCGGTTGCCCAGCCAGATGACAAGCGAGGAGCCTGCCATAAAGGAGCCGATGATCACGAACATTGCGAACCAGCCCTGACCGCCCTCGGTATACTTGACGGCATTGACGCCGTCCATATTCTTGAGCGTCAGGTAATACGCAACGGACATGAAGATCGAAAGGCCGAGCGCCACAAAGGAAGTTATGGTATTGAGCTTTTTTCTTCCGTCCTCGCCCTCCTGCTGGAGACGTTCCAGCGGCGGGAGCGCGTAGGTCAGAAGCTGGATGATGATGCTTGCATTGATATACGGTGTAACGCCGAGCGAGAACATCGAAGCCTTTGCAAGCGCGCCGCCGGAAAGAATATTGAGGTACTCAAGGAAGTTACCTGTATTCTTTGCGTTGGCGTCCATCCACTGGGTAACGGCGTTCGTATCGAGGAACGGAACGACGATAACGGAGCCGAGACGGAAAATCACGATGATGAAGAGAGTGAACAAAATCTTCTTGCGAATCTCGGGAATGCCCCAAGCAGTCCTCAGCGTTTTGAACACTTTACATCACCTCAGCCTTCCCGCCTGCCTTTTCGATTTTTTCTGCTGCAGCAGCAGAGAACTTCGCAGCCTGAACGGTCAGCTTGACATTCAGATCGCCGCCGGCGAGGATCTTGACGCCGCCGTTCTCGATCTTGGAGATCAGACCGGAAGCCTTGAGCAGCTCCTCGTTGACAACAGTGCCTTCAACGAACTTGTTGAGATCGCCGACATTCACAGTGGAATACTTAACTGCAAAATGATTGTGGAAGCCGCGCTTCGGGATGCGTCTTGCGAGCGGCATCTGGCCGCCTTCAAAGCCGATTCTGACGCCGCCGCCGGAACGGGCATTCTGACCCTTGTGACCCTTGCCGGCCGTCTTGCCGTTTCCTGAGCCGTGACCTCTGCCGACGCGCTTAACCGGACGGTTGGAATCCGCAGCCGGAGTTAATTCATGAAGCTTCAATGGTTTGCACCTCCCTGCCTCTTATTCTTCCGTCACCTTGACGAGATGGATGATTTTATTGATCTTGCCCTGAGTGGCCGCATTATCGGGCTGCTCTGTGACATCGCCGATCTTGCGGAGACCCAAGGAATGAGCTGTTGCGATCTGATCCTGCTTTCTGCCGATCAGGCTTTTAGTAAGCTCGATTTTCTTAGCCATTTGCGCTCACTCCTCACTCGATTATTTGCCGAAGATCTCGGCAGTTGTCTTGCCGCGCTTTTCTGCGACGGATTTTGCATTTACGCATTCGCAGAGACCTGCGATCGTTGCGCGGACAACGTTGCACGGGTTATTGGAACGCTGGCTCTTGGTACGGATATCCTGAATGCCGGCCATTTCGATGACCGCACGGACCGGACCGCCTGCGATCACACCGGTACCGGGAGCAGCCGGCATCATAAGAACGCGGCCTGCACCGAATTTGCCGATGACCTCATGCGGGATGGTAGTTCCGCGAAGGTTGATGCGGACAAGGTTCTTCTTCGCATCCTCGATGCCCTTGCGGATCGCATCCGGAACTTCGCCGGACTTGCCGAGAC
>CAMOOV010000131.1 GCA_946621745.1 uncultured Ruminococcus sp.
TTCGACGGCTCTCACTTCCCGATCGACGAGAATGTTGCAAAGACAACAGAGCTTGTAAATGTCGCTCATGCGCTCGGTCTTTCGATTGAGGCTGAAGTCGGCGCAATCGGCGGCGAAGAGGACGGCGTTATCGGTAAGGGCGAGTGCGCTGATCCGCAGGAGTGCAAGATGATCGCTGATCTCGGCGTTGATTTCCTGGCAGCAGGCATCGGCAACATTCACGGCGTTTACCCGGCAAACTGGGAAGGTCTGAGCTTCGAGACACTCGACGCGATCAACAAGACC
This sequence comes from uncultured Ruminococcus sp., assembly GCA_946621745.1. Lineage (GTDB taxonomy): Bacteria > Bacillota > Clostridia > Oscillospirales > Ruminococcaceae > Firm-04. Next base: position 286 of record CAMOOV010000131.1, read on the forward strand.
GTCGGCGATATGCCGCTCGTTCTGCACGGCGGTACCGGTATTCCGGACGACCAGATCAAGAAGGCGATCTCGCTCGGCGTTGCAAAGATCAATGTCAATACCGAGTGCCAGCTTGTATTTGCTGAGGCAACCCGCGGCTACATCGAGGCGGGCAAGGATCAGCAGGGCAAGGGCTTCGATCCTCGCAAGCTGCTCGCTCCGGGCTTCGATGCGATCTGCGCAAAGGTCGAGGAGAAGATGCGCCTGTTCGGTTCTGTTGACAAGGCATAATCTCCGAGCCGTTTGGAATCAGAAAACGCTTCCCGTTTTGTTCGGGAAGCGTTTTTGTTATGCATCTTTGCCGGTCAGCTGCCGTTTCAGCAGTGTCAGATCGGCGGCTGTGATCCTGCTGTCGCCGGTGAGATCGGCCGCCTGCATCTGCACATCGCTGAGCGCTGCCTGCGCAGTCAGGAACCGCGTCAGCAGAACAGCATCGGCAATGGTAACGCTGCTGTCGAGATTGATGTCGCCGCGCTCAGCCGCCGCAAACGGATACTGATACGCATTCAGAATGCCAAGATCATTGCTGACGGTCATGATCACGCCGGTGCCGTCAATCACATTCGCACTAACGGTGATATTGTAATGCGGCAGACAGTAGGCATAGGTCTCGCTGTCGAAGTAGAGACAGCAGTCATCGCGGAATTCCGTCGGAAAATTGGGATCCCAAATGAGAATCCGGCTGTCATATTTCTTGTCATCGAATGTCCATTCGCCCGATTCCATGCCGTAGCCGACCGTTGCATGGCTGCCGCTTGAGAGCGCAAATGTCAGCAGGAACGGCGATTCACCGTGCGGGATATTCTTCGCCAGCCGAATCATCCGGTAGATCTTGTAGCGCTGCGGTTCATAATCGTCCTTTCCCTGCGTACATTGATAATAATTCACGAAAGAGCGCACGGCATCCGTAAGGGCGACATCTGAAAGGCTTTCCGCATCGGCTTGCAGCTGCGCGGGAGAAAAAACGCCGTTTTTCATGAGGATGACCGTCGTTGCCATGCCGCCGCAGGAACCGCCCCATGCTTGGTCGATGATGGACAGATCTGCGCCGGCTGCTTCAAGGTGTGCGCGGTCGGAGTCGGTGAGGTAATATGTGCTGCCGAAATACGACGAGGAATTGCTGAACTGCCAGACATCCTTTTTGAAGTCGAGTGTCATATCGGGCCCGTCCGGGACTGCGTTTATATCGCGGAAAGTCATGCCGTTTTCTTTTGCATACTGTTCGGCGGTGCTGCCTGCGGTGCCCGCGATCACGACATATTTATTTGTGACCGCATTGGGATTGATGATCGTTTCCGGTTCATTGAAAATGACTTCCAGAATCTGTTTGTTCAGAATTGCGTTGGAACAGACTGCCTTGACGGAATCGTCGATCGTGATGATCTTCTGATCGCCCTGCATCAGAAGCAGCAGACCGTCGCCGACCATAATCTGTTCCTGCTTCGATGATTTGAGATCATTCAGCCACTTTGTACCGTCAAATGCATCTGTACCAATGGATGTGACAGAATCCGGTATGTTCAGGTTTGACAGACTGGTGCAGCCAGAGAAGGCTTTTTCGCCGATGCTTTCGAGTGTGTCCGGCAGTTCCACACCGACAAGCGATTGGATTCCCTCAAAAGCGTGGGGTGGTATTGAATGAACAGTGGAGGGGATGTCTAATCGCGTGATCTTCGGATAAATCTCATAGCCGTCCGCATTCGGCGGTGTGAACGCACCGGCTGCGATTTGTTTGACAGTCTCGGGAATCGTGGCCCATAAATCCGAGCCTTTATACTGGCAAAGGATCCCGTCGCCTTCTATGATAAATTCATCCGTCTGCGCCTGATACCATTTCGTGCATAACCGGAACGCATTCCATCCGATGTGCGTGACAGTTTTCGGAATGTCGATGACAGAAAGCGCAGTGTCACTGTCAAAGCAGCTGTCACCGATGCTTTCGACACCGCTTTTCAGCTTGATCGTTTCGAGCGAGTGACAGCCGCTCACTGCGGATTCACCGAGCTCTGAGGCGCTTGTCTCAAAGCTCTTGAGACGGAGACAATACGCAAATGCATAGTCTCCGATCCGCCTGAGCGAATCAGGCAGGCTGACGGAGCTGAGAGATGTACAGGCGGAAAAAGCGAAGTTTCCGATCGCTTCGATGCCCTCCGAAACGGTGAGCTGCTGAATGTCATAGTATTGCCACGGCGTATATTCTGACGGTGTGTCGATCAGCCAGTTCTCGTAATCATACATCGCACCGGTGCCAGTCAGCGTGAGCGCGGCAGTATCTGCATCATAATGCCATGTGATATTGTCTCCGCATTTGCCGCTTGACGGCTCCTCGGCTGATACGGGAATGCCGCCCATATGGAGCAGAAGTATTCCGGCGGCGCAAAGTGCAGACAGCAGTTTTTTCATATGCTTTTCTCCTTTCCTGTTAATGTCTCGGCTTATAAATGCATTATAGCATATTTTGCCGAAAAGTGCAATGGATACAACAAATTTTCATCAGCCGTTTCGCGGCCTGATATCATATTGGAGGCCGGCACTGCCGGCTTATAGCATATAATGACGAAAAATGCAAGGATACGGAAAAAATGAGTGGTTCCGCAGCCTGATCTCATATCGGAGCCGACTTGTTCACATTCAAGCTGCGGACTTGACAAATAGAATCTCCGGTGCTATAATATAACAGTATGAATTTATGCGATACAGCATTATTTATTGTTTTTGGAAACACCAGTCAGATTTGTGTCAGACAGATCAGGGGAGAAAAATATGCAAGAAACGAATACACAGACAAATCGGCTCGATCAGATCGCCGTTCTGATTCCGTGCTTTAATGAAGCGAAAACCATTGCAAAGGTCGTCCGCGATTTCAGGGAGGCGCTTCCGGAGGCTGTCATCTATGTGTATGATAATAACTCCACGGACGGGACTGCGGAAATTGCAGCAGAAGCCGGTGCTGTTGTTCGGTATGAATATCAGCAGGGTAAGGGCAATGTAATACGGAGAATGTTCCGCGAAATCGACGCAGAATGCTATCTCATGGTTGACGGCGATGATACCTATCCCGCTGAATATGCACGGCAAATGGCATCGCCCGTCCTAGAAAAAAAGATCGACATGGTGGTCGGCGACCGCCTTTCCTCTACCTATTTCACTGAGAATAAGCGTCCGTTTCATAACTTCGGCAACACGCTCGTGCGCTTCTGCATCAATCGCTTTTTCCGCTCGGATATCAAGGATATCATGACCGGATACCGCGCTTTCAGCTTCCATTTCGTTAAGACATTTCCTGTTCTGTCAAAAGGGTTCGAGATTGAAACCGAAATGAGTATTCACGCGATTGATAAAAATATGTCAACGGAAAATGTTGTCATCGGTTATCGCGACCGGATCGAGGGCAGTGAATCCAAGCTCAATACCTATTCCGACGGATTCAAGGTTCTCCGCACGATCCTGCGGATGTATAAGAATTACCGGCCGATGCAGTTCTTCGGCATCATTGCACTGATTCTCTTTCTGATCTCTGCCGGTTTTTTCATTCCCGTGCTGACACAGTATATCCGAACCGGTCAGGTCGCCCGTTTTCCGACACTGATCGTCTGCGGCTTTACGATGATCGCCGCCGTCCAGTCCTTTTTCGCTGGAATGATCCTCAGCTGTATCATACAAAAAAACAGGCAGGATTTTGAATCCATTCTGCACCGATCAGATGAACGCCTGAAGCATTTGCAGCGGATTCAGTCTCAGATCAATCAAAAGGGCGGTGATGCAGAATGACGCTGAAAAACAGAATCATCGAAATCACCGGAACAAATGCGTTCCGTCATATCATGATCATTCTCAGCGCGATGATTAGTTCCGCAGCCTTCGCTCGATTCTATGGCTTTTCGACTGCGAATATCACAACGCTTCTGCTTGCAGTACTTATCATTCCGGTATTCTGCGCTGCATTGCTTGTAAAGGACAGAAAGATCAACGGTATCTCCATCTTCCTCGGGTTGTTCTTTATGCTGGCGAATTTCATGGCAAAATACGAATGGCTGACACTTCAGGAGAAACACGCAGGTCTCTATACAGTAGAGCTGATGGTTGGATTCTGGATGTTCTTTACCGCGCTGTCAGCTGTTCTGTTGGACAAGCTCCGCGATTTCCGGCTCAATACACCCGGTGAGGAGCCGCCGCTGAATCGGCGTCTCAAATTCTTTTTCGCTGCCGCCGGAATCATGTTCATCTGCTGGCTGCCGCATTTCCTTATGGCGTATCCCGGCGAGGTCACATCCGATTCAATGCACCAGCTGAACCAGATGGTCGGAAATGAACCGCTTTCCAACCATCATCCAATCGCACATACTTTCGTAATCAAGTTCTTTTTCAGCATCGGCAAAGCCATTTTCCACGATGATAACCGCGCAGTCGCGACCTATTGCGTCGCGCAGATGATCCTGCTTTCCTTTGCATTCTCTTATCTGCTTACGACGCTGTACCGGCTTCGTGTAAAAAAACTCATGATCGGAGCTGTGCTTGTATGCTATGCATTGCTCAGCTATCACGGCTCCTACAGCGTGACCATCTGGAAGGACATTCCTTTCGCAGCATTTGTCGTCTGCTATTCTGTTACGCTCTGGCGTATTCTGCTGCACGCGCAGAAGGACGGGAAAAAGCTTCCGTTGTTTGAGACAGTCATGCTGTTCATTATGGGACTGGGGGTCTGCCTGTTCCGCAGCAACGGTCTTTATGCGTATATGCTGACCACACTGTTTATCACTGTTTTCTGCATCAGAAAACGGAAATGGCTCATGCTGGGTGTATCCGCTGCCGCACTGGTAATTGCATTGATTGTGACCGGGCCGGTCTACAATGCGCTCGGCATTCAGAAGCCGGAGCCGCTTGAAAGTCTGGCTCTGCCGCAGCAGATGATCGGCGCAGTCCTGCGCAATGAACGCCTTCTGACAAAGGAGCAGATCGACCTGATCTCAAATGTCGCTGATATTCAGGGACTCAAAGAGCATTATTATCCGAATTCCGCAGACGGTATCAAGGTTTATGTCTGGGAGAACGGAAATGAACAATATGTCGCCGAGCATAAGAGCGAATTCTTCAAGCTCTGGCTTGATCTCGGAAAGAAGTATCCGCAGGATTACTTGATTGCGGTAATCTATCAGACTATGGGATACTGGTATCCGGATGTGCAGAACTGGGTATACTCCGGAGAATTCCGCTATGACGGATTTGATCTGCACCGAGAATCCGCATTCAGTGATGAGACCACGAAAAAGCTTCTGGATCAGCGCGAGCAATACAGGGATTTCTATTTTCTCGGTCTGTTCTGGAGTATCGGCGGGGTTGTCTGGCTTGCAGTTTTCATGATGGGTGCTGCATTCACAAAGCGAAAGCTGCCGATGCTGCTTGTTTTTCTGCCTGTCATGAGCGTCTGGGGTACGCTGTTGATTGCAGCGCCGGTCTATGCGGAATTTCGCTATATGTATTCATTCTTCTCCACGCTTCCGCTGCTTTGCGCTGTACCGTTTGTTACGCATGACGGAATTCTTTCGTTTGGCGGAACGCCTGCGGAATCACCTGTACCGTCTGCAAATGCGGAGCAGGGGATTGAAATACAGCAGTCTGCATCGGATGCACCCAATGATTCGGCTGAATCTTTGCCGATCACAGAAAAGCAGAAGCAATACGGAAAGAAACGGAAAAAGCGATAATTCCGTTTTAGCAGTATGATATCAAACAAAACACCGACCTTTGCAAAGGCTTGCGAAAGGGCGGTGTTTTTCTATTATTCTGTGGTATCCGGATCTCCTACGCCGCGCAGAAGCGTATCTGCGCTGACGCCGAAAAGCCTGCAAAGCTTCATGATCATTGTGACATCCGGAATGCGGTCTCCGCTTTCCCAGCGATACACGGTAGAAAGCGAGACCTGCATTCTCGCAGCCAGATCACCCCGCGAAATATTCCGCGCTTTGCGATATTTTTCAATATTCGCGCCGATCACTGCAATGCCGGATGTCTGCATCTGAATCATTTCATCTGTGATGTCGGAAACCGGATACCGCAGATTTTCCATAGCAATTCGCAGCTTTTCCGTGCTGACAGGCTTAACCAGAAATGCACTTGCAAATGTATCATAGCTTTCGAGCGCATACTGACTGAATCCGGTAATATAAATGATATTTGTTTTCGGTTTCTTTGCGAGGATCTTTTTGGCAAGACTGATGCCGTCGATCTCTGGCATTTCGATATCCAGAAAGACTACATCAAAATCATTTTGAGCGCAGAGGGTTATCACCGAGAGCGGATCAGTCGTACCGGTACATTTGGCATCCGGATAAAGTCTGCAAAGCTCATCGGTCAGGTCACTGATAATCATGCGGCGGTCATCTACGATCAGAATATTCATGTTCAGACTCCTTTCTCTGTATCGGTATGGTAACTGTTACTGTCGAGCCGTTTTCGCTGTATTGTTCTTGCAGTGAACCGCCGCATTGCAGCGCAAGACGCTTTCGTGTATTTGAAATACCGATGCCGAGTCTTTCACTTTCTGCCGTTGTCAGATGTGATTTGCCGGAGCCGGTATCGCGGATCTCTACGATGATCTGCGAATCCTCCGTCCGGGTGGAAACAGAGACCGTTCCGCCTTTGTCACCGATACCGTGCTTGACCGCATTTTCGACGAGCGGTTCCAGAGAGAGCGCCGGCAGGCGGAAATCTATTTCTTTGATATCGTATTCGATCCGGACATTGCGTGAGGTATCCATCTGCGCAAGTGAAAGATAGGCTCGCACATTTTCAAGCTCCTTTTCAAAGGGAATCATATCGTCTGATTGCAATGCGCTGAGATGCGCCTTCAGATAGTCTGAAAACCAGTCAATACTTTCGACCGCTTTTGCCTGATCGGTCTTTGCAAGAAAACGGATCACGCTCATGGAATTGAGAATGAAATGCGGTTGAATCTGTGTGCGCAGAATAAACAGATTATCCTTCGCATGACGCAGCTCCTGCTCAGCAATCTGTTCCCGGATCTCCTCCGCGTGGATCGTTGAAAGATATGCATAATAAAGCAGAAGACAGACCGCAGCGATTGGATTGGCATAGCCTGTCAGGATCGAGTTGGATTCAAATACTGCGGTAATCAAGGCAAGCGCGACGATCATGACTATCAGTGAGATATTCCGATGATTCGATTTCCGAAAGAACCTGACAGAAAAAAACATCAGTAAAAAGAGATATGCAAACTGCACGACATAGACAGAAATGCCGAGCGGACCGCGGTAGAAGTGGCCGTCCGCATGATAGCCGAAAACAAGCTGCGGTACAAAGAGTGCCAGCAAATAGACCAGTGTATTGAGTCCGGCCGGAACGAAACTCAGCAGCTTATTCCGCCGGTCGGGAACGATCAGCAGCAGCTCAATGTAGATCGGGAACGGCCGCAGGATATATTCGATATCCGCAGATATGAAACGGAGCTTTCGGTATAGTTCGGGATCTGCCGCTGTGCCGTCCAGCAGGGCATTGCCGGTTATCTCATTGATATAACTTGTGATCGTCATAGCAAAGATCAGCAGGATCGGGATATGGAACAGTCCGGATGCAGGAATATCTGCCTTCCGGTTATGGAACACAAGCAGAGACATCGACACCAGCAGCACCAGCGTGATAAAATTCGAGGTGATATAATCCAGCATTGCGGTTTTCCTTTCCGATTCGGCTTTTGCGGTGCCGGTATGGGTGCGGGAAAGCAACAGCGGTCAAGACACTGCCTGACCGCTGTATTCCAGTATGTTACCGGCTGCCGAGCAGCTTCACGAGAACTGCCTTCTGTGCGTGCAGACGGTTTTCAGCCTCATCGAAAATCTCGTTTGCGTGTGCTTCAAAGACTTTTTCGGTGATCTCCTCGCCGCGGTGTGCGGGCAGGCAGTGCTGGATCATGCAGTCCGGATGCGCAGCGCCGAGCAGCTCGTCATTGACCTGATAGCCGGCGAATGCGATCCTGCGCTGCTCCGCTTCACCTTCCTGACCCATGGATGCCCAGACATCCGTAAAGATCACATCAG
>CAMOOV010000132.1 GCA_946621745.1 uncultured Ruminococcus sp.
GTGGGGGCAGCGCCCCCACATAGCTTCGTTAGAAGCACCGCCAAACTCCGGTTTACTACGGATATACAAATCCTAATTGGGACATTTGAAAAATGTGCAGGATCGGGAACGGCGTGGAACTTGCATAGTTTCATGCTGTGATACTCGAAATATCCTGCACATTTTTGTTCAATTTATCGGAATTTGTTGCATTATGCACAAAAACGAATCGCAAGATTCTACCAAAAAACTCTTGCAACTTCTTGCTGAAAGCTGTATAATATTGTTATAGTGTTATAAACAGACAAAAGCGAGGAGGGCTTTTATGGCACAGCAGATCAGCGAGCAGGTACCGAATCCGCTTGATACGCGCATTATGAAAACGCCGAGCGCGGTCGCTCGCCGTGCATTTTTCTATTTGCAGGAATGCGGGCATCTCAAGGCGGGCGGCAGCCACCACACCAGCCGGCAGAATTTGCAGTCCTTTCTGTTTGCGGTGATCTTGGACGGAAAGGGTGTGCTCAATTATGAGGGGCAGCATTATCAGCTTGAGGCGGGGCAGTGCTTTTTCATCGACTGCCGCACGACGCATTCCTACCAGAGCGATTCGCAGCAGCCGTGGGAGCTGCTCTGGGTACATTTCAACGGCTGCACCACGGAGGAATATTATAAGCTGTTCCTCGGCCAGCAGCAGCCGGTCTTTCAGCCGGTCAGCACGGTAAAATTCGTTTCGCTTTTGCAGGAGCTGATGCGGCTCAATGCCGAGACCTATGCGGACACCGAGGTGCTGACCTCCGGACTGCTCGCCAATCTCCTGACGATGCTGCTGACCGTCAACAGCATCTCCGAGGAAAACGATACCGCACTGCAATCGAAGCTGAAAACCGTGCTTGCGCATATCGACGCGAATTTCACGACGGATATCCGGCTGGACGAGCTTGCGCAGCGCTTTGATATCAGCAAGTATTATCTGACGCGCGAATTCAAGCGCGCCTACGGTGAAACGATCTTCCAGCATATCATAAGCCTGCGCATCAATTATGCAAAGCGGCTGCTGCGCTTCACGGATAAGTCCGTCGAGGAGATCGCGATGCTCTGCGGATTCAAGGATCAGAGCTATTTTTCCAAACAGTTCAAGAAGGCGGAGAATGTGACCTGCCTTGCATTCCGCCGCCGCTGGCGCGACTGATCCGCTGTTTCCCCTCTGCGCCGGACGCGGAGCGAGGGCGAAGGCTGCCGCGGCATTAGAATGGAGCAGCTCGGAGATGTACTGGGAGAATTCCGGCTGATTATCAATACCGTTCCGGCAATGCTGCTCGGCGCGGCGGAGCTGCAAAAGATCAGCCCGCAGGCGCTTGTGCTGGATCTGGCTTCAAAGCCGGGCGGGGATGATGTCGGAGCATACAGATAGAATCGCATAAAGGAGACCGAAACGCATTGCAAAAATGCGGAGGTTTGCGATGAAGCATCAAGGGTGGATCATGGGAATCTGCGCAGTCATTCTGCTGGGGGCGGCTGCGCTGTGCTTCCGGCTCAATATGCCGCAGACAGTCGTGTCGGTGGAGACATATCAGCCGGAGCGGGAATTAAAGGATATGACAGAGGCGGCCTCTGCCGGATCCGAACCGGAAGAAGCGCCGAAATCCCGGCAGAAAACGGATGCCGATGAAGCATCAGACGGGAAGCCTGCACAGGAAACGGACGGCGTGGAAGCGGACGAGGTGCCTGCGGAGACGCCGGCGCGGGAGCCGGTCTATGATCTGAATGCGGCGGAGAAAGAGGATCTCATGCGCATCGAGGGAATCGGCGAAGCGCTTGCCGATGCAATCATTGCCTACCGCACGGAAATCGGCGGCTTTACGCGGCGCGCAGAGCTGACGGAGATTCGCGGCATCGGGGAGAGCCTGTCTGCGCGGATCATGGCGGAATTTTTCATTCCGGATGAGCTTCCGCCGGATATCCCGCCGGAAGCGGCGCCGGCGGTGCAGACGGAAACGGAGATGCCGGAGCGCGATGGCGATATGCCGAAAGCGGAGCCTACACCGAAGCCGGAGCCAGCAGCAGAGCCGGAGCCGACGGAGCTGTACTTCGAGCTGAACACCGTAACATATGAACAGCTCATGCTGCTGCCGGATATGAAGCCGGAATGGGCAGCGGGGATTGTCGATGTGCGGGAAAAGCTCGGCGGATATTACAGCATGGAAGAGCTGAATCTCGTTGAAGGACTTCCGGGGGAATATGCCGAATATGTATTGCGTGAGTATCTGTATCTCGATAAACCGGAGGGATAAAAAGTTCCTGACCGTTCCGCGAAAAATGCAGAACGGTCAGGAGCTTGTGCTGTAAATGTGGTATCGTTTCACGGGGCGGCGTCCGGTTCGCTGCTGTTCCGGGGAAATCTTATCTGCTTATATTCGTGATCGGAGGACTTTAGATCATGGCAGCGGGCACTGCCCGCCCGCTGCGCTCAGAGAACGGATCATCAGCCGCTTGATCAACTCCTTCACGAATGCCAATACAATATTATACTATATATAATACAACAAATTAAGCGAAAATGTAAGCCGAAATGTGAAGGAATTGTGAAAAAATCCGGATTTTGGATATCCGGATGCCGGAATCCGTTCTTTCAGGTCTCAGGCGAAAAAGACGGCGTAGAGAAATAAACGCCGTTTTGTAAGAAATAGCCCCGGAAATGTAACCGAAATGTAACAAAATCGAAAAAAACAATAAAAAACCGGTGTCAAAAGATAAATAGTCGACAAATCACAAGGCGAAAAGTTCAATAATCGAAGCACCATGCACAAATAAGATGACGAATTGATGATTTGCATTGACTTTTTGCCGTTTTTCGTGTATATTACAAGTATGAAAACGAGCCAAGCGCGAGCAGGGCGGACGGAAGCCTGACACCAGATGCTCAGCGGACGGGCGGCGCGTTTGAAGAGAAGCAAACCTGTGTTGGGGAAAGCACAGGCCGCGCTTCGGAGCTGCGCACAACGCAGCGAAAATCACACCCGGCTTCACGGAGACGGGCAAACATTTTCAAGGCTGCGAACGCAGCAAAATATCTTCGCAGCAAATTTGAAGGAGGAAACTAAAATGAACAAGCTTAAGAAGGCACTTGCTCTGGTCGCAACTCTCGCGATCGCATCTACCGCATTCTATGCATGCGGCAACAGCTCCAGCACTGCTAACAGCACTGCTGAGTCCAAGGCAGAGTCCAGCGCAGCTGAGGAGTCCAAGGAAGAGTCCGCTGAGGAGTCCAAGGAAGAGTCCGCTGCTGAGGATTCCACTGAGGAGTCCAAGGAAGAGAACGCAGGCGGCGGCGAGAACAAGGTTCCTGAGACCGGCGACAAGCTCTCCATTCTCTGCTGGACCGGCGACGACGTCGAGAAGATGATCGAGAACTTCACCGGCGCAAACGAGCAGTACAAGGACAAGGTTCAGTATGTCAACGTCGGTTCTAAGGGCCAGGAAGCTCGCGAGCAGTATGCAAACTACTTCGCAGGCGGCGAGGATGCTGACCTCTTCGTTCTGGAAGCTGACTGGATCCTCGACTACATCAACAACGATGAGTACACCGCTCCGCTGTCTGATCTCGGCTTCGCTGCTTCTGATTTCGACGGCTGCTATCCGTACACTGTTTCTATCGGTACCGATAACAACGGCGTTCTGAAGGCTGCTTCCTGGCAGGCAACTCCGGGCGGCTATGTTTACAGAACCGACCTCGCTGAGGAGTACCTCGGTGCAAAGACTCCGGATGAGATGCAGGAGTTCGTTAAGGACTGGGATACCTTCACTGCAACCGCTAAGAAGCTGCAGGATGACGGTCACAAGATCGCTATGGCTGATACTCTCGGCGGTATGTGGCAGGTCTGGCAGTACAACCGCACCAAGGCATGGCTGGACGGCGACAAGCTCGTCATCGACGACTACTGCAAGGAGTACGCAGATCTCGCAAAGGAGTACTATGAGAACGGCTATGTGACCAAGGAAGATCAGTGGTCTGACGGCTGGTATGCAATCGGCCAGGATGACTCCACGATGGGTTACTTCTTCTGCACATGGTGCCTCGGCTCCGGTTCTATGCTCTCCAACGCTGAGGGCGGCGAAGGCGGCAAGACCTTCGGTAAGTACAACATCACTGCTGGTCCTTCCGGCTGGGCATGGGGCGGCTCTTGGCTGGCTCTGTCTCCGAAGTGCGACAACGGCGAGATCGCTCACGACTTTGTGAAGTACTTCACCGTTGATGAGAACACCGCAAAGGATTACGCTCTGTTCAAGTCTGAGTTCGTCAACAACCCGAAGGCTATGAAGGCTATCGTTGATGAGGGCTCCAACAAGAATGATCTGCTCGGCGGTCAGGATCAGTTCTCCGTTCTGTACGAGGCTGCTTCCAAGATCGACATGGACGGCAAGATCACTGCTTATGACAGCCAGATCAAGGACGCATTCAACACTGTCGTTTCCAAGTACGCTAAGGGTGAGATCGCAACTTACGATGACATGATCACCGAGTTCAAGAAGGAAGCTGCTAAGATCGAGGGTATCACCGTCGAGTAATTCGTCCGATCGGACATTCAGACATTTCCACAGACAATCACCAGAATATGCCTGAAAAAATAGCATAACCGAATATTTGCCTATTGGGACTTATGTTCCCAATAGGCGAATATTTTATCTCGGTTTGTAATTTTCACTAATTTTTTCTTGAAAGGGTGTGCTGAATGGCTACAGCTGCACAAAGACGGATCAAATCCGTCAGCTACGCTAAGTACGGCTACATCTTTATTCTGCCGTTCTTTATCGTATATTGCATTTTCAGTCTTTGGCCGCTGATCCAGACATTCATTCTGGCTTTCAGCGAAAACGGTACCAGAACTCCGGCTATCATCGGACTGGACAACTTCAAGACGATCCTTGCAACGCCGTCTGAAGGCGATTTCAAGGCGCTCGGTATCCACGATTCCTTCTGGAACGGAATGAAGAACACCGTCATTATCTGGGTGGGCAACTTTATTCCGCAGATCGCACTGTCTCTTCTGCTCGCAGTCTGGTTCACGGATCTGCGTGTCAAGATGCCCGGCAAAGGCTTCTTTAAGGTAGTTATGTATATGCCGAATATCATCACTGCTGCTTCCGTTGCCGGTCTGTTCCTTTCCCTGTTCGGCGATTCGCAGTACAGTGTTATCAACACGCTGTTCCGCTCCGGACAGGAGCCCTGGAAGATCATCACAAGCTGCTGGGGCTCTCGTATCCTCGTTATGTTCATCCAGGTCTGGATGTGGTTCGGCAATACCATGATCATGCTGATGTCCGGTATTCAGGGTATCAACGAGTCGCTCTTCGAGGCGGCTGAGATCGACGGCGCGAACTCCCGTCAGACCTTCTGGCGCATTACTTTCCCGCTGCTGAAGACCATCATGGTCTACACGCTGCTGACCTCCATGATCGGCGGTCTCCAGATGTTCGATATTCCTTATATGCTCCATACCGGTAATGTGGTCAATGACTACATCAAGACCGTTGCTGTCTTTGTTTACGAAATGTTCCACGCGAACTTCGCAAAGCCTTCCTTCGGTTATTCCGGTGCGGCCTCTGTCATCCTCTTCATCATCACTTCCATCCTCGGCGCACTGGTTTTCTATGTCCAGCGTGACAAGGATGCGATCGAGAAGAAGCGCAAGCAGAAGGAAGCTATCAAGGAATGGAAGCGTAAGCAGAAAGGAGGCGGATTCAGCATATGAGTAAGGTTACATATGCGTCCGATAAGGGCGGCTATCAGGCTCATGTTCTGATCAAGTCCGCGGCGATTTATGTTGTTCTGATCCTGCTGACTCTGGTCTGCCTCGTGCCGATCTGGATCCTCGTTGTCAACGCAACGCGTCTGCACAACGATATCATCGGCGGTGTCTCGCTGATCCCCAGCACACATCTCTTTGACAATATGAAGACGCTGCGCGAGAATTCGCTGTATAACAACTTCTTCGCGCCGCTCACCGGTATGAAAAACTCCCTCATCATCGCAGGTTGCTGCTGTGCGCTGACGGTTTTCTTCTCCGGTATGACCGCCTACGGCCTTGTTGTCTATGATTTCAAGCTCAAGGGCCCGGCATTCGTCTTCATCCTCGCTGTTATGATGGTTCCGACGCAGGTTACTGCCGTTGGTTTCATGAGACTGCTCATTCAGCTCGACCTGCTCGACAGCTATCTGCCGCTGATCATTCCTTCGATCGCAGCACCGGCTATCGTATTCTTCATGCGCCAATATATGCTGTCCTCCTTCCCGCTGGATATCATTGAGGCTGCACGAATTGACGGCTCGAACGAGTTCCGTACCTTCCTGACCATTTCCATTCCGATGATGAAGCCGGCTTTCGCTGTTCAGGCGATCTTCGCATTCATCCAGAAGTGGAACGACTACTATAACCAGTCCCTCGTCCTTGTCTCCGGTAAGAAGAGCCAGCTGACAATGCCGATGATGGTTCAGAAGGTTATCGCAATCGACAGAAACGCTGACTACGGTGCAAACTACACCGCGATCTTCCTGTCGATCATCCCTGTCGTTGTCATCTACCTGATTCTCTCCAAGTTCATCATCGGCGGCGTCGCAGCCGGCGGTGTCAAGGAGTAATCCGACAGGCAAACAACAGTACAAAAAAGCACAGTGTTTCGGCACTGTGCTTTTTTCATGAGGAGGTGCGGAAATGGACAGATTCGCGGCGGCCTGCGCTGCGGCGGAGCGTGACCTCGGATGCAGAGGCATCGGCACGCTCGGAGAAAAATCGCTGCATCTGACACTGAAATATTATTTTGCGCCGGATCCCGATTCGCATGAGCGGACGGTCGGCGGGTTCATTGCCGATGCCGTCACGGAGGAAGGGATCTATGAGATCCAGACACACGGTCTCAGCCGCCTGAAGCCGAAGCTCGATGCATTTCTCCCGTGCTGCCCGGTGACGGTCGTTCATCCGGTCGTGACGGAGAAATATCTGTGCAGCGTAGATGCGAACGGCGAGCTGACCGGCAGGCGCAAATCCCCGAAGCATGAATCGCCGTTTACTGCGATGCGCGAGATCTATACGCTGCGCGATTATATCGGCCGTGCGGGATTCCGCATCTGTCTCTGCATGGTGTCGCTCGATGAATTTGTGCGAAAGGAGCGCGCAAAGCGGACGAAGCTCGACCGTGTTCCGACGGCGCTGCATGAGATCATCATGCTCGAATCGCCTGCTGACTATGCGGCGCTGCTGCCGGAAACCGTGGCCGAGCCGTTTACCGTTCCCGATATTGCGGCAGCCGTTCATGCGCCGGAGATGCAGGCGCGATTGTTTACCACGCTGCTGGCGCGGCTCGGAATACTGGAGGAATGCGGCAGAGCCGGCCGGTATAAGCAGTGGCGGCGCACTGTCTCCGACAGCATCCGGGGTTGATTTTGAAGCAGCATCCGCCTGCGGCGTGCAGGTGATCTGGGCGCTCTCGCTGCCGGGCAAGACGGCGCCGGTTTCGGCGGGCGAGATCGTTGCACAGACTGTGCGCGAGATCTTCGATGCGGAAGGGGGCGGCTGCGATGGCTGATCTGCACGGGATCCGGCTCGGCTTTGCGGTCTGCGGATCGTTCTGCAATGCCGCGAACGCATTGAAGGCAGCGGAGGCCTGCGTGCGGGACGGCGCGGAGCTTCTGCCGATCGTCTCGGAGCATTTTGCGTCGATGAAAACGCGGTTCGGCGCACCGGAGGCATTCCTCGAACCGCTCACCGCACTCGGCGGCGGCCGGCTGATCCGCACGATTCAGGATGCGGAGCCGATCGGGCCGAAAAATATGACCGATGTGCTGGCGGTCTGTCCCTGCACCGGCAATCTGCTTGCAAAGCTCTCTGCGGGCATCACGGATAATACGGTCACAATGGCGGTCAAGTCGCATCTGCGCGGCGGAAAGCCGGTGATCCTCTGCATTTCGACGAATGACGGGCTTGCAGCATCGGCGCGGAATCTCGGTGATCTGCTGAATCGCCGGCATTATTATTTTGTGCCGTTCCGGCAGGATGACCCGCGCCGGAAGCCTGCGTCGCTGGTCGCGGATTATGCGCTGCTGCCGGAGACGGTCGCGGCGGCTGTGCAGGGCACGCAGATACAGCCGGTTCTCCTCGCGCCGGAGGTGTGATCTTCACATAAACCGGAGTTTAGCAGTGCTTCTAACGAAGCTATGTGGGGGCGCTGCCCCCACACCCCTGCCAGAGGGATACTATCCCTCTGGACTCCCGCTGCTGCTCCGTGCCAGCCCCAAAGGGGCTGACGCGGAGCAGCAATGGGATTCCCAAGGGGCAATGTCCCTTGGGCGGGGTT
>CAMOOV010000133.1 GCA_946621745.1 uncultured Ruminococcus sp.
CTGCTGTTCGGACAGACCGGAGAGCCGTGCTTCCAGTTCCGCAAAGTCAATGCGTGCTTTCAGCAGTTCCTCCTCACCGTCAAACGGCACACCGACACGCTCCTGTGCCTGCTTCAGGTCAGTTTCGAGTTTGGTGATCTTTGCATTGCTGTCTTCGATTGCTTTCTCGATCGCGCCGTCCAGAAAGTTGACGATACGCTGCCAGTTGTCGGCGTTCGCTGCACTGCCGAGCGGAATTGAATAGGACGGATCGCGCTGACCTTTTACTGCAAGCAGCGCCTGATCCATTTCACCCGGACGCAGCTCCACGCTTACCGTGAAATCTCCGATCCGGAATTTCGGCATCTCATCAAACGGACGCTCGATGCGTTTTGCAATCTGCTGATGCAGATATGCGTTGATGTCCTCATGCCTGGTGATCGTCCGCATCGGCGTGACGAAACCGAACGACCTGACCTTGCCCTCAGCATCGCGCATCTTTTCTGCGGACTTTTTATCATCCAGCATCTGCACGATCTGTGTTCTCAGATGGTTAATCTGACCGGGAATCTGCTCAACACGCTTCTGCATCTTGCCCTGCTCATGCAGGTGAGCCTGTTTGAGTGCGGTCAGTTCTGCGATTCGATTAGAGAGCTCAATGCGTGTTTTGAAGTCGGGGTTGCCTTCCGCCGCCGCTTGCAGTTCTGCAAAAGTCAGAACCTTTTCGTCACAGTCTTCGGAAACACGCGCCGGACATTCATCATCGAGAAGCTGCGCGATAAACCGTGCCTTGTCTGTCACCACCTGATACAAATAACTGTCCAGCGTGCCTTCGGTCACATAGTTGAGAATGCGGACTTCGGGGAAAGTATTACCTTGTCGCAGGATTCTTCCCTCGCGCTGACTGAAATCCGAGGGTTTCCAGGGGATATCCACATGATGCGCTGCATAAAGCCGCTGCTGAATGTTCGCACCCGTACCGATTGTACCCGTGCTGCCAATGACCACGCGATACTTGCCGTCATTGATGTCCCGGAAGATTGCCGCACGATCTTTGCTGTCTGCTTTCGGCGCAAAGATGATTTCATCACGCGGAATGCCCTTTGCGATCAGTTCATCGCGGATGTAATTGTAAACTGAAAAGTTTCCATTCTCCGCATTGACCGCAATGTCCGAGAAGATAATCTGCACGCCTTTCTGCTCTGCTGTTTCATTGTAGTACTGCCACACGCGGTCAACGCAGGCATCAATCTTTCCGGGTTCATCTTCCATGAATCCTTCCGGCAGTTCTCCTTCCTCACGCTGACGGTACAGCGCCGCAACCGCCTGATTGCCCAGACCGACCAGACGCGCTTCTCCGGTTATCTTCAAGAGGTTGTCTAAATGCGGATCAACCACACCGGTGCTGATGAGCTGCGCACGCGCTGCAAGTTCACGCACATACGCACGCTGTTCCGGCGATGCCTCAACCTTTACGATCTCTGGCTTGCCGCCTATCAGTTCCGGACGCGGCAGATGCAGTTTCTCCGCCGACTGAATGTCTGCAAACTCTTTATACATCGCCATGAGCTCCGGCAGGTTTGCGAATTTTGCAAACGATGTTTTGAGTTTGAGCTGACCGGACGGGCTCTGCTTGTACGCACACACAACCTTGCCGAAAGTCGCAGCCCAATCGTCAAAGCGCTCCACACCCGCTGCTTTCAAAAGCTCCGGATGCAGATACCGTGTCACCACATAAAGTTCCGTCATCGAATTGCTGACCGGCGTGCCGGTACAATGCAAAATGTGTCCCTGTCCGAGCATTTCATTCATCCAGTCGCACTTCATTTGCATATCCTGCGCACGCCCGCTGGGAGCGACTGTAACGCCCGACACATCGGTCATTTTTGTAGAAACGAAGCCGTTTTTATATGCGTGACTTTCATCCACAACAAGGTAATCGAAGCCTAATTGCTCGAATTCCAGCACATCATCTTTCCGCCTTGTAGATTGCTTTTTCGGATCGAGCGCTTTCTCCAAACGCTTCTCCAGCCGCTTTTTTGCTGCCTCGATCTTCTTGACGGACGGTGTGTTTTTCGTTGCACCTGCCATCTTCTGCGCGACAAGCATATCCTCCAATTCGTCAATTTCGCGCTGAATATATCCGTGCTGATACGCCGGAGACATTGCCATTTTGTCAAACTGTTCACGCGATACGATAACCGCGTCGTAATTGCCGGTTGCGATGCGGGCCGTGAACACATCGCGCTTGTCCTGCGTGGACAAATCCATTTCGCCGACTGTCAGCAGTCTTGCATCTGGAAAGATTCTGCGCCATTCCAGCGCCGTCTGTTCGGTCAGCGCTTTCGGAACAACGATGCACGCTTTGTTGATCAAGCCGAGCTCTTTCTTTTTCATGACAGCCGAGATAAACACCGCAGATTTGCCCGCGCCGACCACATGAGCAGCGAGCGTATTTCCGCCGTAAACCGCGCGCGCAATGCAGTCGCGCTGATGCGGACGCAGTTCAAAATCGTTTGCCATGCCGTTGAATGTCAGGCGGGAGCCGTCATACTGGCGACCGACCAGTGCATTGAACCGATCATTGTAAATCTTTTCGTATTTCGCCCTGCGCTCCGGATCGGCAAAAATCCATTCCGCGAATTTCGCTTCGATCTGCTTTGCTTTTTCCTGTGCAAGCCGTGTTTTTTCCGGATCAACCCGCGTGACAGTTTTACTCGGATCTTTCGGTGACGGCACGGTTTTGTTGACCACAATGCGCGTCTGATTCAGCAGTTTCAGCGCAATCTCGTACATCGTCAGGCTGTCAGTTCCGTATGTTGTTCCTTCATTTACATTGAGGTCTTTCCGGCTGCCAGCTTTCAAAATGTCATATTCGCCGGTCTGCGGAATATATGTAACCTCGCAGCGAATGTCCCACGAATCGCGTCCGGACAGCGTATGCAGGAATTTCGTGTAATCCTGCGCGTCAATCCACGAGCAGCCCATGCGAACCGTGATTTCTTCTGCATGAATGGTCTCAGGAATCACGCTCTGTAATGCCTCAACATTCGAGAGGTACAGCGGATTAGTCTTTGCCTTTTCTTCAGCAAATGTGAGCTTTCTGCGCACATTTCCGGACAGATACTCCGAACGGTCAGTCACCGATGAAAAAGGCTGTCCGGGGATTCCCTTTTCCGGATCGAGGAATACGAGCCCCGCTGTCAGCAAATCGCGCTGAATCTTCTCCATGAGCTGTTTCGGTTCCATGTCCGGCTCTGTATTTTGCAGCAGTGCCGCCATATACGGAATATCCGGCTTGCCGCGCCGGTCGAGCGACACCTGATACGCCTCATCCAATGTCTCAACCGTCTTGATTTCCTGCACAGGGCTGACCGTGCGCCGGAAGAAAATGTCTGCCTTCTCATAAGTCTGCGTCTGCGCATTATAGTTTTCAAGCGATTGCAGAATCGGATAATCCGCATCGCGCCCGAACCGCTTTTTGTTTTCCGCCAAGCTCAGCGCGCCGTTCTCCTTGACATACGCATCATAGAGTTCATTGAGCTTTTCGCGGAGCGGTGTGAGCGCCTCGTCGATGATGTTTGTTTTCTGCTTATCCAGCAGCGTGCGCGTCAATGTGCGGATTTCAATGAGCTGCTTCACACGGTTCAGCTCCGCGGTATTGCCTTTGACCTGATCCATGTGTTCGCCCTGCCGGTAATAGACCTTGCTGTCTTTTTCATGATAAGAATAGTCCTTACCCCACGGTTCGATCTGCTCCTGTCGTGCCTTTGCCGCTGCATTTCGACGGGTTATTGTAATCTTTGCGTTCAGGCTTTGGATCGCTTCCTGAAGCTGTTCTTTCAGCGTGGTTTCGGGTTTCGGATCGCAGGTTAAGCGATCGAAATATCCGGTTTTCCGCATCGTGCCGAGAATCATGTTCGGGTTCTGTACGAAATAGCTGTTGATCCGCAGACCGTCTTCCGTCTCAGCGGTATAGCACCAGTCCGGCTTTGCTTCATGAACAGGAAGCGGCGCTTCCCGCTTTTTCAGGAAGATGATGTCCGCCGTCACGCCCGTTCCGGCTTCTGCAAAGGTCGTGTTCGGGAGACGAATCGCCCCGACCAGCTCCGCCTGTGATGCCAGATACTCGCGCACCTTTGATGTTTTCTTGTCCATTGTACCCGACGATGTTATAAATGCAACCACACCGCCGGGCGCAACCTTGTCGAGTGCCTTCCGAAAGAATGCGTCATGAATCAGCCAGTCCTGAGCGTAATCGGGATCGTTCATTTTATAATCGCCAAACGGCACATTGCCGATTGCGAGGTCAAAGCTGCCGTCCGGCAGTCCGGAGCGCTCAAAGCCGCAGTTCATGATCTTCACATTGTCGCGGTCATTATGCAGGCGGGAGGCTATCTCTGCCGTGATGCTGTCGATCTCCACGCCGGCCACACCGCCGTTGCCGATGCTGTGCGGCATTCTGCTGATGAAGTTGCCGGTTCCGCAAGACGGTTCCAGAATGCGGGAATCACGGTCAAGTCCCATGCTCTGCACCGCTGACCACATCGCATCCACCACAACCTGCGGCGTATAGTGGGCATCGGTGACGCTGGCACGTATTGCCTTATATTCGTCATCGGTCAGATAGCGGTGGAGCTGGCTTCTGTCATAATCGTATCTGTCCTTCGTTTCGTCGAAAACATCTGCCAGTCCGCCCCAGCCGGAATACCGCCGCAGCGTCATGTCCGAGACTTCCTTGCTGTGGTCATTGCTGCGCTGCTTCGTATACAGCGGCTCACCGTTTTCCTCGCATTGCCGCAGACGGTGAAGCTCGCGGAGCGCCGCAATGTTGTCATGGAGCTTTCCGCGCGGATCAGCGGCATAGACAATCTCCGGCAGAACATCAGGAACAGGCGGGAGCTCCGACTGTCCCTGAATCTGGATATATGCCTGTCTGCGGGAGACATTTTCGATCTTGTCGCCGCGGTAGTCCATTGTCCGCTCATAGCTGTCAAGTTCAGATTGCAGGGCATCCGGGCTGGCGTTATTCGGATATACCATGAAAAGCTGCAAATCCTTGCCGTCAGCAAAGCGCTCATAAATCGTTGCTCTGCCGCGTCCGTCCTGCTGCACATTCAGTTCACCGAGATTGTGCTTTTCGGAAAAGGCGTTCAGTACCGCACGGTACTGTGCCGAAGGATCTGTGATTTCAGGCTGTTCCGGTTCAGGCTCATCGTTCGGTTCAATCGTAATGTCCCTGCCTTCCTTGTCGGTGTAACGCACAAGCTGCCGACCGACATCACGTGCATTTTTCAGGTTTTGCAGGAAGGTCTGTTCCAGTTCTGCACGTAGCCGCTCATCCACATTGCCCGTATCGTCAATGCAGCATTCGTACATGGTTCCGTAGGACGGAACGCCGTCCGTCTGGAATGACAGAATTTCCATGCGCTTGTTTTCGTGATCAAGCAGGAAGCAGAAATCCGGATCTGCCATGAGTTCGCCTTCCTGGAAGTAGAAGGTTGACCACGAATACTGTCCGCCGCCGTGATTTTCCACCGCCAAAGGCTCAAACCCAGAATCCGCTCCATCCGGATCTTCATACCGCTCATATTCATGCTCACCGCTGACAATTTCCGGATACATCTCCGCGAACATTTTATAGAGCTTTTCTGCTCTGGTCGGACGCCCTTTCTTCTGCGGTTCCGGTGTCATCGGTGCGGCGGTATGTACTGTGAGAATCTGGAACGGGCTGTTTTCATATACTTCCTGACTGAATACACCGCTTGTCGGAAAATCGCTGTCATAGACTTCGACCTTCTGTTCCTGCCGGTTCAGAACCGCATAGCCGATTGCCTGACCGCCGTGAATCGCATCGTTTCCTGCATCCTGCGCAACTTCCAGCGAATCGTAAACCTCGCCGAACTGAATTGCATGGTCGTTATCGTTCAGGACAAGCACATAGTTTCGTTCCGATGCGGTCTGCTGTTTCGGTTCAATGTGCGTAGTCAGATTTTCGGATTGCCGGGCAAATTCCAGCATACCCTGCACGAGCCGTTCACGCTGCTCGCTGTCATAGAGATTGTAATGCAGCGGACTTGACGGGAAATCCTGCGTTGAAGATGAATATTCTTCCTCAACAATCCCGTTTCCGAGATAAGTGTAGGTATACGATTCCGACTGCTGCGAAAAGTTGTCCTTTCGCTCGTGTCCGTCGCTGTCGATGCCGCCCTCATACTGATCGTAGGTGTTTGTCATGGTATAATGCCCGACTGCGGCAAGATCAACTGTTTTCTCAGAATCCGGAATCGAGAAGACAGTGTCAACCGGCGGCATCTCCGGCATGAAGTCTACACCAAAGCGCTCAGTCAGATATGCAACTGAATCACCGGTCAGGTAGCAGCCGTTTTCCTGCGCTGTCTGGATAACTTTCTGCACATCAGTAAGCGCCGCGTTCTCGGAAAGACGCGCATAGAATACCGGAGTGTCCGCAATCAGCATATTCGTTTCTCCGGTGTCCTCAAAGGAATCCGACCGCGCAGCGACCTTGATCGCGTTAAATCCTTTCGGATTGCCGGTGAATTTGATGTCTATCAGGTCTGCTTTGTGTGCGAAGAAGTATGGCATGACCTCAAAACCGGCAGGCTGGACATAATACGGCGTTTTTCCGCTGCCCTCGGTCACCACGACCACATCACTTGTGCTCATAGACCGTCCCTTGAAATCAGCCGGATGATCGACATTGAATTTCTGAAACAGCATATCCAGCTTTTGCTGAATTGTGTCACCGGCAATCTCGCGCAAATCGCCGGAATACACAAGGTCATAATCCTCATGTGTCAGGTGTGCGTATCTGTTGGATTCCATGCTTTCAAAACGGTGAAAATGATGTTCCTCTCCGGACTTCATCTGATACAGATCATATGTGAACGCCGGTTCCACTCCGGTCACTTCAAAGCCCATTTCCTTTACGCCGTGCAGCACAATCTGACTGTTCACCATCGTGAAATTCCGGATAATCAGGTCATCGTCCTTGTCGCTGTCCGCCATGAGCAGATACCCCTGATCCGGATCGAAGTGCAGGCGGTAGTTATAGAATTCCTGTTTTCGCGCATCCGAGATATATCCTTTCAGGGGATCTTCCGTTTTGCGGATATCTTTCAGGTAAACATCACGATGATGATCAAGCGCGTCATAGGCTTCCATGTTCTCGGCGACATCGCGCTCCCACGCTTCCTCTGCTTCACGCTCCACATCACGGTGAAGCTGTGTCGCTGTCCGGAAGAATTCGCCGATCTGTTCCCAGCTGTACGATACGCTGAACGGATGCGCAGAATCCGGCTCTGCGGTAATGGTGATACCCTCGGTATCTTTTTTGGCGGCGAATGTCGCCGCCTCAAAGGTTTCATGGTCGGAAATGATGTATCTGGATGCATCCACAAAATCCTGCGCAACCGCCGCAGCATCCTCGCCGTTATCCAGAATCCGTTGTGCAATCTCGTCCATTTCATCACGGGCAACCATGCGGTCAACGAACATCGGCATATTGTCCTCGTTCATGATGTACTTTGCGGCAGGGGACAACACCGCTGCCTTTTCCGGTGATAAAAATGCGTCAATCCGTGCTTTTCCGGCATCGGACAGCAGCGGATGATTGCGCAGCTTTTTCAGATCGTCAGTATACCAATCGCGCTCCCTGTCATCCAGACGCGCAACCTCCCGCAGATAATACAGCGCATGGTCAACCGCATCATAAACATCCTGCGGCGTAATATATTCACCGCGTTCGATCATGCCGCGGATTTCTTTTGCCGCCTGCGTCCATGTATAGCGATAATTGCCTTTCTTATCTGCGGAAATAATATGAATGCCCTTGCTGTCATAGCTCACATCCGCCATATCCGGACCGGAATGGCCGCCGATCCCATATTCTTTCTCGAGAAATACGGCAAACTCTTTGTCAGTTGGCTGATGCTGTTTAAAGTATTCTGCAATGCGCAGTTTACCGTTCACAAAACCGGAGCCGCGACCGAGATCATCACGCAGAAGCTGTGTCTTTTCATCGACTTCCTCCGGCTCGTCCTCCATGCCGAACAGACTGAGCTGCTTTCCCTGCACGGGCATAGAAAAACCGCCAGCCGATTCGGTTGAC